>CAZVQI010000108.1:0-6883 GCA_964629155.1 uncultured Flavobacterium sp.
TTGACGAAGTTTTTATTTGAGATTTTTGTTTTGATGAAAAAGATAGAATTTCATTGGATAGGTCAAATATAAATTTAATGATCTGAGGAGTTCTTTATAAGGAAATTTTTAAATTACAGGAAGTTATTTGGTAGAATAAATAAATTGTTGTATATTTGCGCAGTTATTTACCGAAAAGATAAATGAGAGGCACGAGTATCGTGCCTCTTTTCATAGAAATAATCGAAAATGTTTAGAGAGAAAGTTATAGAGTTATTAAACAAGGCTTTAGAAGAAAGGCCTTCAATTTTCCTGATAGATTTAACAATTTCTGAAGGAAATAAAATTAACATCACTCTTGACGGAGATAATGGAGTAACACTTCAGGATTGTATTGATATTAGTCGCGCTGTAGAACATAATTTGGACAGAGAAGAAGAAGATTTTTCGTTAGAAGTGGCTTCGGCAGGAGCTACCTCACCTCTGAAGTTTGTAAGACAATATAGAAAGAACATTGGTCGAAAACTTGAGGTTAAAACTAATGACGGAAATAAAATCGAAGCGACCTTAACAGACGCAACCGATGACTTTATAGTTTTGGAATGGTCTTCAAGAGAACCTAAAAAAGTAGGAAAAGGTAAAGAAACTGTTCAACACAAAGTAGAAGTTCCTTATTCGGACATAAAAGAGGCAAAAGTGATAATTGTATTTTAAAGAAACAAAACAGAAAGATGGAAAATATCGCACTAATCGAATCGTTTTCGGAGTTTAAAGACGACAAGCTGATAGATCGTGTAACGCTTATGGCTATTTTGGAAGAGGTTTTCAGAACAGCCTTAAAAAAGAAGTATGGGTCAGACGATAACTTCGATATCATCATCAACCCGGATAAGGGAGATATGGAGATTTGGAGACGTAGAGAAATTGTAGAGGATGATGAATTGGAAGACGAAAATAAGCAAATCACACTTACTGAAGCTCGTAAAATTGAGCCTGATTTTGAAGTAGGCGAAGAGGTGTCAGAAGAAGTAAAGTTAGTGGATTTGGGAAGAAGAGCTATTTTGGCTTTGCGTCAAAACCTGATTTCTAAAATTCACGAACACGATAATACTAATCTGTATAAACACTTTAAAGAGCTTGTTGGTGAAATTTATACGGCAGAAGTACATCACGTACGTCATAAAGCTGTAATTTTGCTCGACGATGAAGGGAATGAAATTATTCTTCCGAAAGAAAAACAAATTCCGTCAGACTTTTTCCGCAAAGGAGATACCATTAAGGGAATTATTGAAGAAGTTGACCTTAAAGGAAATAAACCTCAGATTATTATGTCCAGAACCTCTGAGAAGTTTTTGGAAAAATTGTTTGAGCAAGAAATTCCTGAAATTTTTGACGGATTGATTACCATTAAAAAGGTAGTGCGTATTCCGGGAGAAAAAGCAAAAGTAGCGGTAGATTCGTATGATGACAGGATTGACCCTGTGGGAGCTTGTGTGGGGATGAAAGGATCTCGTATTCACGGAATTGTACGTGAATTAGGAAATGAAAATATTGATGTAATAAACTATACGACCAATACACAGTTGTATATTGCCAGAGCACTGAGCCCTGCAAAAGTTTCTTCTATCAAAATTGATGAAGAAAACAAACGAGCAGAAGTATATCTGAAATTGGAAGAAGTATCAAAAGCTATCGGTCGTGCCGGACAAAACATTCGTTTAGCAGGAATGCTTACGGGATATGAGCTGGATGTTATTCGTGAAGGTGTTCCTCAAGAAGAAGACGATGTTGAATTGACAGAGTTTTCAGATGAAATTGACGGCTGGATTATTGATGAATTCGCAAAAATCGGATTGGATACGGCTCGTAGTGTATTGAAACACGATATCAATGATTTAGTTCGCAGAACAGATTTAGAAGAAGAAACTATTCGCGAAGTAATCAGAATTCTTAAAGAAGAATTTGAAGACGAAGAATAAAATTTTTAGTATTGTAAGTTTAAAGCGAAGCAATTTTAAAAAAAGTAGTATATTTAAAAAATTATCAGTTAAACAAATTAAAGGGTTTAACAACCAAAGGATTGTATGTCTGAAAGAAAACCAATAAGATTAAACGTAATTTTAAGGGAATTTAATATTTCTTTAGATAGGGCTGTGGACTATCTGAAAGAAAAGGGTATTGAGATTGAATCAAGCCCAAATACAAAGATTACGGGAGACGTTTACGATGTTCTTTTTAACGAATTTGCCTCTGATAAAGATCGCAAAGTAGCTTCTATTGAGATAGGGGAAGAAAAAAGAAAAGAAAAAGAAGCCCTAAAACTCGAAAGAGAAAGAGAGGAGCAAAGAAGACTTGAAGAAGAGGCTAAGAAACTCGAAGTTATCAGAGCAAAGGCAACCCTTACGGGACCTAAGCGAGTAGGTACTATTGACCTTGACAAGCCGAAGAAAGAAAAAGAAGAACCGAAAAAAGAAGAAGCCCCGAAGGTTGAAGAAAAAACGGTTACGACTACTACTAAGCAGGAAGTTCCGCAAGAAGAAACCGAAAAAGAAGCACCGAAGCAGGAGGTTGTAGAACCTGAAATACTACAGCCTGAACCCAAGAAAGAAGAGGTAAAAACAGAAGAAGCACCTGTAGTTGAAGAAAAATACGAAACAAAGTATCAAAAACTTACAGGGCCTAAGATAGTAAGTCAAAAGGTAGATTTGTCTCAATTTGAGACAAAACCTAAAAAGAAAGAGGAGAAAAAAGCCGAACAAAAACAAGCGACTGCTACTCCTTCTGCAACCCCTTCGCAAGGTAAAAACAAGAGAAAAAGAATTAAACCGGGTCAAAAAGCCGGGCAAACTCCAATAGGCTCTCAACCTGCACAAGGTGGAGGCAAAAAAGACTTCGGGAAAGGAAAACGTCAACCTATTGTTAGGGTTGAACCAACGGAAGAAGAGGTTAAAAGACAAATCCAAGAAACCTTGGAAAAACTTCAAGGTAAAGGAAATAAATCTAAAGCTTCTAAATATCGTAGAGAAAAACGTGATTCGCATCGTCAACGTATGGACGATGAACTACGTTTACAAGATCAGGAAAGCAAAATCCTGAGAGTTACGGAGTTTATAACAGTAGGTGAGGTAGCAACCATGATGGATGTGCCGATTAATAAAATTATCGCTGCATGTATGTCCCTTGGAATTATGGTTACCATGAACCAACGGTTGGATGCGGAAACTTTGAGTATTGTAGCAGAAGAATTTGGTTTCCAAGTAGAATTTACTACGGCAGATCTTGAAGAAAGTATTGAAGAAATCCAAGATAGAGAAGAAGATTTAGCAACTCGTGCTCCGATAGTTACTGTAATGGGACACGTTGACCACGGAAAAACTTCATTGTTGGATTACATTCGTAAGACAAATGTGATTGCCGGGGAGTCCGGGGGAATTACTCAGCACATCGGGGCGTATTCGGTAGAATTAGATAACGGACAAAGAATAACGTTTTTAGACACTCCGGGTCATGAAGCCTTTACAGCGATGCGTGCCAGAGGTGCTCAGGTTACCGATATTGCCATTATTGTGATTGCTGCTGATGATGACATCATGCCACAAACCAAAGAGGCAATTGCACACGCACAGGCTGCGGGAGTTCCGATTATATTTGCAATTAACAAAATAGATAAACCAACGGCAAATCCTGATAAGATTAAGGAGCGATTGGCTAATATGAACCTTCTTGTTGAAGAATGGGGAGGAAAAATCCAATCGCAAGATATTTCTGCAAAACAAGGAATTGGGGTACAAGACCTTCTTGAAAAAGTTCTTTTGGAAGCAGAAATGCTTGATTTGAAAGCTAATCCGAATCGTTTAGCAAACGGAACAGTAGTAGAAGCATTCCTTGATAAAGGACGTGGATATGTATCTACAGTTTTGGTACAAGGAGGTACGCTAAAAGTAGGAGATTACGTGTTAGCAGGAATTCATCACGGAAAAGTGCGTGCTATGTACGATGAAAGAGGAAAAGCCGTAAAAGAAGCCGGACCTTCTACACCTATTTCAATATTGGGATTAGACGGAGCACCGGGAGCAGGGGATAAATTTAATGTATTTGAAGACGAAAGAGAGGCAAAATCTATAGCAACCAAACGAGCTCAGTTATTACGCGAACAATCGGTAAGAACGCAACGTCATATAACACTTGCAGAGATCGGAAGACGTATTGCTCTCGGACAGTTTAAAGAACTCAATGTTATCCTTAAAGGAGACGTGGACGGTTCGGTTGAAGCTCTTTCGGATTCGTTCTCTAAACTTTCTACAGACGAAATCCAAGTTAATATCATTCATAAAGGTGTGGGAGCTATTACAGAATCTGATGTATTGCTTGCTTCAGCATCGGATGCAATTATTATCGGATTTAACGTTCGTCCGATGGCTAATGCAAAAGCCTTGGCTGAGAAAGAGGAAATCGATATTCGTAATTATTCGGTTATCTATGATGCTATTGATGACGTTAAGGATGCGATGGAAGGAATGCTTTCTCCGGAACTTAAAGAAGAGGTTACCGGAACAGCCGAAATACGCGAATTATTCAAAATTTCTAAAGTCGGAACGGTTGCAGGTTGTATGGTTACGGACGGAAAGATATACAGAAATTCAAAAATCCGCTTAATTCGAGAAGGAGTTGTAATTTATACCGGAGAATTAGCTGCTTTGAAACGTTTTAAAGACGATGTAAAAGAAGTTGCTAAAGGATATGATTGTGGTATGCAAATCAAAAATTACAACGATATTAAGGAATACGATATAATAGAAGCGTTCCAAGAAGTAGAAGTTAAGAAGAAACTAAAATAAGTTTCGGACAAATTTTTATACCTTAATTTCTGCTCAGATTTTCTAAACTGATGTCAGATGGTTAAAGGGAAATATTGGTTCGGGTTTAATAAAAAAGAACGAAAAAGACTTTTGGTGTTTTTCGTTCTAATTTTATTATTACAGGTCGTTTATTTCTATGTTTCATCACAAAATATATCTTTTGAAGAAAGTCAGGAAGAAAAGCAATGGCTTTCTAATCAGGCTTGGGTTGATAGCTTGAAAGCTATTGAACAACCAAAGCATAAATTAAACCCCTTTAATCCTAACTTTATAACAGATTTTAAAGGTTATCAACTTGGTATGTCGGTACAGGAAATCGACCGACTTCTTACTTTTAGAAAAGAAGGAAAATTCGTTAACTCGGCTAAAGAGTTCCAACAAGTTACAGGCATTTCAGATAGCTTATTACAACAAATATCACCTTATTTTAAATTTCCTGACTGGGCTACTAATCCGAAAAATAATACTTATCAGCTAAAATCAAACTCCCAAACGACTATTGTTAAAGACCTGAACAAAGCTACTCAAGAAGATTTGATAAAACTTAAAGGGATTGGGGAAAAGCTTTCTACAAGAATTTTAGATTATAGAACTGCGTTAGGAGCTTTTGTTTCGATGGAACAATTGCGAGATGTTTATGGATTATCAGAAGAAGTAATAACAGAATTAAATAAATATTTCACTATATCAGATACTTCAGGAATTAAAAAGATATATATTAACGAACTTTCTATTAAAGAATTAGGAGCTTTTCCGTATTTCAAATACCCTGTTTCTAAAAATATAGTATCGTACAGAAGTATGAACGGAGGGATTAAAAATAAAGACGAATTGTCGAAAATTCCTGATTTTCCTGTTGAAAAAATTGAAATAATTGCTTTATATTTGGGTTTTTAAAATTTTAAGGAAAAATACTATGAACTTTCAGACTTCTGAAACCCAAAAAATGATTGCAGAATCTATCAAAGATTTTGCAGAAACTCACATCAGACCTTATATAATGGAGTGGGATGAATCCCAAACGTTTCCCGTAGAACTTTTTAGAAAACTCGGAGAAATGGGATTTATGGGAGTTTTGGTTCCCGAAGAGTTGGGTGGCTCAGGTTTAGGTTACCACGAATATATTACCATTGTTGAGGAAATTTCTAAAGTTGATTCTTCTATCGGACTGTCCGTTGCGGCTCATAATTCACTCTGTACTAATCATATTCTTACTTTCGGAAATGAAGAACAAAAGAAAAAATGGATTCCGAAATTAGCAACAGGAGAATGGATTGGGGCTTGGGGGCTTACTGAGCATAATACCGGTTCGGATGCAGGAGGAATGAATACTACTGCAGTAAAAGACGGAGATTATTGGGTATTGAATGGAGCTAAAAACTTTATAACTCACGCTATTTCAGGACAAGTAGCCGTAGTAATTGCCAGAACGGGACAAAAAGGAGATTCAAGAGGAATGACTGCTTTTGTAATTGAAAAAGGAACTCCCGGATTTTCGAGCGGAAAAAAAGAAAATAAACTCGGAATGAGAGCTTCTGAAACAGCGGAGCTTATATTTGATAACTGTCGAATTCCGGATGCAAACCGTTTAGGTGAAGTAGGAGAAGGGTTCATTCAGGCTATGAAAATTTTGGACGGAGGACGAATTTCTATCGGAGCTTTAGCTCTTGGAATTGGAAAAGGAGCTTATGAAGCCGCTCTTAAATATTCTAAAGAACGCCATCAGTTCGGAAAACCGATTAGTTCTTTCCAAGCAATCGCATTTAAATTAGCGGATATGGCAACTGAAATTGAAGCTGCCGAATTACTTTTACATAAAGCCGCTTATTTGAAAAATAATAATTTGCCTGTAACTACTATGGGAGCCATGGCAAAAATGTATGCTTCAGAAATGTGTGTAAGAGTTTCGACTGAAGCTATTCAGATTCATGGAGGTTACGGGTATACAAAAGATTTTCCGGTAGAGAAATTCTATCGTGATTCTAAATTGTGTACTATCGGAGAAGGAACAACTGAAATTCAAAAATTAGTTATTTCAAGAAATA
>CAZVQI010000109.1:0-6873 GCA_964629155.1 uncultured Flavobacterium sp.
GAATGCGTGAAGCAATGGAGCAAGCTCAAGAGCAACAAAGGCTAAAACAAAACAAAAAGTAATATATTCAAAAAGGAGTTGTTTAAGCAACTCCTTTTTCATTTCAAGAAACAAAAGTGTGTACACGTAATATCCCAAAGAAAGTACTATCTTTGTATGTTTCGAAAAAAATAGAAAACTATGATGCAGATTACCGAAACGGTCAAGCAATTAATTATCATAAATGTATTATTCTTTTTAGGTAGCCACTTTGTACCTGATGCACGGGTATATTTACCGATGTATTACTTTGAAAGCGATATGTTTAAGTTTTGGCAACCTATTACCCATATGTTTATGCACGGAAATTTTATGCATATTCTGTTCAATATGTTTGGACTTTTTATGTTCGGTTCTACACTTGAGCGGTTTTGGGGTGCTAAAAAGTTTTTATTTTTTTATATTTCATGCGGATTAGGTGCAGCTTTGATTCATCAAGGAGTAAATTATTATGAAGTACATTCTTTGTTAAATCAATTGGCTAATACAAACTTATCTTCTTCGGATATTCATACTATTCTCAATACAAATTTTAGTGACGGAAGCGGGACCTATAGAGGAGAATTGTTATACAAAAATGCATCGGATATTTTCGAACGAGTAAATTTAACCGGTGAACAGTTCGGGATATTGTTCAGAGCTGCTGTTGAAAGTCAATCAGCTGTAGTAGGAGCCTCCGGAGCTTTATACGGATTATTAGCCGCTTTTGCATTTATGTTTCCGAATATTGAGCTAATGCTATTGTTTATCCCCGTTCCTATTAAAGCAAAATATTTTGTTCCGGGACTTATGCTTATAGATTTAATTTCAGGACTTAACGGAAATTCAATTTTCGGAACAAGTACCGGAATCGCTCACTTTGCCCATTTAGGAGGAGCCATTACGGGCTTTTTAATGATGTGGTACTGGAAAAAAAGCCAGTTTAATAGAAATCGTTGGAATTAAGAGTGTGGCATCTTTACTACAAAGAACATTTCAGCTAAAATGAACATCTTGGACGACATAAAACAGCAATACCGGTTCGGTGGGATGAACCAAAAGCTCATATTTTGGAATATCGGTTGTTTTTTGGTTTCTTTAATCTTTTATCAGTTTTCAACAGGGAGATTCTTTTTCCCTAACTGGTTAGCTCTGTCCGGTGATGTGATAACTTCAGTTACTTTTCCTTGGACTTACATTACCTATGCTTTTTTACACGGAGGACTTTTCCATCTTATTTTTAATCTGATTGTATTAAACTTTGCGGGAAGATTATTCCAAACATTTTTTTCCGAAAAACAATTGTTAGGAGTATATATACTTGGAGCCATTTTTTCCGGATTAGCTTATGTACTGGCATATTGGTTTATCTTTCCTTCTTATAATACTATTTTAGTAGGAGCTTCAGCCTCCATTATGGCAATTTTATTTGCTACGGTTACTTATGCTCCTCTTATGACCGTAAGATTGTTACTTATCGGGTATGTAAAACTATGGCATATTGCAACAGTTATTTTAATACTTGATGTATTACAAATCGGGCTAAATAACACAGGAGGACATATCTCTCACTTGGCAGGAGCTTTATTTGGATTTATATTTGTAAAACTGCTCCGACAAGGAACTGATTTAACTAAATTAATCTCTAAAATTACTGATTTTTTTATGGGGCTGTTTTCAAAAAATAAAACATCTAAAAAGAAATATACTCCGTTTAAAGAAATCCATATAAACAAAGGATCTCGCATATATAAAACCAAAACACCTGTATATAAAGACAAAAATCAACGTCAAATAGACGAAATATTAGACAAAATAAGCCGTTCCGGTTATGATAGCTTAACCAAAGAAGAAAAAGAGTTTTTATTTCAGCAAAAAGAATGAACTTTTGTGGTAAGCTATTTGGAACAACTAATAGCAGTTACTTAATGAAACAATTATCTTGGTTTAATAAAATTATATATTCTTTGAATATACTTCTTGCAATTTTGACTTTTGCAGGTTATGTATTGCCTTTTTTAGCACCAAGAATGTTTCCGGTTTTATCTGTACTTACTTTAGGACTTCCTCTTTTGTTGATGCTGAACATTTTGTTTTTCTTTTACTGGCTTTTACAGGTCAGAAAACAAATATTTGTGTCTGCTTTAGTGCTACTTATAGGAATTGGTTTTCTGAGCAAATGGTATAGATTTTCTTCTGAAAAACTCCCTGTTTCCGAAGATGATTTTACTGTTATGAGTTATAATGTAAGACTTTTTAATAAGTACAAATGGCTGAATAATGACTCCATATTATCTGATATAGTAAAGTTTGTAGAAAGTGAAAACCCTGATATTTTATGCTTTCAGGAATATTCAGATTTAGGCGGAGGCCAATTCAAAAATTATAAATACAACTATATTGAATATTTATCAAAATCTTTTGGACATGCTATTTACTCTAAATTTCCAATTATAAACCGGGGGATTATACGTTTTGAAGATTCTAATAATAATGTAATTTTCGCTGATATTAAAAAAGGAAATGATACACTTCGTGTGTATAGTATGCATTTACAATCAATAGAAATAACAAGGGATATAGCAAGTATAGAACAAGAAATTAATCAGGAAAAATCCGAACTGATTTTTAAAAAATTATCCAAAGCTTTTACCAAACAACAGGAACAAGCCGCTATACTTAAAGAGCACAAAGAACTCTGTAAATATCCTTTAATTATTTGCGGAGATATGAACAACAGCGCTTTTTCGTATGTGTATCGAACTATTAAAGGTAATCTGAATGACGCTTTTGAACAAGCAGGAAGCGGATTCGGAAAAAGCTACCACTTCAAATATTATCCTGCTCGAATTGATTATATTTTTGCAGATAAATCGCTTGTAGTAAAAGAATTCAAAACTTTTAATAACAAAAAATATTCTGATCACTATCCTATAAAAGCGCGACTTTCTGTCCAGCCAACAGAATAATCAAATAAAATTTAGCAAATAATAATGTTTTATACCTTAGAAATGTTAGGGACTGTTGCCTTCGCTTTTTCGGGAGCATTGGCAGGATTTAATAAGCAAATGGATATTTTCGGGATTTTTGTGGTAGCTTTTGCTACGGCAATGGGAGGTGGAATGTTACGCGATGTACTTATCGGAAACACGCCTGTGATTTGGATGCAAGATTTGACTTATTTATTGGTTGTTGCCATCGGAACAGTAATTGCTTTAATTTTCAGAAAAAGACTACTTTATTTGAGGTTATCGTTATTTTTATTTGATACTATCGGACTCGGAATATTTACGATTATCGGAATAGAGAAGGGCATAGAGGCAGGGCTTCATCCTATTGTCTGTATTACTTTAGGAACCATGACCGGTTGTTTTGGGGGTGTGGTTCGGGATATTTTGTGCAATGATATTCCGGTTATTTTCAGAAAAGAAATTTATGCTACTATTTGTATTTTAGGAGGGTTGGTATTTTTCCTACTCAAACAAATAAATCTTACAAATAATTTGATTTATGTGTTGACTTCACTACTCATTATTTTCTTCCGATTAGTTGCCGTAAAATACAAATGGAGTTTACCTAAAATTTCTTGAAATTATTAAGGTGATAAATAAGCTTTAATCGATAAATAAAAATCAGATTTAGTGTTACACAAAGTCCTGATTTCATTATTAGATTCCAAAAATTAGAAGTCAGATTCGGAAAGAAATAAACAACCAATCCTACTAAAATTATTACTAAAAACAACTTAGAATATTTATGGTCAAAAGGCAGAATTCCAAATTTTTGCTTGATATAAAATGTTTTGAGTAAATTAAAAACTGAAATCGAAATAAAGGATGAATAGGCTACTCCCAACATTCCCATATCTAATCCGAGCACTAAAAATAAATTCAATCCGATATTAAGAACAATCATTACCAAAATAGCAATAACATTAAAGCGATAATGTTTTGAAAAAGTAATAATTTCAGAGTTGAATCCTGTTCCCATATTGATAACTACTCCAAGCCCTAAAATCACCAAAGTAGGAACGGATTGCAAGAGGTTTTCTTTAGTTGGAAGGAGTAAAAACAAATCGTTAATGCTTAGCAAAATACAACTGTACAAGATAGCTCCTATAGCAAAGAGCAACTTTGCATTTTCTTTATATTTTACACTTAACTCATTGATTTTATTTTCTTTAACTAATTCAGAAATCACAGGAGAATTGATTGCAAAAATGCCCGTAGCAGGAATAAGTAATGTCATGGCAATCATAACTCCCAAATTATAAATACCTACTTCTTTCATCGAATAGCCCAAATAACCTAACATTAAAGTGTCAATTCTAAAAGCCAAAAGAGAACCTAAACTTCCCGTAAAAGCATACAAACTATATCGGAAATACTCTTTTTTAGAAAGGTTTCTGAACACTTGTTTAAAATCCAAGTCTAATCGGGTTTTATCCTGTCTTAGCGTATAAATTCCTGTGAATAGAAGAATCAGTACATACGAAAAAACGAAAAGCCAAACTCCTTGATTTTCAGAAACAGAATAAACTCCAACTAAGATAAAAATTAACGGTAAAGCTATTTTAGGAATAATTTTTTCAAAGAATGACGGAAAAGCAAGCTTTTGTAAATTCAGTGATTGTCTTTTAAAAACTTCATTAAAAGCTACGGATACCCCAAGAGGTAAAGCCATCCAAATCCAACTAATAAACTCAAAATCAAATAAAAATGAAAACAACAAGATTATTCCGACCAACCAAATGGAGTTTATAAAAACCGAGTACAAACTGTACAAAAACAATCGATTTTTATTTTCAACCGAAAGAGTAGGATAGAAGTGAACAAGGGCTTGCGAGGCTCCTATCAAAATTATCGGATAAATTATTTGCGAATAGGATTCAACTGTTCGGATAATTCCTAAAAACTCAGGATTTTTAGGGTAGATATAAAGCGTAGAAACAACCCCGATAACTATACCAACATAATTGATAAGACTAAACCAAAAAATTTGTTTCGTAACGGAATTGTTTTGCATTTTTATTTCTTTTTAGAATATGCTATATAATGAAAATCCCACCTATTTTTTAACAAAGTGTATATTTTATTCTCTTTCTTCTTATTTTTCCAATCCTAAAAATGAGATTAAAGTAGTAAAAAGTAAGGTGAAAAAAAAGGACTATAATTTTACTAAAACTATAATAAGTCATAAAATGTTTAGATAATCCAAATACTTGTTTAAAAGCTAAATAAATCGCTGAATTCAAACTTTTATTAACGTTTAAAAAAGTAGCTAAAATACCATATTTTGATTGTATTTTATCTTTATTAAAATCTCTTAATACAACTCTATCATGTACAATTTTTGATTTTTCTGTAATTCCAATTTTAAAGCTATGAAATAAAACACGATTACAATAATTTCTATCTTCTCCGTAATGGGAAAACCATTCTTCAAAAAAACCAACTTTTTCAATACATTGTTTAGATAAAAGCCATGCAGCAGCATTAACAAAATCAACAATTTTTATCTCGTTTTTTTCTTCTATTTCTCTACTTAAATACGTAGCAAAGTTGGAATCTAATTTTTTTTCGTCAGACGAAAGATGTAATGGACTTATGATACCAAAATCCGGATTTTTTTCAGCTTCGGTAATCAAGTTTTCTATAGTATCATTATAGATGAATGTATCTTGATTAAGAAGAAATATATATTCCGCTCCAAGTTCTATTGCTTTTTGAATTCCTATATTATTTGCTTTTCCAAAACCTAAATTCTGTTCTTGTTTTAACAGAATTATATTATTAAAATCTGCAATAATGCTTAGAGTTTGATCAGAAGAGTTATTATCAACTACAATAATTTTAGTGATATAATTACTTTGATTCAAGGATTCTAAACATTTCCGAATCCATTTTTGTCCATTAAAAGTTACAATTATAGTATAAACTTCTTTCAAGAGAAATGTAATTTTTTAAGCAAAAATAAGGATATTTGTCGGATATGGATTACTACATTATAATTCCTGCTTACAACGAAGAGAAAAACATTGGTTTGACTTTAGATTCAATTCTAAAGCAAACTCTTTTGCCTCAAAAAGTAGTAGTAGTTAATGATAACTCTATTGACCAAACGGCCGAAATTGTCCAACAATTTATCCGAAATCACAACTTCATTTCCATAATAAATATCGAATCTGAACAGATTCATTTACCGGGTTCAAAAATCATTCGAGCTTTTAACCGGGGCTTAGCAGTTTTAGATGAAAACTATGATTTTATTGTAAAATTAGATGCTGATTTAATCCTACCTGAAAATTATTTTGAGCGTATTGCTCAAATTTTTTCCGAAAATCCGAAGGTTGGAATGGCAGGAGGAAGGGCTTTTATCAAAAAAGACGGGAAATGGGTATTAGAAAACCTTACCGATGATGACCACATCAGAGGGGCTTTTAAGGCATACAGAAAAGAATGTTTTCTACAAATAGGAAAACTAAAGAGTGAAATGGGATGGGATACAGTAGATGAGCTTTTGGCAAGATATTTCGGATGGGAGATTTTAGTTGATAAATCACTTAAAGTAAAACACATAAAACAAACAGGTTCAGTATATAACAAAAAATCAAGATATAAACAAGGAGAAGCTTTTTACCGCTTAGGATATGGGTTTTGTATTACTCTATTAGCTTCTTTAAAATTAGCATTCAAAAAGAAAAAACCTTTGCTACTGATTGATTATTTATACGGTTTTTTTAAAGCTAAAAGGAATAACACAGAGCTTTTGGTAACTCCACAACAAGTCCGATTTATCAGGAATTACAGATGGAAAAAAATAAAAAGTAAGATATTCTGAACTCAATAAAAAAAG
>CAZVQI010000110.1:0-6798 GCA_964629155.1 uncultured Flavobacterium sp.
AAACATAAACATTTACTTAACTAAACCAAACAAATATGTTAATTTTAACAATAAAAAACATTAAAACACAATAAAAAAGGAGGTTTCAACAACTCAATAGTTTTTGCTATTTTTGTGGTATTATAAAAACAATAAAGTGTTTCTCAAAAAAATCAATCAAAGCCTTAATCTATCGCTTACAGAAAGCGGATTTACAGAACCGAACGATTTGCAACACAGCAGTTTTTCGCTTATAAAAAGCGGAGCAGATACTGTACTTGTTTCTCCCAAACAAAGCGGAAAAACCACGACAGTCGCTCTGAATGTTATACAAAAATTAGACGCTCCGTTTGAGCAATCTCCAAGAGCTTTAATAATAGTAAACAGCAAAGAAAAGGTGTTGGAACTGACAGCCTTGTTTGAAAAGCTGAACAAATACAATCAATTAAGAGTTTATCCCACTTATGAGCAAACCGACATTGATTATGATAAAAATATGATTTCTGTTGGGATAGATGTACTTATCGGAACTCCTAAAAGATTAGCCGAATTGTTTTCGGGAGCAGGATTTGATATCAATCGACTCAAGCTCTTTATAGTTGACGATATAGATGTAATTCTGAAAAACAGACAAGAGTTGATTATAACTCGTTTATCGGACAGTATTGAAAAAACTCAAAGAATTTTTACTGCCACTCATATCAATGATAAAATAGAAATGCTGGCTGAAAAAATTATGATAAACCCTACGTTTGTAGAAATGGAATAGACTTAAAAATTTATGGCAGACACTATATTTACCACTGAGTTAGTAATATATTGAATTCCGATAGCCAGTACTATAAATCCCATTATTCTCGAAATAGCCACAATTCCGGATGCTCCAAGAGCTTTAGATAAATATTGAGCACTTCTCAAAATAAGAAATATTGTAACCCCGATACACAATACTGCCACGCAAATCAATACTCGGTCAAACGTATCCGGATGGTCTTGATATGAAGCTATCATAAGCGAAATAGAACCGGGTCCTGCAAGCATTGGTATAGCAAGAGGCGAAAGAGCAATATCATTTCGGTTTTGGGCATCGTTCTGAACTTCTTTATTTACCCCTCTTTTCTTACTAAACCCCCCGGAAAGCAAAGCAAAACCGGAACTCATAATTACAATTCCTCCTGCAATTCTTAAAGAATCTATACTAATTCCGAAAAAATTAAGTGCATACTCTCCAATAAAAAAAGAAATAATCAGAATGATTACCACATTAATGGCTGTCCAAAGTGAAATTCTGGAACGCGATTGTTTGGAATCTCCCTCGGTTAGTGCTATAAAAATCGGGATAGCTCCCAACGGGTTCAAAACCGAAAACAACGCAAAAAATATGTAAATAAAAATATTATCCACTCTTTGTTATTTTTTTGCAAAGGTACGTTAAAACCCTTCTGAAAAACAAAAAATAATCGTTCAAAATCATTAAATTTGCGTAAACTTATTTGGTTATGTCCTCTAAAAAAACACTCGTTATAGGAGCATCTGACAACCCTCAACGATATTCATATTTAGCCGTTCAACAACTTCAAGCACATCAACATCCTGTTGTTGCATTAGGAAAAAAACAAACTGAAGTATTAGGAGTTCCGATTGAAACAAATAAAATTTCCTTTACGGATATTGATACCGTTACGCTTTATGTAAATCCAAAAAATCAGGAAGAATACTACGATTACATCCTGAGTTTAAAACCTAAAAGAGTCATCTTTAATCCGGGAACAGAAAATCCGGAGTTTTACCCGAAGTTGGAGCAACACAATATTAAGTATGAAGAGGCTTGTACTTTAGTACTTTTAGCTACGGGACAATACTAAATACATAAAACATAAATCTGACTATGAAAAACTTTGAATTTTATAACCCTACAAAAATTATTTTCGGAAAAGATCAAATCCATAAACTAAGCAACGAAGTTCCGCAAGGAGCTAAAGTGCTAATGGTTTACGGAGGAGGTAGTATCTTTAAAAACGGCATATACAACAAAATAAAAGCAGCCCTTGACGGATTTGCAGTACTGGAATTCGGAGGAGTTGAAGCCAATCCGTATTATGAGACTTTGCTAAAAGCTGTTGAAATCATTAAAAAAGAAAAAATTGATTTTTTGCTGGCCGTTGGAGGCGGGTCGGTAATTGACGGAGTTAAATTTATTGCTGCAACGGCTGTTTATGATGGTAATCCGTTAGATATTTTTTACAGAAAACACCGTCCTACCAAAGCCTTTCCGTTCGGAACAGTTTTGACGCTACCTGCTACCGGAAGCGAAATGAATTCCGGTTCTGTTGTTTCCAGAAAAGAAACTCAAGAGAAACTTTCGTTTGGTAGTGATTATACTTTTCCTAAATTTTCATTTTGTGACCCTACGGTAATTACCTCTCTACCTAAAAAACAAATACAAAACGGAGTAATTGATGCTTTTTCTCATGTTTTAGAGCAGTATTTAACCTATAAACATGAAGCCATTCTTCAGGATAAAATGGCAGAAAGCATCTTAAAAACTCTTATAGAAGTAGGACCAAAAGTAGCTGATAACCCAAACGATTACACTTTAGCCTCAAACTTTATGTGGAGTTGCACTATGGCTCTTAACGGATTGATTTCTAAGGGAGTTCCTACAGATTGGGTTACTCATATGATCGGACACGAACTT
This sequence comes from uncultured Flavobacterium sp., assembly GCA_964629155.1. Classification (GTDB taxonomy): domain Bacteria; phylum Bacteroidota; class Bacteroidia; order Flavobacteriales; family Flavobacteriaceae; genus Flavobacterium. The sequence continues at coordinate 2,678 of CAZVQI010000110.1, forward strand.
ACGGCACTTTACGGAATTGACCATGCTCGAACCTTAGCTATTATTTTTCCAAGTCTTTACCGGGTAATGTTTGAATCTAAAAAAGAGAAATTAACTCAATTAGGAAAAGAAGTTTTCGGACTTACGGGAAGTGACAATCAAATAGCCGAAAATGCAATTATTGAGCTTGAAAAATTCTTCCACCTTATGGGAATGAAAACAAAAATCAGTGAAAACACCTCTGAGGATATTTCCGATACTGCTGATTTTATTGTAAATCGTTTTAAGGAAAGAGGAATTTCTGTAATGGGAGAAAAACAAAATATTACTCTTGATAAGGTGAAAGAAATTGTCCTTTTAAGCTATTAATTTTTCACTTCTTTATTTTTTTTTCAAATACATAAATAAGATGACAGCCGGGGGTAAGAGTCAAACTAATAATAGATTTTATGGTCTCTTACTTCCAGTTGTTTCTTTTTTGCCATATTCTTTATAGTTCTTATTACGGTTTCAACCCGTAATCCCGTAAAATTAGCTATTTCCTGACGGGTAAACGGAATAAGCTCTTTTTCATCTCCTTTTTTATACGAATTTAAAAATGCTTTGATTCGGAAATCAGCTTTTTGATTAATGATGTCTTTTGAGGTAGTAGCTTTGTTGTGTATCCTACGTGCCATAAGTATCAAAAAATCCTTTTGGATCTGAGGATGTTCTTCAAGAATCTGAAAAAACTTCTGTTTCGGTACTCGCACTACTTCCATATTTTGAAAAGCCATTGCCGAAGCAGGATAACGCTCGTTAATCAACAAAGGTGGTTCTCCAAAACTCTGTCCTCTCAAAAAATATCCTTGAGTAAACTCCTTTCCTTCATCATTTGTATTAAACATCTTAATACTCCCACTGACAACCTGAAAGTAATAATTAGGATATTCATTTTCTGAAAAAATAATCTCTCCTTTTTGGTACTCTTTGAATGTAGCACCGTAGGTAATTAGCAGTTCTAACGGAATTTGCGGATTCTTCATAACACTAATTTGTTATTTGGCACTAAGTTAGTAATAGCAAGTCATAAATGCTTATGATTTAAGTCATAATCCATTTTTACATCCTAAACCTTCAGAAAAGTACCTTTATTTTCGGTTCTCTGCAAAGAATGTTCCACTATAAGTAATCCGACATCAATACAATTTTTGAGTTCATAGAGTTCTTTGGTTGCAGGTTGCCTCTCCCCTATTTTTTGTAATTCTTCTTTCCATTTATTCAGTTGATTTCGAGCAAGTAACAACTCTTTATCTGTTCTGACAATTCCTGCGTTTTTCAGCATTATATGTTGTACTTTATTTTTAATTTTTTGAACAATCTCATTTGTAATAAACTCACTATCTGTATTTTGAAAGGGTTTTAGCTTTATATTTTTTTCTTGTGAGGTATAATTTTCAGCCAAATAACAATAAATTCTGTGAGCATACACAAGAGCCTCCAATAAAGAGTTTGAAGCTAACCGATTGGCTCCGTGAAGCCCTGTTCGAGAACATTCTCCACAAGCAAACAATCGTTCAATAGAAGTTTTCCCGTTTTGATTTACTACAATTCCTCCGCAAATATAATGTTGTGAGGGAGCTACCGGAATCTTATCCTTAGTAACATCAAATCCAAAAGCCAAACACTGCTCATAAATCACCGGAAAATGCTTGATAAAAGAGCTTTTATCCAAATGTGTACAATCCATATACACACATGTTTCTCCTGACTTTTTTAATTCCATATCAATACTTTGAGAAACAATATCCCTTGAAGCCAATTCTCCTCTGGAATCATATTTAAACATAAATCGCTCTCCGTTTCTGTTTTTCAGATAGGCTCCAAAACCCCGAACCGCTTCTGAAATTAAAAAAGTAGTTTCCATTTTATCGCTATACACAGCTGTTGGATGGAATTGTACAAACTCCATATCACGGATTTCTGCACCTGCCCGAAAAGCCATAGCTATCCCGTCTCCGGTTGCAATTTTAGGATTAGTTGTATGACCATAAACTTGTCCTATTCCTCCTGTTGCCAACACTGTATAGTCTGAAATTAAAGGTATTACTATTTTACTTCTCTCATTAAGCACATAAGCTCCTACACATCGGCTTTCTTGAACAATCAACTCTAAAGCAAAATGATAATCAAAAACATCAATATTTTTTTGTCTCTTTGCCTGAGCGAGTACCGTTTTTTCTATTTCGTAACCCGTTTGATCTTTATGATGCACAACTCTGTGGTTTGAATGACCGCCTTCTTTACCTAAATCAAACTCATTTCTGCTGTTTTTATCAAATTCTGCTCCCCACCGAACAAGCTCTTGCAATCTTTCAGGCCCGTCTTTAACAACCATTTCGACAACTTGTTCATCACAAAGTCCATCTCCACAAATCAAAGTATCTTCAATATGTTTTCTGTACGAGTCTTCTGTATGTGTAACAACAGCTATTCCTCCTTGAGCATACTTCGTGTTGGATTCTTCCTGATTTGATTTGGTTACTATCAAAATATGTTTCTCAGGAAATTTTTCAGCTAATTTGATAGCCAAAGACAGACCTGCTACTCCCGAACCTATAATTAAAAAATTTGTTGTTTTCATCATCAGGAAAGTTTTAGCATACGTTCTATCGGAATTAATGCTTTTTGTCTGATGTCTTCAGGGATTATAATTTCAGGACTTTCGTTAAGCAAACAATCATAAACTTTTTGCAATGTATTAACTTTCATATACATACACTCACTACAAGCACACGTATTGTCTTCGTATGACGGAGCAGGTATTAAAACCTTTTCGGGAACTTCTCTTGCCATTTGATGGAGAATTCCGACCTCGGTTGCTACGATGAATTTTTGCTTAGAACTGTTTTTTACATAATTTATCATTCCTGCTGTCGAACCGATAAACGAAGCTGTTTTCAATATATGTGTTTCTGATTCCGGATGAGCTATAATTTCTGCATCGGGATATTTTTGATGTAAAGCAATCAGTTTATCTAACGAAAAAGCCTCATGAACTACACACGAACCATCCCAAAGCAACATATCTCGACCTGTTTTATCAATAATATATCGTCCTAAATTTTTATCCGGAGCAAAAATAATAGGAGTTTCTTTCGGGATGGATTCTATGATTTTTAATGCGTTTGACGAAGTACAAACAATATCGCTCATGGCTTTAATTTCAGCCGAACAATTCACGTAAGTCACAACCAAATGATTAGGGTGTTGTGTTTTAAACTTTCTGAACAGTTCAGGAGGGCACGATTCTGCCAAAGAGCAACCCGCATTCAAATCAGGTAAAATTACTTTTTTGTTCGGATTCAATATTTTAGCGGTTTCGGCCATAAAGTGTACTCCTGCAAAAAGTATAATATCCGACTCTACATTTGCAACTTCTTGAGATAATCCTAAACTGTCTCCTACATAATCGGCAATGTCTTGTATTTCAGATTCTTGGTAGTAATGAGCCAGTATAACTGCGTTTTTTTCTTTTTTGAGTTGCAGTACCTTGTCTTTTAAATTTTTCATCAAAAAACATTTGGAGAATAAATCGGGACAAAATAAGGTAAAGTCTATTTCTTTACATATGACATTTGTCATCAAATCCCTCCATATCGAATAAAACTCCCCAGTACAATCATAATCATCCCGATAAGAGTAACCGAGTAGATAAAAATACCTGCTCTTAAAATATTTCTTTCATTTAGTTTCGGAAAGATTATTCTATCTGCAATCACAGCCAAACCAAAAGTGCACAATAACAAAATAAGCTTAACGGAAATTACTCTTTCAATAGCATTAGAAAACGAAAACCAAGTAGAAAGCGTTAGGTTATAATTATATGACATCCATATCCCTGTAACGACAAGCAGAATGAGAGAAGGCATCCCAATAGGCTCATAATTATTCTTGAAGTTTCGGAGCAGAAATACATCTTTATTCTTTAGTGCCTTGGGCAAAATACAAATTGCCAAAAATAAATGTCCTCCAACCCAAACGGAAGCACAAACCAAGTGCACAACCAGCAAAATATGATGAATATTCATTAGTGTAAAACTTTATACTTCAAGGTTTGAGAAATACTAAAGGCACTTTGCTTAATATTTTCAGCGTTTATA
>CAZVQI010000111.1:0-6688 GCA_964629155.1 uncultured Flavobacterium sp.
CGTAAATATCACGGTTAAAATCCAAAATGTTTACTTCGATGGTTTGGAAAGTACCATTTACGGTCGGATTGGTACCGATATTCATCATTCCGTTATATTTTTGATTATCCAACAGTACTTCGACAATGTAAACTCCTTTTTTTGGGATGAGTTTGTAGTTTTCCGAAACTTTTAAGTTAGCAGTCGGGAAGCCGATAGTTCTTCCGAGTTTTTTTCCTTCGACTACTGTTGCATTAAAAAAGTAGTTGTAGCCTAAATATGTGTTTGCTAAATTAATTTCACCTTCTTCTAGGGCTTTTCGGATTTTAGTGGAACTTACGGAAACTTCGTCAATTTCTTGAGCGGAAATTTGTTCTACTTCAAAATGATATTTTTCTCCGAATATGATTAAGTCTTCTATTCCGGCTGTTCTGTTTTTACCGAAACGATGGTCATAACCGATAATTATTTTTTTGAGATTTAATTTTTCAATCAAAATCTGTTGTACAAATTCTTCTGCCGAAAGCTCCGAAAATGCTTTGTCAAATGGGTGAATAATCAGAGCATTCAACCCCATACTTTCGAGAAGACGAATTTTTTCGTCAATCGTATTCAGAAGTTTTATGTCTGAATTTTGATTTAAAATCATTCTCGGATGCGGGAAAAACGTAAGAATTACAGATTTCAAGCCTTCTTTTTCCGCACTATGCGTAAGGCGTTCAATGATTTTTCTGTGCCCAATATGTACTCCGTCAAAAGTACCAATGGTTAGTACAACAGGCTTTTCTGATGTATAAGCAGATATGTTATTGAAAACTTTCAAAGTATTCTTTTTGGTAGGTGCAAAAGTATGGTTTTTTGTCTGATGTTTGAGGTAAACTTTATAGTTTGTAGTGTTTCATCAGCATTTTTTCATATGTTTTGTCCGGCAGTATTCGTTTTAAAACAATAGAAAACTTTTGCAAAGGCATCCCTACTTTGTAATGTATTTTTGGTCTATTGGTATTTATGATTTTATAAACAGCTTTTGCCATTTCTATAGGGTCACTTCCTGAATCTACATGGGCATTCATTAGTTCTAAGGTTTTACCGTATGATTTTTCGTAGTCTGAACCTTTGATAAGCGGTGCGTGGTATCGACCATGAGCAATATTGGTAGCAAAATCTCCGGGAGCAACATTGGTAATGTGAATTCCGAATTGTTTCACTTCCATTCGTAAGGCCTCTGTAATGAGTTCGAGAGCACCTTTTGAAGCAGAATAAACACTTCGGTACGGAAGTCCCATATATCCTGCAATAGAAGTAATGTTGATAATAAGCCCTGACTTTTGTTTTCGCATCTGAGGTAAAATGGCTTTCATCACCTCAATAGGACCAAACAAATTGGTTTCAAAGTTTCGTTTTATTTCGGTTGTCGGAATTTCTTCTAAAGCACCTGTAATTCCCGTACCTGCATTATTAATAAGCACGTCAATTCGGTTTTCTTTTTCCAATAGTTGTCGTATGGCTTTTTGTATAGAGTTTATATCAGTTACATCAAGGGCAAGTAATTCTATTTTAGAATCAGGATATTTATCAGGATTTCGACTTGTGCCATAAACGGAGTAATTTTTAATATGTAAGTACTCTGCAATGGCTTTCCCTATTCCGGATGAAGCTCCGGTTATCAAAACAACTTTTTTTGACATATAGCTTAAGATTATACTTTTTCAAAAATAGTGAATTTACAGCTAACGACTTAAAATTTCTTCGGTAAAGATTTTGGTTGTTAAAACAATTCTGATGAATGACAAGTAATAAATTATGAAGAGTTTAAGAGCTTGAGCTAAACTACTGTTTTGTTGTTTTTGTACCTTTGCACTCGCAAAAAACAGATAATGAAGAAAGTTGTTGCCCGAAAATATTTTTCTTTCAACCAAGCACAGAAGTATTTGTTTAAGAGAGTTCTATTTGCTGTTACTCTGGTTTTTTCCTTCCTGACACAAGCTCAATATATCGAAGTTGATGATAGTTATACTCCTCAACAATTGGTAGATATTTTTATAGGGGACAGTAATTCGGATTGTGTTGAGATTTTCAATGTCAGTATGTCCAATTATCATGATTTCGGCAACGGACAAAAAAGCTATGGTTATTTTAATCGTTCAAACAGTAATTTTGATATTGAAGAAGGAATATTACTTACAACAGGAAAAGCCACAGGAGCGGTAGGACCTAATGATTCATTGTTAAGTGATGGTCCTTCGGGCAACAATTGGCCGGGAGATATTGATTTGGAACAAGTTTTAGGAATAAACAATACTACTAATGCCACTGTTTTGCAATTTGATTTTATAGCCTATACTACTAATATCAGTTTTGAATATCTTTTTGCTTCTGAGCAATATCTTACCAGCGGAACACAAAATCAGTGTAATTATACGGATGGTTTTGCTTTTCTGATTAAAAAAATCAATTCCGGTGAAGGATATAAAAATTTGGCTGTAGTACCGGGAACAAATATTCCGGTAGCGGTAAATACAGTAAGAGGGGAAGGAGGATTGTGTCCTCCTGTAAATTCGCAATATTTTGGCTCATATAACGATTATAATCACGCAATCAATTATAACGGACAGACTGTTGTTATGACAGCTCAAACTCAAATAGAGTTCGGAGAGTTATATCATATAAAACTCGTTATTGCAGATCAAGGAAATAATCTATATGATTCGGCTGTTTTTCTAAAAGCAGGTAGTTTTGGTAACGGAACTAAAGATTTGGGAGAACATAGACTTGTAGCTACGGGAAATCCCGTTTGTGAAGGAGAAACTTTTGTTGTAGATGCCACTACCGAAGGAGCAAACTTTTATCAGTGGTATAAAGATGAAGTAGCCATTATTAGTGCTATAAACCCTGTTTATGAGATTACAGAACCGGGAAATTACGAGGTAGAAATCAGTTTTCCGAATGCGAGCTGTTCTCAAAGAGGAAGTATAAAAGTTGAATTTTCTCAAAAGCCTATTGTGAATAGCACTTCTTTAGTACAGTGCGAAGGCAATAACGGAATTACGATTTTTGACCTTACAGTTGCAGAACCTTTCATAATCGAAAACCCTCAACATTTCACTTTTACATATTTTCCCACATTGGTTGATGCAGAAAAAAATCAGAATAGTATTACAAACTATCAGAACTATTCACATACATCATCTAATCAATCAGGTTATGTTTATGTAAGGGTAACTAACTCTTTTGGGTGCTATTCTATAGCAGAACTTACTTTATTGTCTTCTGATAACGCCCTTCAAAACCCTCCTGATTTAGAGGCTTGCGAGATTAACGGAAGCGGATATGCTCTATTTGATTTGGACGAACATTTGGATTTTGTTCAAAATCAGATTACGGCAAATAATCCGTCATTTACGTTTCATACTACTTTAGAGGATGCATTGCTTTTACAAAATGCAGTAAATACATCTGCTTATCAGGGAGCAAATGGTCAGACTATTTATATACGTATTTCTGACGGTGGTAATTGTTACGGAATAGTTTGGTTTAATTTGCTTGTCCGCTCGATTGATATTGAGGTGAGTGACGAAGAAATTTTTATGTGCGAAAACAACCCGATTACAATTTCTGCTCCAAGTGGATATGATAATTATATGTGGAGTAATGGGAGTGCCTCTCAAAGTATTGAAGTAAGTCAATCCGGAAATTATACTGTTACTTTTACTAACGAATTCGGATGTGAAGCATCAAAAACTTTTGTGATAAATTCATCCTCTGCAGCTACAATTCTTTCGGTGGAAGTAAACGATTTAACTCTTGACGGAAATACTATTTTTATTCAGGTAGAAGGAGTGGGGGATTACGAATATTCCATAAACGGAATACAGTATCAGGAAAGTGGTTATTTTACCAATGTTCCTTCCGGTCAGCATTTGGTGTTTGTAAGAGATAAAAACGGCTGCGGAGAGGTAACTCAATCAGTTTTTGTGCTGAGATATCCTAAATTCTTTTCTCCGAACGGAGACGGATTTAATGATTATTGGACTGTTCCCATGTTATTTACCCAATATCCTGAGGCTCAAATTGAGATTTATGACCGTTACGGAAAATTGTTGTACGGGTTTTCTGCACAAGATAAAGGCTGGGATGGTACTTTCAACTCCAAACAGCTCCCCGCGACTGATTATTGGTTTGTAATCAGATTAAACAACAGAGTAGTAAAAGGGCATTTTTCTTTAGTCAGATAATTAGTTGTCTTTAAGGGCTAACTTTCGGAGTAGAGCTGTACTCATACTGTCTGTATAAGCTCCGTAGGCTGTAACAAGTATTCCTTTGGTTCCGTCTGTAGAACGGATTCCGTAAACTGTGGTTTCATCGCTTGGGTTTGAATTTCCTTCGTAACGATACACCTGAACGATTTCGAAATCCTCTACATTATATTTATCGTTTCCGCAAATGATACAATTTTCTTCTAAATTAAAATCTACCACAAAGCCCTCTTTTCTCAAATTTTCGATAGCTACCGATGCCGGAGCATATTTATACTGAATACGTGTCATAACTTTAAGTTTTTAATTTCTATAAAGTTACAGAATTTAATCGGTATAAACTTTAAATAAATTTAAAAAATGATTAAAAGCGAAGTTATGTACGCATACAAAACATCTAAAATGAGTGTTCTCCCTATTATACTCCGTGTGAATAAAACGGAATAAATAAAAGGGAGAAGAGAGAAAAAAGGTTATTCTGTCAATAATTTTTCGATATCTTCTATAATGGCGTCAACTCCCGGTCTGAACTCTCCGTTTGGGTCTTCTTCAAACCCTTCTTCATCAAGGAAGTTTAAAGCGGAATAATACAAAATAGGATTTCCGAATTTGTCGTTTCGGCATCTTATTTTACCATTTTTGTCAATTAAAGCGAACAATCCGGAATGTTCAAAACCACCGGGAGCATTTACATTTTCTCCTACATATATGTTGAATTTTCGAGCCAAATTATGGATTGTTTCTTGACTGTCGGAGGTTAAAAAATGCCAGTTTTTGGAAGTTACTCCCAAATGCTCCGCATGATTTTTCAAAACCTCGGGAGTATCATATTTTGGATTTATGGTAATAGAAACAATTCCGAAATCTTTTTCTTTGGAGAACTTTTTTTCAATATCGCTCATATTTCGGTTCATAATCGGACAAATTGTAGGGCAAGTCGAGAAAAAGAATTCCAAAACATATACTTTTCCTAAAAGCGATTGGTCGGTTATGATTTGATTGTGTTGGTTGATCAAAGAAAATGACGGAACATCAGCAATTATTCTCAAATCACTTTTTTGAGTTTTAACAACTTTATTCAATCGGTCATCTTCTACGATTTTGTTGCTTTTAAACCCTTCTACAATTTTTGGGATAGCCCAAATTCCGAATACGAGTAAAATAAATGTAATACCGATGTATGATTTGTTTTTCATTGGTTCTAACTTTTGTATAATGAGTTTACAGAAAATATTAAGCGAGATTAAATTTTCCTGCTTGGTTGATTCTTTTTGTAAGCTGCTCTGTATTCGTAAAGAATCACCTTAAAATCATCTTCCATTTCGTTTTTAAGTTCGGCAGGAGAGATTGTAGAATAGCCTTCTTTGTATTCTTCTTTTCCTTTTTTATTCATCCCTTTTCTTCCTCTCAGGTTCCGTTCTTTGTCCAAAATATAAACCAAAGGAGTGCCCGCGTTTTCGTCTAAAGTGTTTACTAAACCTAATTTATTGTAATAGTCTTTAATTTCATTTTTAGGAGCAAAAAGAAATTTCCATCCCGAAAATGAAGCCAGCTTTGCCCATTCAAATTCGTGAATAAGCTGTTCAACATCTGTTTTAGCTTCAGTAGGAACTATCATTACAATCTGAAAATCCAAAAAGTCTTTGTTTTTGTTATAAATAATTTGATTGAGGTTGAACGCATTACTTTTGTTCTGCAAAATCTGAGTTCCCATAAAACCAAGAACAGTAATTTTATCTTGAAGTTGTATTGGTTCTCCGCTTAGTGATTCCCAATTTGGTAGTTCTTCTACTTTTTCAGTAATGATTGGCAGTTTGGTGAATGAATTAACTCCTGAGGCAAAAAAAAGATACGCTATAATTGGTAAGATAAAGAGAAATATTACAATGAAGCCTTTTTTCATTTTTTACGGATGAAGGATAAAAGAATATTTTTGATTATAAAATCGTACTACAAAGATACAAAAAAAGGCAGTAGTAATACTGCCTTTCTCTTTTGAGAATATTCTGTTTTTAGAAAATCCATTTACTAATTGAGTTAGGAGCATTTAGTACATTATGTACGTAAACTGCCTCGATAAGAAGTAAAATTACCACATAGAGAGCCAAAAATACGGTTGTTCCTACCACAGACCATCTTAACGAAGCTTTTTCCCCTTCCATATGCATAAAAGCCCAAACAATATAATATGCTTTTACAATAGTCAAAATAATGAATATCCAGTTCAAAAATGAAGTTCCCAAAAAGTTACTAAAGTGTAAACCGGGAAATTTTTCAATTCCCAACCAAACTTCAACAGCTGTTACAATTGACAATATTGTAAATACTTGCCAAATTCTTTTTGTATTTGATGTGTGAGTGTGTGCCATAACTTTTTAAACCAAAATAAGATTATACTAAATAGAAGAATGTAAATACAAATACCCAAACCAAATCTACAAAGTGCCAATAAA
>CAZVQI010000112.1:0-6661 GCA_964629155.1 uncultured Flavobacterium sp.
TGTGCCCACATACTCATGCAGCTATGCTGCCTATTTGTCCTTTAAGCAAAGACGCAAAGCGCGCTAGAGGCATGCGCCACTAAGAGTGTCTTTCTCACGGTCCAAAAGTCGCTGGTCGCCCAATATCCCCACACGCCTTGAGTCGGCCTGACGCTAGCGGCTCGCTCTCAGGCGGGGGGTGTGTCCAGGTGACACACTGGGCTACCGGCGCGGCGGACATCTGTTCCAAGAATAGGCGAAAGTTTCTGAATTCTCGCCAGTTATTGTGAAAGAATCTAAACGGGCATTTTTCTAAGTTTCTGCTCATTTTTCTTTTGCTTCTGTGTCACCTGGACACACGGCGCCACTTCAAAGGTGTGTCACCTGGACACACTCAAACCGCGCCTTCTCTTGTCTCAATCTCCGCTTCTAGCTGAGCGATGCGCTCATGAGCCTGAGCAAGTTCCAGCTCCAGGTCAATGATCCGCTTCTCAGCTGAATCCGAAAGCTTCAGATGTCGCTCAAGACGGACTACAGCGCGCGCATAGCGCTTCCAGGCCTGGGCATTCTCGCGCAACTCGCGGGCAGCCGTTTCAGTGCAGAACATGTCGCTCTTAATCTGGCCCGCAAGTTCCTCCGCCCGTTTGGCCAAGCCTTCCATTTCACTGCTTACCCTGTTCATTGCGGCCCCTTTGCGCTAAAAATTTGTTATGGAGTATAGGCAGATTCGAAGATTTTGGCCTTGGGGCGAAACAGTGCAAGCACCGCTCGAAGAGGCTAAAAGGGGCTACAGTATGTGGGTAAACTTTTGCCCACTCCATTGCAACCCATGGCACAGAACAACAACGTTTCGCGCGATCAAACCCGCTACACACGCCTGGACTTCATGGCGCTGCGGTATCGCTTGAATGGCTTGCCGGCTGACACCATCAAAGGGCGGCTGTTCAATGACGAGGCGATGGAAGAGCGCAAGCTGTTCACCGCACAGGATCTGGTCCAATGGCTGGATAAGCTCAAACGCCTTTTGATTGACCTGGCGCTGAAGGAAAATCCCTTTCTGGCTGAGAGCCTTCAACACGCCAATCGTTCAGGGCGGTGGAACAACCAGCTCATGAGCCACCTGATCAGTCTGGGTGAGCGCGACTATTCCTACCCAAAGCCTGAGGACCAACTCATCCAATGGTTCAAGCCACGCATTGCTTCTCTCTTGGCTGAAGAAGGGGTTACGCGTATCAATGAACTCATGAATCTTTTGGCTGTCCGCGGTAGGGGATGGTATCGACCCATTCCAAGGATCGGGCAAGGAAAGGCACATGCAATTGAGCGTTGGCTTACTGAGCACATTGACCACGTGGGCCCAATCAGGTGGCCTCGCGAAGTCGCGTTAACCAACACGGTCACCCTCTCCCCCACTGCGCACCCCTGGGTGCCTCTGGATCGGATTAGCGCGGTCGCTCATGAGTTAGATGGCTCGAAGGGCCGAAACCGCAACCAAGCCTTCTGCCTCATACAGGCAAGAAACGATCTTGAGGCTATTCAGGCGTACTTGTACAAGTATCGCGATCGACCGCTCACGGCTCGGGCCTATCGGAAGGAGCTCGAGCGATTTCTATTGTGGTGTGTATGTGTAAGACGCATACCTATGTCGAGCGTACTGACCGATGACTGTGAAGCCTACAAAGACTTCATTGCCGACGTACCTGACGACTGGATCGGCAATAAGGCGCCTCGGACATCAAATCGTTGGCGCCCCTTCGCAGGAAAGCTGTCTGGGGAAAGTCAACGCTATGCAGTTCAGATTATTCGCAGCTTCTTTGAGTGGCTCGTTAACGTCCGATACCTTGGAGGCAACCCGTGGATCACGGTTCACGATCCCATTGTCACCCAGCGCATTAACGAACTCCAAATCGAAAAGGCCTTGCCACAAGATGTCTGGCAAAAGCTCGCGGGTGAAAACGGAATACTTGATAGCGTCTGTGATGCCGCGCAAGCCGAAGCGGAGCGTTCCCTTAATGAGTCCAATCGAGAGCCTCTGAACCTAGGATACTTCACCAATCCTCGCTCGCCACAGGCACAAGCTGCACAAATGCGGTTAGTTCGTGCAGCGATCCTACTTATAGGGTCAAGCGGTATTCGTAGAGAAGAGGCTGTCGGAGCAACTCGTGATCAACTGCGGCCCGTAGATTCACACATACTGAGTGATAACGGCGGACCTCGGATTTGGGAGCTGAACGTCCTAGGCAAACGCTCTAAGTGGCGAACAGTCTATCTGCCCGCTAGAGCCGTCGACGCACTCGCTGCCCATTGGTGCGATCGAGGCCTGAACCTGTATGAGCCGGCCCACCATGCCAAACAAGCACCCCTGCTTGCTCCTGTAATCATCCCCAACACTGAGGCTGCACGCCGTAAACACGCACTCAACGCAGACTTGGGATCTCAACCAGGGTTTGACAGTGATGCGCTCTACAAGATGATGTGCAATGCTTTGGCGCGTATTGCGAAGCAGCGCTCATTGAAGATGCCGACAGAAATGCGCGAATGGTTGCTCAATACAGCTCCACACGCTCTACGACACACGTTTGCTACTGGGGCTGCTGCTAAGCAAATGCCAGTCGACGTACTCCAGAAGTTGCTGGGGCACACTTCCGTACAGACAACGTCCATTTACGTCCAGGCTGAGAAAGCGCGAACTGTGCAAGAAGTCCAGAAGATCTTGGAAGGCTAACTTGCGTCACGCGTGTGTCACCTGGACACACGGCGCCACTTCAAAGGTGTGTCACTGGACAAACGGCAACATCATAGGAGTGTGTCACCTGGACACACTTGCCGCCCGAGGATGACAACGGGACCGGCTCTATGAGTGTTTCCCGACTGTGGCCTGGTGCGCCTGCACCCGCGACCCCATGGCGTTTCGAAGGGCCTCGTTCTTGACGCTCAAACGAGTGAAAAATACTTTTCATACTCTCCGCTTCCTGGCCCGCCGTGTGTCCAGGTGACACACCTCCCCATGAAAACAGCCACCCAGAGGTGGCTGTAAGAGACTGCAAAGTTCATTGATCCCGTACAACTGACTCACATTGAAGCCAAGCGAAAAGAAGCCTGAATGGTTTCAAGAATGCATCTAAGCCTTCCTGGATACCAAGCTTTACTGCTTGACTAAATGTTTGTGGAGTTTTCGTTGTCGTCCTTTCCATGATGTGTCCTATTTACGCTAAATGCGTTTTGTCTCTAATGCGGCACGCCCTTGCGCCTACAGTATGCCCACAAGGTTGGGATTACTTAATCAGACTTGACAGGGCGAAGTATCCGAGCAGTGCCATGTTCACTACATCGATAACCAGCTTCAGGTGACCGAAGCCATTGCTGAACGCAGTAAACAGTGCCCCGACCATTGGATAGGTCACAGCAACGTGCTGAGCCACCAAGGAAAAGCACAGCGCAACAATCAGCACCGCGAGCAAGCACAGACCAATGGTTATCGCCTTTGCGATGAAGAGAACTGCCTTCAAAGCAAGTTCTCTGATTTCTGCCTTAAAGGCCACGACATCCTGTCTGCTTTCACAGACGCAGCCGCTCTTTGAAGTTGAAACATTATTCATATTATTACCTCTTATTTTTATTGGATTGATTCAGCGTAACCGTCCCATACGGTTGTATTTCCTAATTGGGTATAGCGAATATGAACAATGCTAAGAGGCTCGTCCGCGGCGAGTGTGTCACCTGGACACACGCTCACGCAGTGGCAGCATCTCGCATCGAGATCTGTCGATGATGATGAGTTGGAAACGTGTGGACTCGATCTTAAATTGGCCAAGCGCTGGTCTCATTCTGAGATGAGGGCTTGCGTGGCAAGTGTGTCACATGGACACACCTAATGTAGATGTTTGCGACTTGAAAACCCTACAAGAATAGAAATTTTCTAGTTGCTGCAATCGTACATACCAAGGGTTAGGCATACCTATTCCCAAACGCCTTAGTTAGAAAATTAAAAGTGGACAGTGGGTGTGGTTCGGTGTGTCACCTGGACACACTTGCCGCCAAGAGGTGTTGCCTGGACACATGCCAACCCGGGTAGCGAATCACACAGAGGGACGTTGTTCGACCTGTCACCGTTGTATTTCTAAACCACCTGTGCGCGGAGTTCATTGAAGGAATAGGAGCACTGAAGGAATTACCGGTCACGCGGCTCCTCAATGCGTCTTGTGGCCAACTTGCCTCATTCTTGAGAAAAGACATTAACTTTCAACCGGGAAAGCACATCTTCTATCTTCCCTCCTGTATACTCAGACGCTGAGTGTTGATGTTAATGCTTTGCTCGACTATCGCCGGAAAGTGTTTAACCTTTGATGTTTGTGTTTAATAAATAACTCTCCGGCCAATACTAACAGAGGAATTTATATGGCGACAACAGCAAGAGCCCAGAAGGCCAATAAAGAAGCATTTACTCTTCCAACCGCATCTGAAGCGACGCTATTGCCGCCAGACCGCCGGGTCGACTTAAGCGAAATCGACCAGATGTGCGAAACCATTGACCTCATCATCGCCGACCTTAGAAAACGAGCCATTCGTCCCAATCCAGAAAAGAATCCCCCTCGATTCACATCAAGTCAGGTAGCGGAGCTTTGCGGAATCACGCGCGCGACATTGAATTACCTGGTGCGCAAAGGTGAACTACCTCAAGGTGAGGTACACGGCTCTGGCGCCAGTCGGACCTTCTCTCTGGCTGAGGCCCAGGAGTGGATTCGCGCTATGCCTGAATTCTCCCCTAAACCAGAGGGAGTTTCCGGGGCTGTGCTCGCGACAACGATGTTAAAGGGCGGCGCAACCAAGACGACCTCCACTATGAGCATTGCTCAAGGGCTCACATTGCTTGGGCGTAAAGTGCTTGTCATAGACCTTGACCCCCAAGCTTCGCTCACCGAGCTATGTGGTGTATTCATACAAGCTGCGGTCGACGAAAACGATACGGTATTGAATTACATCCAAGATCCAAGCACCACGCTGCAAGAGCTTGTGATGCGCACATACTGGGCGAACCTTGACATCATCCCTTCGCATGCCGGCTTGTTTGCCGCAGAATTTCAGATTCCAGGGATGCTGATGCAAGATAGCTCATTTCGCTTCTTTGATCTGCTGCGACAAGGCGTTGAGCCGCTTCGCGAGCATTATGACTACATCATTTTTGATACGGCTCCCTCACTGAGCTACCTGAATATCAACGCCTTGATGGCGGCCGACAGCCTGGTCATGCCCGTTGTCCCAGAGAGTCTGGATACCCTCAGCTCATTGGTGTTCTGGACGCTTCTGCGAGATTTCGCCTCCCCTATTAAGAGGCATTATGGCTTCAACAAGATCTATGACTTCGTAAGCATTTTGCCCACAAAAGTGGATAATCAAAAAGGCGGCACTGAAATTGTTCGCCATTGGATCCAGCGCGCTTACGGCCACTGGGTCAGCCCCTACGAAATCCCATACAGCGCTGCGATGTCGAACTCCAGCGTGGTCATCTCTACGGTGTTTGACATGAACAAGAACGAGATCGCAACCAAGACACTGAATCGTGTAAGAGAGCCACTGTTCAACTACGTCAAGTGGATAGATTCCGTGTATTTGTCCAAGTGGACTGGCAAAGCGTCTGCTGACCAAGGAGTCGCCCTATGAATCTCATGAAACGCATGGCCCAAACGACCGAGGGCCTCGATGAAACCCCCCTCGCTCCGCCTAAGCCCCGCAATAAAAAGGCCGAACGCCCGGAGACTGCCCCAGGCAAATCGCTGCAATGGGCGATCGACAAGCAAAGAATGACGGAACTTGAGCGTCACCGCGCGGGCACTCCTATCGAAATCGCCAAACTGTTGCCCAACCCATATCAACCGAGGATCGAATTCGATCCCGAAAAGATTGATGAGTTGGCCGAAAGCATTCGGATTCACGGTCTGATTGAGCCCATTGTGGTCCGTAAGCACCCGTCGCTCGAAGGCCATTATCAAATCGTCGTTGGCGAACGTCGCGTCAGAGCTCACAAGGTCCTTGGGTTAACCGAGATTCCCTCCATTCTGTCTGAGTGCACTGACGAAGAAATGGCCACCATTGCGCTGGCCGAAAACGTCGCGCGGGCAGATCTGAGTGACTTCGAAATCAGTCAAGCCTTGCTCGCCATGCGCAGTCGCTACGAGCAAGTGACTGTGATGGCCGAGAAGCTCGGTATGTCTCGCAAGCAGCTCTATCGCTATTTCGCGTTTGAAAAGCTTCCAGAATTCGTGCTCGCTTCATTGAGGGACAAGCCACAACTACTAGGGGCGCGCGCAGTTGACGAACTGGTGACCGTACTTAACGAGCACGGTGTGCAGGGGGAAAAAGCCTTGCTGGAGATCTGGCCAAGATACCTTGCTGGAGACTTCCAGCAAACGAAGCTGGCTGCAAAGTTACGTCAAGCAATAACCACGCCCGATGCCGGAGTATCTCGTCGATCTATTGAACTGTTCCTGCGCGGCAAGAAGATCGGTGCATTTCACTGCGATAGCAATGGCCTGCGCTTGAACATCAAGGGTATTGCCCTGACGGAGGATCTGGAAAAGCGTATTGGCCAGCTCCTCGAAGAGTTGTTCCCTGATCGGCAACCTGAGACGACAGCCGCGGCGCCTGCGGTTGCCGACGAACAAACCGAGCCCGACATGCAGAC
>CAZVQI010000113.1:0-6561 GCA_964629155.1 uncultured Flavobacterium sp.
ATAAATACCACTATTGTTTCCAATAACAAAGGAATAAGAAACAACTCAAATGCCAGTGCTACTTTCATAAATAGTATTGTTTTTGGTAATGTCTCTTATAACATAATGAACTTATACACATCTCAGTTTTACAGCAGCTTAGTTCAAGGAATCACAACCAATGACGCTAACGGAAACATTGATGGCAGTATTGACCCTGTGTTTGTAGATGCAGCTTCGGGAGATTACAGACTATCGGTAATCAGTCCTCTTGTGAATGTTGGGAACAATTCTTTTTATGAAGGAGATATGCTTGATTTAGAAGGAAATCCTCGATTCTTCGGGACAATTGATATCGGAGCTTACGAAAACCAAGAAGTGTATCTAGGACCTTCGATTATTTACGTAAAATCAAATGCTACGGGAAACAATGACGGTAGCAACTGGGCAAACGCCTACACGGATCTACAAGAAGCAATAGATAATAGTTTGTTAGGAGATACAATATGGGTAGCAGAAGGCATCTATCAGCCAGCTGTCAATCAGTATTTCTCCATGAAAGAAGGAGTTGAGATTTACGGAGGATTCCCAAGTGATAACAATAGTGCTGATATGGATGACAGAAATTGGAATCAGCATGAAACTATACTTTTGGGGAATGGACATAGTGTGATTCGTAATGTTTTTACTTCTTCTTCACAAATGACAAATTCTAGTGTCTTAGACGGATTTACTATTACAGGAGGAAATGTGCAAACCCCCATAAGTGGAGGAGGAATTTATAATGAATATGCTTCCCCGACCTTAAGGAATCTAATTATTCGTAACAATAGAGCAAGTCATGGAGGAGGAGGATTGTATAATTTAAATTCCTCTCCTATTGTCATTAATAGCCTCATCAGAAATAATAATGCAGGACATGGAGGAGCTATGATAAATCAAAATGTAGCCAGCCAACCTGTTTTTATAAATACCACTATTGTTTCCAATAACAAAGGAATAAGAAACAACTCAAATGCCAATGCTACTTTCATAAACAGTATTATCTATGATAATTCTTCATATAATGTGTTAGATAATTCTAGCGTGTCTCAATACAAAAACAGTTTTGTTCAAGGAATTACAACTAATGACGCCAACGGAAATATTGATGGTAATATAGATCCAATGTTTATAAACGCGGCTTCAGGAGATTATAGGCTATCTATACTTAGCCCTCTTCTTAATGCAGGAGATAACTCTCTCTATAGCGGGGACATAAATAATGATTTTGATATATTAGGAAACCCAAGACTTTCAGGTGATGCAATTGATATAGGTGCATTTGAAAATAATGGCTGTACAGATGTTGCTCATTGGAATGGATCAAGTTGGTCACAACCTCCTACTATTGACACAAATCTATTAATTACAGGTCATCTTATTTTAAATTCAAATTTAGAAGGTTGCTCTTTAACAATAGACTCAGGCAATGTAGAGCTGAATTCCGGAAGAACAATAACACTACTTAATGAAGTAAATATTATAAAGGGAGGCTCCCTCATCTTAAGAAATCAAGCAAGTTTAGTTCAGATTAATGATGTGGAAAATACAGGAGAAATAATTGTTGAAAAAACAACAAAACCTATGGATCAGTCAAATTACGGATATTGGTCTTCTCCTGTAGAAGGGTTTTTAATGAGCGAATTTTCTCCTATTACAGCAGCTCCTTATTATTATAGCTGGAATGTTAATACTCAAAGTTGGACACAACATGTAGGAGGTAATCATATTATGGAAGCAGGTCATGGGTATATTATAAAAGCCCCTTCAGTTGTAGGTCCTCCTCAAATTTATAATTTATCTTTTGAAGGTGTTCCTAACAACGGAGATATAGAAATTAATGTTTTAGGTGGTGGTAATTTTAACTTTTTAGGAAATCCTTATCCGAGTGCTATAAACATTGATTCTTTCTTAGCTGACCCTGATAACTCTGAATTGGATAAAATTGTTTATCTATGGACAAATGGCTATCAAGTAGTTAATGGGAATTTTGTTTATCAATTTGAAGGATTTGCAACTTACAATACCGTAGGTCAGGTAGGAAATTCTCCTACTGCCCAAATACCTACAGCCATGATAGCTTCAGGGCAAGGTTTCTTTATAACAGGAAACTCAAACGGAACCGTTATATTTAAAAATAGCCATAGAGTTGTCGGAAATAATAATAACTCTTTCAATAAACTTAAAAACAATCATCGTTTTTGGCTTAACTTAGAAAGTAACGAAGGTTACTTCGGACAAACACTTGTTGGATATTTGGATAATGCTTCTAACGGAAAAGACAAAGATATAGATGCAACACTATTAGAAAGCTCTGAGGCTAAAATACAGTTTTATTCATTATTGGATGAAGAACGAGTTATTATTCAAGGTCGGGCTTTGCCTTTCAGCTCAGAAGACAAATTCCCTCTTGGTTATATGGTTAAAGAAGCCGGCAACTACGCCATAACATTAGCTAATTATGAAGGTCTATTTACAGAAAACCAAGACATTTTCTTAAAGGATAACTTACTAAATGTTATCCATAATCTTAAAGAGGGTAAATATGAATTTATAACAGAACCAGGAACTTTTGATAACAGATTTGAAATTGTATATAAAAAATCTGCACAAGAGAACACAAGTTCTTTCTCTGTTGATAATAGTTGGATTGTTTATAGCAAAGACGGACAACTACAAATTAATTCTACTTTAGGAATGCAAAAAGTAAGCATTTATGATATGCTCGGAAGATTGGTATATGAAGCAGAAAACATCAATTCACAATCTCATACAATCTCTGATATTTATAATCAACAAGTGCTTATTGTAAAAGTTGCTTTTGAAAACAACTATAGTTCTACGAAAAAAATCAAAAACTAAGCTATAAACACTATAACAAAAAGGAACTCCGGAAATTATCCGGAGTTCTTTTATTTATAATCTTTCTCTCTAAATCAAAACATGGCTTTTATGGTTTAAAATAACATCTAAATAAAGGATTTCTTTCTTCTTGGAATTTCCCTTTTTATGATTCTATTCCAATCATTACAATTGTAAATCCTGCAGATGAGGAATTTTTGCTTTCCGGTGATGAAATCCACGTGGAAATTAATTTTTTCGGACAATATTGATCTCGGGGCAGACAAAATTGACATTCATTTTGCAGAAAATGAACATTCCCACGAAAAAAGTACAAATCCTTTACAGAACGAACATATCAAACCGAAAGATTCCTTTCCGGCAAAAAACATAATGTTAGTTAATCTACACATCCTCATCCCTGATAATGTTACAGAAGGAAAATATCTCTTTGGGATTTATGCCACTGATAAAACAGGAAATCAAAACGTGTTTTGATTAAAATTTGAGATTCACAACCACAATTGTCATTGCTTTTCAAAATCAATCTTTAATTAAACCTGCCAACTTTGGCAGGTTTTTCGTATTTCAAAAGGCTAATAAAATTACTACCTTTGTAGAATCTTAAAGAAGTGAGTAAAATGAGTGAAAAAAAGCTGAATCTGCCTGTTTTTACCAGACCGCCTAAAGATGACTTTTACAAAAAACTTCTCAAAGAAGTTCAAGAAACTGTGCTGAAAGACAGATCCATTCAACGGAAAAACATTTACAAAGCTCTGTTTATGTTGACTATGTTTTTTGTCTTTTACGGTTGTATTCTTTATTTCGGAAATTCTACCTCTTTGTTGTTTTTATTTTACATCCTGATGGGATTTTCGATGATTATTGTTTTTGTAAATTCCTTTCATGATGCTGCTCACAATGCTGTTTTTTTCTCAAAAAAACAAAACAGACTTTTTTGTTATGTTTTGGAATTGTTCGGAAGTAACAGCGAAATTTGGATACAAAGACACGTTGCTTTACATCATCCGTACCCAAATGTCCAAAATTGGGATTGTGACATCAAACAAAGTGATATAGTAAGAATCTTCCCTAATTCACCTTGGTATAAGTTCCATAAAGTACAACACATTTATATGTGGTTTTTATATCCGTTTTATACCTTAGTATGGCTATTCAGCAGGGATTTTAAGGACTTTTTCGGTACAAAGGACAATTACCTGAAACGCGTTTACAAAATTCCAACTATCGAATATTGGAAGCTCTTTATTGCTAAAGCATTTAACCTTTTCTATATGCTTGTTGTTCCGTACTGGGTGCTCAACCAATCTTTCGGAATGATATTTTTAGCTTGGTTTGTAATGCATCTGAGTGCAAGTATGTTAGGCGTAATAGCTCTTATTTCTACCCACGTAGACGAAAATGCTGTTTTTCCAATACCTCCGCAAGACGGTAAAATGGATACAACTTGGGCTTATCATCAGATGCTTGTTACTAAAGATTTCAGTGCCGGAAACCGGATTGCTGATTTCTTATACGGAGGGTTTACTCATCACGTAGCTCATCATCTTTTCCCTACTGTCGGACATACTTATTATCCGAAAATCACCCCTATTATTCGAAAGTACGCAAAAGAGTATAATTTACCTTACACTTGTTACCCTGTATTTGCTGCCGTACGTTCACATTTTGTTTTACTCAGAAATCAGGGAAGAGAAGGAAAAACAGATTCTGTGTTTACAGCAAGAGAGCTATAATATTTATAAAATAACATTAAAGAATACATCTATTTTGAAGACAATTAATCAAATTTCTGTTATTACATCAAAACTACAACTTTATTATATTTGTAACTAAACACTTGAGTATTATGATGAATAGTAGAGTTCTTCAAGGATTTTTAGCCATTGCTCCTTTAGTTTTAACCATAGGACTATTAGTGGTTTATTTTTGGTTTATCTTATCATTTATTATATCCTCATCCGCAAATTCTGACAAATCAGATATAAGTATCTATGGACTATTTGGAATTATAGTGGTGGGAGCTTTTTTACTCCTTTTTTCCTTTTTGTCATTTATATATTTTCTGATACATGCCGCCAAAAATCAGAATTTGAATGAAAACAATCTAAGATTAATTTGGATATTGACAATTATATTGACCGGGGGTATTGGGGTGTTTAGCCTATTGGATTGTAGAAATTCAAATAAAAGAACCTAAACCGATTATTACTTAACATCACATCTTTTTTCAATTTGAAAACTTTTTACAGTAACGGAAAACTTTTGCTTACAAGTGAATATACCGTTCTTAACGGAGCCCGAGCTTTAGCTCTTCCTACCCTATTCGGACAAAGTCTTACGGTTGAAGTAAATCAATCAGAAAAAATCCTGTGGAAAAGTTTTGATGCAGATAGATCAATCTGGATAGATGTAGAAATATTTCCTTTTGAAATCATCGATAATTCTTCTTTGAAGCAAAATCCTCTCGAAATCACGTTAATTAATATCCTCCACGAGGCCTATAAACTGAACCCCAATTTTTTAGCTAAAAATAAGGGATATAAAATTGAAACCCATCTTACTTTTCCCAAACTATGGGGATTAGGAACTTCATCTACTCTGATAAACAATATCGCTCAGTGGCTTGAAATTAATCCTTATCAATTATTAAAAACTACTTTTAGCGGAAGCGGATATGATATTGCTTGTGCCTCAAATATTACCCCAATTTTATTTTGGTTAAAAGGTCAAAAACCGATAGTAGAAAAAGCTAACTTCTACCCTCCATTTTCAGAGTATCTGTACTTTGTGTATTTGAATAAAAAACAAAACAGCAAATCCGCTATTGCCAATTTCTATTCTAAACAACAAGATATTACTCAAGCTGTACAAAAAACCGATAAAATCACATCTCAAATCTTACACGCTCAACAACTTGAGGATTTTATTACCTTACTCGAAGAACACGAAACCATAATAAGTAACTTGTTGGAAATACTCCCCGTAAAACAAACTCTTTTTCGTGATTTTAAAGGAACCGTTAAAAGCTTAGGTGCTTGGGGAGGTGACTTTGTATTAGCTGTTTCCGAAGAAAATCCTACCGGGTACTTTAAAGAAAAAGGATATGAAACAGTTATTCCTTACAAAAAAATGATTCGATAAAAATGCTATCCAATAAATTTCCTCTCGCAAAGAACTTACTCTCTTAGTAACAAAGTAAGTTTCCCAAAGCACAAATTTTGGAAAATTTAAAAATTATTGTTTCAACAAACTCAACACCTCCAAAGCTCTTTTTACGGTTTTGATATTTTCGAATGACAATAACAAGCGAAGTCCGTTTCGGGTTTCTTTTTCCTTCATTTTACATAGCGTCGGATTCTGTTGAACAAAGGTCAATACCTTTTTGAACTTTGAGGTTTGATAATAATCCGATTGTTGGTCGCCCACAAAGTAGGCCACCATTTTGTTTTGTTTCAACACCAGCTTTTCGATGCCAAATTCGGTGGCAATCCATTTGATCCGAATACTGTCCAAAAGTGATTTGGCTTGTCTCGGAAGCGGTCCAAATCGGTCGATAAGTCGGGCTTCGTACTGTTGTAGCTCTTCTTCATTTTTCAGCTCTGAAATCTCGTTGTACAAGATCAATCGTTCGGATACTTGATTGATGTATTCGTCCGGGAAGAGTAATTCGAAATC
>CAZVQI010000114.1:0-6494 GCA_964629155.1 uncultured Flavobacterium sp.
GGTTAGAAGCTTTTGTCAATGCCAGAAAGTGGATTGAGGATAGAAGTAAATAAATATTTTTCTCTATTTAAATAGATAGTATAAAGAGGATAATAATCCCGTTTAAAAACTTAAACGGGATTTTTTATACTTTAATATATCAGAAATTATATCAGTCTAATTTGGAGTAATATTCAAAAGAGAAAGACAATAAAAAATAGTATTTTTGTCAGAGACTTAAATTTTACAACATAGATAATGAACAAAATCACAGAACTTTTCAAAATAAAATATCCGATTATTCAAGGAGGGATGATTTGGAATTCAGGATATAAATTAGCCGCAGCAGTAAGTAACTCAGGAGGATTGGGACTTATTGGGGCGGGGTCGATGTATCCGGATGTTTTTAGAGAACATATCCAAAAATGCAAAAAAACAACCGATAAACCTTTTGGGGTAAATGTGCCGATGTTGTACCCGAATATTGAGGAAATAATGAATATCATTGTAGAAGAAGGCGTAAAAATTGTCTTTACTTCTGCAGGAAATCCGAAAACTTGGACTTCTTTTCTGAAAGAAAAAGGAATTACGGTAGTACATGTAGTAAGCAGCGTAAAATTTGCACTTAAAGCTCAAGAGGCAGGTGTAGATGCAGTTGTAGCTGAGGGATTCGAAGCAGGAGGGCACAACGGTAGAGAAGAATCTACCACTTTTACACTTATTCCGATGGTAAAAAAGGAGTTGTCAATTCCACTTATTGCAGCGGGAGGAATTGCTACCGGAAAAGGAATGTTGGCAGCAATGGTACTTGGAGCAGACGGAGTACAGATGGGAAGTCGTTTTGCAGCTTCTGTTGAAAGTTCAGCTCACCAGAATTTTAAAGATGCTATCATAAAGGTTAAAGACGGAGATACTTATGTTACATTAAAAGAATTGGCTCCGGTTCGTCTTATTAAGAACAAATTCTTTAACGATGTTATGGAGTTATATGCTAAATGCCCGACAGCAGACGAATTAAAAGAACTTTTAGGAAGAGCAAGAGCTAAAAAAGGAATGTTTGAAGGAGATTTGGATGAAGGAGAACTCGAAATAGGACAAGTAGCCGGTCTTATTGATTCTATAAAGCCGGTGAGTGAAATTATTGATGAAGTGATAAAAGAGTTTAATACTGAAAAAGAAAAATTTAAAGAAATAAATTTTTAAAAATAATCTAAAAAACATTTATGAAACATATAAATCAACAGGAATGGGAAGAGCTTGTAGCTAATGACCCAAATGCAGTGATTTTGGATGTTAGAACACCCGAAGAGCAAGCAGGTGGAATTATCAAAAATGCAATTTGTATTGATATTTACAAACCGGAAGAATTTATTGCAGAGCTTGAAAAGTTAGATAAAACCAAAAATTATTATGTTTATTGTAAAGCCGGAGGTCGAAGTGCAAATGCATGTCAAGTAATGGACAGGATGGGTTTTGCTCAAACTTATAATTTGGTGGGAGGTATTTCTCTCTGGACAGGAGAATTGATTTAAATATATCTTTAAGGAGCTTATGAAAATCCTGCATATTGATTCCAACCACCCGATATTGTTAGAAATACTTGAAAGGGAAGGATTTATAAATGAAATGGATTTTACTTCTTCAAAAGAAGCTATTGAAAGTAAAATCAATGATTATGATGGAGTAGTCATCAGAAGCCGTTTTAAGATTGATAAAACTTTTTTGGATAAAGCAGCTCATCTTAAATTTATAGCTCGGGTAGGAGCAGGACTTGAAAGTATAGATTGTGAGTATGCCATTCAAAAAGGTATAGAGCTTATTTCTGCTCCCGAAGGTAATAGAAATGCAGTAGGAGAGCATGCTTTGGGTATGTTACTTTCACTTTTCAATAAGCTCAACCAAGCCGATAAAAGTGTAAAATCAGGAAAGTGGGAGCGCGAAAGACACAGAGGTTTTGAGCTCGAAGGTAAAACGGTGGGAATTATCGGTTACGGGAATATGGGAAAATCTTTTGCCAAGAAACTCAAAGGATTTGATGTTAATGAGGTTGTTTTTTACGACATTCAAAGTGGTTTAGAAGATGAAAATGCCCAACAAGTCTCTCTCGAAGAATTGCAACAAAACGCAGACGTACTTTCTTTGCACATACCTTGGACACCACTTACGGATAAGATGATTAATACTGATTTTATCCAAAAATTTGCTAAACCGTTTTGGTTGATAAATACGGCACGAGGTAAAAATGTAGTAACTAAAGATTTGGTTGAAGCCTTAAAAAACGGAAAAATACTCGGAGCAGGGCTTGATGTATTAGAATATGAAAAGCTCTCTTTCGAAAATATGGATGTAGAAAAAATTCCTGAGGAATTGAAGTATTTATTTGAGGCAGATAATGTTATTCTTTCTCCTCACGTTGCCGGTTGGACTTTTGAAAGTCACAAAAAATTGGCTCAAACCATAGCAGATAAAATCTTGAAGTGTAAGAATAAGAACAAAAGTTAGGATAATAAAAAAAAGTGCAATCAACTAATTGCACTTTTTGTTTTGTGCGGGTGAAAGGACTCGAACCTTCACACCGTGAGGCACCAGATCCTAAGTCTGGCGTGTCTACCAATTTCACCACACCCGCAAAATTGCTCATTCAGTAAATGAGAGTGCAAATATACACATATATTGTTTAATTCAAATACTTTTTTAAAAATATTTTTTTAATGATTTTATCAAGGTAGGGTAAGGGTATATTTACTATCTTTGGGGCTTAAATTTTAATTACTTTTAATGAAAGCACCTACATTTTCGAGACAAGACTCGCTCAAATTTTTCAGAACACTCAATACTCGTGTAAACAATTACTTTAAAGAAAACAATATTAAAAAGTCAGGAAACTGGAAGCTACACCTGAAAACCGTTATAATGTTTCTCCTGTTTTTAGGGCCTTATTTCTTAATTTTAACCCTTGATATTTCTGACTGGTGGAAGTTATTATTTACTATAATTATCGGGATTGGTATGGCAGGAGTAGGTATGAATGTAATGCATGACGGAAACCACGGTTCATATTCTTCTTATCCTTGGGTTAATAAAATTATGGGAGGAAGTATTTATATTTTGGCAGGAAACGTATATAATTGGCAGGTTCAACACAACGTGTTACACCATACTTATACTAATATACACGGACACGATGAAGATTTAGAAGCCGGAAAAATTATTCGTTTTTCTAAGCAGGCAGAATGGAGACGTTTTCATAAATTTCAGCATTATTATTCTGTATTTTTGTATGGACTTTTAACATTTAATTGGGCACTTACAGCCGATTTTAAGCAAATGAGACGTTATCTGAAGAGAAAACTATCGTATGGAGAATTTAAAAGCCCTACCATTCAATGGACAATTTTATTGATTACGAAAGTTATTTATTTTTCGATTTGGTTAGTAGTTCCGATGATTTTAGGGATTGTTTGGTGGAAAGTACTTCTTGGTTTTTTTGTAATGCACTATGTAGCAGGACTTATTTTGAGTATTGTTTTTCAGTTGGCTCACGTAGTGGAAGATGTACACAACCCTATACCGAATGAAGATGGAGAAATTGAGAATACTTGGGCAATTCATCAACTTTATACCACAGCAAATTTTGCTCCTAAAAATCGCTTTATGAATTGGTATACAGGTGGTTTAAATCATCAGATTGAACACCATATTTTCCCGAATATCAGTCATATTCACTATGGAAAAATTGCTAAGATAGTGAAAGAAACAGCACAAGAATTTAACTTACCTTATTACGAATATAAAACAACCCGAGAGGCTGTAGCTTCACACTTCAGGCATCTGAAAGAGTTGGGAGCAAAGCCTGCAATAGCATCATAATGTTATGAATCATTTGTTATCTGACAGAATCAATAATCTTGAGGTTTCTCAAACTTTGGCAATGGCTGCTAAGGTAAGAGAATTAAAGGCACAAGGAAAAGATGTTATTAGTTTGAGTCTTGGCGAGCCTGATTTTAATACACCTGATTTCGTTAAAGAAGCAGCAAAAAAAGCTATTGACGAAAACTATAGCACATATACACCTGTTGACGGATATTTAGAACTCAGAGAGGCTATTTGCCAAAAATTCAAACGAGATAACAATTTGGATTATAAACCTTCTCAAATTGTGGTTTCAACCGGAGCTAAACAGTCATTGTATAATGTAGCTCAATCGTTGTTAAATCCGGGAGATGAGTGCATATTACCTGCTCCGTATTGGGTAAGTTATGCTGAAATCATCAAAATGGCAGAAGGGAAACCGATTATTGTTCCGACTTCGGTTGAAACTAATTTTAAAATTACTCCCAAGCAATTAGAAGAAGCCATTACTCCGAAAACGAAGATGATTATGTTCAGTTCTCCTTGTAATCCGAGTGGTTCGGTTTACAGTAAAGAAGAATTGACTGCTCTTGCAGAAATAATTCTAAAACATCCGAATATTTTTGTGGTGTCGGATGAAATATACGAACATATTAACTTTACCGGAAATTTCTGCTCGATGGCTTCAATAAATGGTATGTATGATCGTACCATAACTGTAAATGGAGTGTCAAAAGCATTTGCAATGACCGGTTGGAGAATCGGATACATCGGAGCTCCTGAATTTATAGCCAAGGCGTGTACTAAAATGCAAGGACAGGTAACCAGCGGAGCTAATTCTGTGGCTCAAAGAGCTACTATTGCAGCGGTTTTGGCTGACCCGAGTGTATTGAAACATATGGTAAAAGAGTTTCACAAACGCAGAGATTTGGTTATCGGGTTGTTACAGGAGATTCCGAATCTTAAAACTGCGGTTCCGGAAGGAGCATTTTATGCTTTTCCTGATGTTTCGTGGTATTTTGGAAAAACACTCAGAGGAAGAAAAATCAATAATAGTGAAGATTTAGCAATGTATCTTTTGGAAGAGGCAAATGTAGCTACGGTTACGGGGTCGGCTTTCGGAGATGCTAACTGTATTCGACTTTCGTATGCCACAAGCGAAGATTTACTTATAGAAGCATTGAGAAGAATAAAAGAGGTATTGTCATAACCGTACGTCTTTTTGTAAAAATTACTTTTTTGAAAATATGAAAATGAAAAACTTGGTTGAAGAGTTACGTTGGAGAGGATTAGTTCATAATATAATTGAGGGAACCGAAGAACAACTTTTAAAAGAGCCTACTACTGCCTACATAGGATTTGACCCGACTTCGGATTCATTGCATATAGGAAGTTTAGTACCGATTATTTTATTGGTACATCTGAAAAACTTCGGACACAAACCCATTGCACTTGTAGGAGGAGCAACCGGTATGATTGGAGATCCTTCCGGGAAATCGGATGAGAGAAACTTGCTCACCGAAGAAGTTTTAAGTAAAAACGTAGCAGGTATCAAAAGAGTTTTGTCTCGCTTTTTGGATTTTAATTCAACAGACAAAAATGCTCCGGTATTAGTGAATAATTATGATTGGATGAAAAATTTTTCATTCATTGATTTTGCGCGCGATGTTGGCAAGCGTATTACCGTAAATTATATGATGGCAAAAGATTCTGTTAAAAAGCGTTTTGCGGCAGACGGAGCCGGAATGTCTTTTACGGAATTTACTTATCAACTCATTCAGGGATATGATTTTTATTATCTGTACAAAAATTATAATTGTTTGCTACAGATGGGAGGGTCTGACCAATGGGGAAATATCACGACCGGAACCGAATTAATCCGCAGAATGACCGACGAAGATTCCAAGGCTTATGCCATGACTTGCCCGCTGATTACCAAGGCAGACGGTTCTAAATTCGGCAAATCCGAAGGCGGGAATGTTTGGTTGGATTCAGACAAAACATCGGTATATAAATTCTACCAGTTTTGGCTGAATACTTCTGATGAAGATGCAGAAAAATATATCAAAATATTTACCTTTCTGTCCAAAGAAGAAATCGAAAATCTGATTAATGAACATCGGGAAACACCGCATTTGAGAGTGTTGCAACGAAAACTGGCAGAGGAGGTTACTGCTTTTGTTCATTCGCAGGAAGAATTGGAAAAAGCAGTCAAAGCATCTGAAATTTTGTTCAGCAAAGACACGAAAGCATCGGACTTAAAGGAATTGGACGCACAAACTTTTCTCGATATTTTTGACGGTGTCCCACAGGCAACTATCGCCAAAGAAAAACTGACAGAAGGCATTGATATCGTTGATGCATTAAATGCCGAATCCGGATTTTTGAAATCCAACGGCGAGGCAAGACGAGCCTTGAGTGAAAACTCTATTTCTGTGAACAGAGAAAAGGTAACGGAAGAATTTAAAATAACCAATAACGATTTGATAAATAATCAGTTCGTTTTGTTGCAAAGAGGTAAGAAAAACTATTTTATTTTAAGTTTTGAATAAAACCGGAGTGACTGTTTCAAATAAAAAAAAGAGTGTTTTTTGCCATTCCGACGAAGAAGGAATCTCTTTTTTGAATAAAATTTCAACAGTTTCTGACTTAAAATTTATATC
>CAZVQI010000115.1:0-1617 GCA_964629155.1 uncultured Flavobacterium sp.
TAACCCGGGCGATCAATGCGCTTGCCGCCATACACCAGCTTGGCGCCTTGCTCGATCGCCTTCTTGATGGTGTTGTCGTAGTGATCAAGAGCCGCCGCATCGATCAGCGGGCCGACGATGGTGTCGGGTTCGCGAGGATCGCCGATCTTGATCTGCGAAAAGCACTTCTTGAGCAGTTCGACCAGTTCGTCGTGTATGGAGCGGTGGACAATGACGCGGCGCATGCTGGTGCAGCGCTGGCCTGTTGTTCCGATTGAGCTGAAGGTGAGGTTGCGTGCCGTTTGTTTGAGGTCGGCGGTTTCGTCCACGATGACTGCGCTGTTGCCCGAGCACTCGAGCATGTAGCGGCGGCCCAGGGTTTCGCTGACAATGGATGCCACTTTCTTGCCCACCCCGGTCGAGCCGGTAAACGAGACCAGGTTGACCCGCGTGTCGCGAACCATCAGTTCGGCCAGCGCATCGTCTGCCGGAGTGAACAGCGAGAACACGCCTTCCAGACCCATTTCCTTTTCGGCCTGTACTGCCAGTTGCTGAACGGCAATGGCGGTCAGGGGTACTTTGGGACTGGGTTTCCAGATAACGGTGTTGCCGGCAATGGCCGACAGAAATCCGTTCTGGGCCCATACGGCAGCCGGAAAGTTGTAGGCCGAGATAACCGCTGCAACGCCCAGGGGAAGCCACTGGTCGTACATGCGATGTTTGGCGCGCTGCGACTGCTGCGTGTAGCCATAAAGCATGCGCGACTGGCCGGCTGCCAGCGTGCCCATGTCTATGCTTTCTTTGAGTTCGGCACGGCATTCCGAAATGGATTTGCCCGTGTCCAGCGCGACTATGGCAGCCAGGTCTTCGATGTTCTCATTCATCAGCTGGCTGATGCGCAGAACCAGTTCACCGCGGCGAGGTGCCGGCACCATACGCCAGGTTTTTTGAACTTCTACTGCAGCCTTGATGATTTGCTCGTATTCGTCTTTGGTCGAGCCGGCAACCTTGCCCACGACCTCGCCGTCGGCCGGGCAGATGGCGTCAAACAGGTCGCGCCCCTCGACAGGTCCCCAGCCCCGGGTGTGTACATAGGTACCGGAGTGCGGCTTGTCGAGCTTGAATCGGGCCAATGCGCGGGCGGTATCAAAGGTGGGCTTAACTTGGTCAACAACGGAGTTCATAAACGTAACCTCAGGTTTATTTCTGCAGGAATCCGCTAATGGATTCGTCTGTATGGAAGACGGGCTTTTCCGCGTAATGGGGACCGTCATAGATTTCGATCAGGACGCTGCGCTCGTGTGCGATCGTCGGGCCGTGGGGATTGCCTTTGGGGTTCATGTAGAACGAACCGGGCCGCAGCCTCATGCCCACGTCGATGTACTCATAGTCGCCTTCCAGGCAGTACATGAACTGGTTCGACGCGTGAGTGTGCTTGATGGGAATGTTTCCGCCCTTTTCGTACTCGAGCAAGGCAATGCTTGCTCCCGTTTCTTCGTTCTTCCATAGGAAGTACTGGCGAAACCCATAGTCCGGGAAGTCGATCCATTTCTCGGGATCGAGTTCGTCCCGATTCACCATGGTTTCCAACGATTTCATGAATTCGGCATTCATTTTCAGTCCTCCAGGTTGGGACGG
>CAZVQI010000115.1:1627-6462 GCA_964629155.1 uncultured Flavobacterium sp.
CGCGGCTTTCCGGCGTTGCCGGAAACAGGCCGAGTATCGAGCGGCCTTTTGCGATCTGTAGCGCAGCAAATTCCTCGTATTGAGCCGCGTCGAAGGCCTCTTCGGCGATCTCATCAACCAGAGCGCGGGGAATGGCAACCACACCTTCGCCATCGCCTACGATGACATCGCCCGGATAGATGGCGACGCCTGCACACCCGACGGGGCCATTGAGCTCGATGGGGTGCATGGCGATCGGGGTTGCGGGAGGCGCGCTACGCTGTTGATAGCAGGGCAGTCCGATTTTTCGGATGGCAGGCGCATCGCGATAGCCGCCATCGGTCACTACGCCTTCCACCCCGCGCACTTTCAGGCGGGCCGCCATCATGTCGCCCATGGCGGCTGAACGGGCGGTGCCCATGGCATCAATCACCAGCACCGCCCCGGCGGTACACTCTTCAATTGCACGCCGATGCAGGTTGTCGTTCCGGCTGTAATTGGCCATGGTGTCGATATCCTCACGCGCCGGCATAAAGCGAAGCGTGTAGGCCGGTCCGATCAGCATCGGCTGATCGGGCGAGAGCGGTGTCACACCCAGCAGATACACATTGCGAAAGCCGCGCTTCAGCAAGGCATTGGCGATGTTGGCGGTGCCGACCTGGCTGAGCCGTTCGCGCGTCTGGGGTAGGAGTGGCTGGGCGGACAGCGCGCCGGGGTCCGCCGGCCTCGACTGTTTGGAAGGGCTGGTCATGTCAAATGCGAGTAATACGAGGTTAGTAACGTCGCCGGGCAGCGCCCGGCGGGCGGCTACATGAAGAAGTCAGATGGCGGCTCCATGCCCCACTGGGTCGTTTCTTGCGCCGTCCCGTTGAAAATGGACGGCTTGTAGTCGGCGTCCACGACATCTCCATCGGTGTAGTGTTCAATGCGGAAGCCGAAAGGGTCTTTCCAGTAATCGAAGACCTGGCTTCCCAGCAGGTGGCGGCCCACGCCGCAGTCAAGCTTCCACTGCTTTGACGCCAGGTAATCATGCGCCGACATGATGGCGTCCAGATCCTGGACTTCATACGACGTGTGATGCACAGTGACC
Organism: uncultured Flavobacterium sp.; assembly: GCA_964629155.1. GTDB lineage: Bacteria > Bacteroidota > Bacteroidia > Flavobacteriales > Flavobacteriaceae > Flavobacterium. The sequence continues at coordinate 2,697 of CAZVQI010000115.1, forward strand.
CGGTCGGACTGCAACACCAGCATGCAGTGGTGGTCGACCAGTTGCTTGCCCAGATTGCAGCGAAGGAAGGTGCCCACAATCGGGCTTTGTTGCCCGGGTGGCGCGAAGTAATCGGACGGCAGGAAACCAAACCGCTCCTGCAGCCAGGCGACGGATTCATCATGATTCGAGACATGCAGCACAAAGTGCCCCAGCCGAATGACCGGGCTGGGCTCACGCGGCGTGCGGATGGATGCGTTGACACGCTGCTTGTCATGGGCGGCATTGAACGGATTGGGCTTGCGCACCGGCAAGGGCTCGACCCGCTCGCGACCCCAGATGGCATTGATCTCGAAGCCGTCAGGCATGGTCATGCGCACTACCCAGCCGCCGCCGGGTTCGTCGTTGGGCAGAACTTCCGAAGAGCCGGGCAGAGCGGCGAGCTCGTCCAGATCTTCGCGCGAAGACACTTCGAAGGCGGCGCCGATAAAGCGTGCTTCGTCACCCCGTCGCGTTTCGTGAATGTGGTGTTGGGAACCGGTTCCTCGCATGAACAGCGCGTCGGGGGTTCGTTCGACCGGGAACAGGCCAAAGTCCAGCAGTGCCTGTTCCATAAGTGCCAGATCGGGCACCTGATAGATGACTTTGGCAAGATCGATTGCTTTAGCCATGATAGTTACTCCAGATGTGTCAGACGGCCGTAGCGTCCGCGGTGAAACAGAAGCGGCTGCTGCTTGTCTTCAATCAGGCGCAGTGCCTTGACTTCGCCTACAAAAAGGGTGTGATCGCCGCAGGGGTACGCGTGACGAAGTTCGGCCCCCAGTTGCATGACCGCCCCGGAGATGACCTGGACCGCGCCCAGGGCCTCAAACTCCGGCGAGACGTCGGCCATGGGGCGGCCTGCAAAATGGTTGCTGGTGCCTTCCTGGTCGTGCGCCAGCACGCTGATGCCGAAGAGTCCGGTCTTCTGGATTTTTTCGTGCATGCGTGCGGTGCGGGCGACCGACACCAGCACCAGTGGAGGCTCGAGAGAGCCGGACATGAATGCGTTGGCTGTCATGGCGTGGACGTCGCCGCCGGTTTCGGCAGTAATGACGACCACGCCGGTAGCGAACTGCCCCATAGCGTCCCGGAACTGGCGGGCAGTAAAAGCTTGCTCGTCAGGCATTGTCTGCGACATAGCGCGTTCATTGCGAATGGCTGTACTTAAGGATGCCATGGAGTTCGTCCTCTTGATTACGACTTGGTAAGGATGCTGACGTCATCGGGATTGATCAGATCGGGCACGGTCCAGCCGTCCAGGTCGTACTCATCCATCGCTGACTGCGCGAAAGCCTTGAAGCGGTCGAGGTTGCCCGACCCTTGGGCTGCCCACAGGTTGGTCAGGCGGGTGACGTCGTTGCTGCCGATGTAGTTGATCTCGTACAGTTCATGGCGGGCGCCGAACTCGGTACCGATCGCATCCCAGAGTGCCTTCATGACCTTGACGCGCTCGATCGAGTCGCGGCCGCCGGTTCCGCGCAGGTAGCGATCCAGGTAGCCGCGGATTTCGGGCTGCTTGAAGTCGGCGGTGTGCGAGTTCAGGTAGATCAGTCCGCTGGCCACGATTTCTTCGATGATGTTCTTGATCTTCGGCATGGCCAGCTGGTTCATCACCCGGTAAGCGCCGGCGTGATGGGCGTCCGGACGGATCATGCCGTTCCAGGGTTGCGCGCTCTTGGCCATGGCGTCAGAAAGAGCCCAGAAAGTATTGCGCCAGGCTATGACCTCACCCAGCTTCGACTGCACGCCGTGGAAGCCGTCGGCGCCAGTAATCTCCAGGGCTTTTGCCAGCAGGCCGACGATGAAATCGAGCTTGACGGCGAAGCGCGTGCAGCCATGCATCGACGCGCGCTCAAGATATCCCGAGCCCGTGTTGTACTTGTTGGACAACTCGACGTTGTTGTGCATGAACACGTCTTCCCAAGGCACGAACACGTTGTCCAGCACGAGAATGGCGTCGTTTTCGTCCAGACGGCTGGAGAGCGGGTAATCGAAGGGGCTGCCCAACACAGCGGCACGGTATTCGTTGGAAACGCGGCAAAGCAGTTTTACACCGGGAGCCCCCGTGGGCACGATGAAGACGGGTGCAAACTTGGGATCTTGCATGGGCACCTGGGTAATGTGCGCCACAAAGGTGTAATGGGTCAGGGCTGAACCGGTTGCAACCACTTTGGCACCACTTACGTAGATACCGGCGTCGGTTTCCTTGACCACGCGCACGTACACGTCCGAGCCGTCGGCCGAGGGGTTCGAGCGATCCACCGGCGGGTGCATGATGGCATGGTTCACATACCAGGTTTTTTCTTGCGCCTTGCGATACCAGTTGCGGGCGTTCTGTTCAAAACCCTTGTAGAAGTCGGCGTTCGCGCCCAAGGTGCCAAGGAAGCAGCCTTTGTAGTCGGGCGACCGGCCCATCCAGCCCCAGGCCAGGCGCTGCCACTCGGCGATAGCGTCGCGCGATGCAACCTGTTCCTCGATGTTCGACGCTGCCCGGTAGAAACGGTGCGTAAAGCCGCCCCACTCGGTGGGCATCGTCAGGATGTCTTTGGTTTTTGGGTCATGCAGCGCATCGTACATGCGCGCGATCATGCGGGCCGAGTTTCGGAAGGCCGGGTGCTCGGCAATATTCTTGACTCGCTCGCCGTAGATCCAGACTTCGCGGCCGTCGTCCAGGCTTTTCAGGTATTCCTGGCCGGTAAACGGTATGTAATCGGTATTGACGACGCTGCTGTCTTTTAATGGCGCGTTCATGTGTTCTCCTTTGCTTCAATGTTCCTGCGATATATAAATGGAGCTCTTTCGATTATTACGGGTAGTGTCCTAGCGCCTGGCCAAGGCCATCGCCAAGATAAGGATCGAGCCAATGACCATGGTCTGGGCGTATGCCCCGATCTGCATCAGGTTCATGCCGTTCTGTACAAAGACGATCAGCAGGGTGCCCACCACAACGGCAAGCGTGCGCCCGACTCCGCCTGACAAGGCCACTCCGGCGATGACGCAGGCAGCGATCGATTCCAGTGGCAGGGTCGAGCCGATATTGGATTCGCCGGTGTCCAGGCGGGCCGTAAGCAACAGGCCGGTCAGCGCAGACAGGATGCCTGCCAGCATGAAAGCGATGATGATGACGCGCGAGGTGCGGATGCCCGACAGTTCGGCTGCGCGCAGGTTTCCGCCTGTGGCGTAAAGGTGGCGTCCAAAGCGTGTCCATTCGAGCAAGCCATACACCGCAGCGACCACGACCAGCGCCACCAGTACGGGAATAGGAATTCCAGCCAGCTTGCCGAAGCCGAACGTGGCACCGAACTCGGGTGGCAAGCCATAAATTGGTATGCCGCCGCTGATAAACAATGTGATGCCGAACACGACCGAGGACATTCCCAATGTCATCATGAAGGCCGGGATGCGCAGTACGGCCGTACCCCAGCCGTTGACCAGGCCCACGAGTGCTCCGGCCACTACGCCTGCAGCAGTGCCGGCCAAGATGGCCAGGGCCGCAGACTCCGGATAGGCTTCCAGGACCGCCGCCATGACAGTCGCACCGATGACTGATGCCATCGCCACGATCATTCCGACCGACAGGTCAAGACCGCCACAGATCAACACAATCAATTGGGCCATCGAGACAATCAGCAGGTACACGGACTGACGGCCCACGTTAGTGAAGTTGTCGACCGTCAGAAATCCTGGCGCGAATAATGAAAACACCAGAAGCGAGCCGAAAAACAGCACCAGAAGCACCGCAGCT
>CAZVQI010000116.1:0-6320 GCA_964629155.1 uncultured Flavobacterium sp.
GATTTTTGACGAAGTAATGACCGGTTTCCGTTTGGCAAAAGGTGGAGCGCAAGAATTATTCGGAATCAATGCGGATATTGTTTGTTTCGGAAAAGTGATTGGTGGAGGTCTTCCGGTAGGCGCTTTTGCGGCTCGAAACGAAATTATGAATTGTCTTGCTCCTCTAGGGTCGGTTTATCAAGCCGGAACCTTATCGGGAAATCCGCTTGCTATGGCAGCCGGACTAGAGATGCTGAAAGCTTTGAATAATGATAGAGAAATTTTCAAACGCTTAGACGAGAAAACAGCGTATTTAGAAAAAGGCATCCGTGAAGTATTGACCAAAAACAATATTGATTTTACGGTGAACCGAGTAGGCTCGATGATTTCGATTTTCTTTGATTCACGTGAAGTTTATGACTTTAAAACCGCAGGTTACGGAGATACTCAGCTCTTTAAAGATTTCTTCCACGGCTTGTTGAAAGAAGGAATTTATATCGCTCCGTCATCTTATGAAACTTGGTTTATAACCGATGCGCTTTCGTATGACGATTTAGATTTTACGATTGCTAAAATTGATAAGGTAACCTCCGAATTTTAGGTTTAAGAAATCCAACTAAAAGAAATTTTTTAACTATACAAAACAATACATGAACTGTCTAAAACTTATTTATTAGTTTTAGACAGTTTTTATGATAATCTATTTTCGTTTAAAAATAAGATTGACCAAAAACAGGATGATGATAGCTCCTATGGCTCCGGTAAGAATTGCTCCGAACCAACCTGTCCCTAAAGAAATGTTCAATGCACCAAGTAGCCAGTAACCGACAAAACTTCCAAGAATACCAATAATGATATTTCCGATGAGTCCTAATCCGCTTCCTTTGTAGATTGTACCTCCAAGCCAACCTGCAATAGCACCGATAATAAGTGTTGCTAGAATGTCCATAATAATTTTGATTTTAGGTTAATAATTTCAAAAGTACAAAACATTTTAGCTTACAACCTATAAGGTTTTTAATTTGAATTTAGACTAATAACAAAAAAGCTCTCTGAATTTAAATTCAGAGAGCTTTTTTTAAAGCTTTTTTATATAGTGCTTAAATGATTATTTCTGTTTCAAGAAATTGTCAACTAATTCAGGAGCCATAACGCTTTCTACAAAAATATAAGCTCCGGTTTTAGGAGATTTAACCATTTTTATAGCTTTGGTTAATCTTTTAGAATCAGTTCTTAATGTTGCTACAGTTTTCTTTGCCATGACTCAAATTATTTAATTTCTTTATGAACTGTTACTCTTTTTAGGATAGGATTATATTTTTTGATTTCCAATCTATCCGGAGTGTTTTTTTTGTTTTTAGTAGTGATATAACGAGAAGTTCCCGGAAGTCCGGAATCTTTGTGCTCAGTACACTCCAAAATTACCTGAATTCTATTACCTTTCTTTGCCATTGTGATATGATTTTATAGCTGTAAGATTAAATAGCAATACCTTTATCTCTTGCTTCTTTAAGCACAGCAGAAATTCCTTTTTTATTAATGTTTTTGATAGCAGCAGCAGATACTTTCAAAGTAATCCATCTGTCTTCTTCCGGAAGGTAGAAACGTTTTTTAAGTAAATTCACAGAGAATTTTCTTTTAGTTTTATTCATCGCATGCGACACATTGTTTCCTACCATCGCTTTTTTGCCTGTAAGCTCACAAACTCTTGACATTATCTTTCCGTATTAATTCGTTAATCCTAAAAATCAGGGTGCAAAGAAACAAAATTTTTTTATATCCCACAAATAATTTTCACTTCTTTTTCTCTAAAATCTTCAATCTGACAATTTGTCTAAGAAGATAAGAAATTATCAGGACTGCTTTTTCCGAATTTCTTCTATCAATTCTCTTCCGCCTTGAGCTAAAACATCCAAAGCTAATTTCTTTCCGAAATCCTGATAATCCGAGATGTCTGCTGTTTTTTGGAGTTCTATTTTTTGTTTTCCGTCAATTGAAGTGATAATTCCTCGGAAATGAATTGTATTACTTTTTATTTCTGCTAATGCTCCGATTGGGGCAGTACAACCTCCTTCTAACGTTCTCAAAAAGTCTCGCTCTATATAAGTACAAATTTCTGAAGGTTTATGATTGAGTTTTTGAGTAGCTTCTTTGCAAAATTCATTACTATCAAGACAAACGACAACTATTGCACCCTGAGCAGGTGCAGGAACCATCCAGTCTAAAACAATATGATTTTCGGGTTTTGTTTCAATACGTTCTAACCCTGCTTGTGCAAAAATGGCTCCGTCCCAGTTGTTGTCTTTCAGTTTTTGAAGTCGTGTAATAACATTTCCTCTTAAATCAGGAGTTTCGTGATTGGGATAACGATTAAGCCACTGAGCTCTTCGTCTTAAACTGCCTGTAGCTACTAAAGCTTTATCGTGGTTCAGAAAGTCAGTATTTTTGTTATAAACCAAAATATCATTAGGGGTATGACGTTCTAAAACGGCAGTTTGTATCACTCCGTTAGCCAAAATAGTTGGGACATCTTTCATGGAATGTACAGCTATATCAATTGATCCTTTAATTAGAGCAATATCAAGTGCCTTAGTAAAAACTCCTGTAATTCCGAGTTCGTAAAGAGGCTTGTCAAGTACAATATCACCTTCTGATTTTACTTTTACAATTTCGGTTAGGTAGCCTAAATCATTGAGCTTTTTTTCAACCGTATAAGCTTGCCATAAAGCGAGTTGGCTTTCACGCGTTCCGATTCTGATTGTTTTTTCCAAAATTCTAAAATAAAAATATGTTTATTTTCAGATTTACAGCTTCCTGAGAGGATAAGCGCAAAGATAGTAAGTTTTTGAAGGAAAATAATCTTTTTAGAAAAAGAAAGCTACCCTTTCGGATAGCTTTTATAGTTTATTTTTTTCTTTCGTACTTACAGCAATGATGAAGTTTTTCGTAATCTTCATCATTGGCTTTCATTTTGTCTGTATCGTGTCCGGCTTTGGCAATAGCTTTGTGAACCTCATCTATAGAAGTTTTGCTTTCGTCAATATAAACATGAACATCCTGACAATCTTGGTGCCATTCGGCCGAACGTACTCCCTTAACGGAATAAGCTGCTTTTTCAATACGCTTTTTACACATTTCGCAGTTTCCGTTTACCGAAATTATATGTTCTACGTTTTTCTTTTTTTTGGTTTCTTTTTCTTGTGCTTGTGCTGTAAATCCTACGAAACTCACAAGCAAAAATACAATGAGTTTTTTCATAATTGTTTGATTTTTATAAGGTTAATTTCTCTGAATGAATCTTTTTGTAAAATTAGTTGACTTTAAATCTCAATCCTGCATAAAACATCCTTCCGAACATCGGTCCATAAATCATAGAACTGTCAAAATACGTACCGAAGGAATCATCTGCTCCGATAATAACGTCTTTTTGTTTGTAATCAGTAAGGTTTTCTCCTCCAACATAAACTTCAAAAACAGGAGAAAAACTATGAGTAACCTGAGCGTTCATTAAAGTCAAATCAGGTGAAAATTCTCTTGCTCGATATTCTTCAGGGTTAGAGCCTGTAAAAGGCATTTTTTGTTTCCCTATAATATTCATTGTCCAATCAAACTTCCATTGTTTACCTTTGTCCGAAACATGAGTCTCATAACTTATATTAGTAAAAAAGCGATGCTTGGCTTGTAAGGGCTTGATACTGCGCCCTCCGGCATAATCCGTTTGAACATCGTAATATTTATAAGCTGTTCGGATGTTGAAATGATGAGTGATCTCGAGATTGAACTCCAACTGAAAACTGTTGGCAAACGATGAGCCGTCCAGATTATAAAACAAAACTTGTTGTGGGTCGGCATACAAATCAACTACTACTTGGTTTTGAAAATCGGTTCGGTAAAAATCAACAATTATCTCTGCTTTTTTAGAAAATAGATTAAAATTTTGCATCAGGCTTACTCCGTAATTCCAAGCAATTTCAGGATCTAATCCGTAAATTTTTCCACCTGTACTCAAAATGTTAAACTTTCTTGACGAAGCAAATAAATGTTGGTTTTCGGCAAAGATATTGGCGTTTCGAATTCCTCTCCCAACAGAAGCTTTGAGTGTTCCTCCTTTCCAAGGATTGTATCGGGAGTGAACTCTCGGAGTTACAAAAGTACCTAATCGGTTGTGGTTGTCTAATCGAATTCCGGCTACTAAGCTAAAATTATCGGTATTGTCGTAAGTATATTCAAAAAATGTTCCGACTGAATTATCTTTTCTGGAAAAGTCTATAGTTGTAGTTCCGTCTAAAGAGGTCACTAACTCATCATAACCATCATAAGTAAAGCTTATTCCTGTAGCAAACTTATGCATAGTGTTAGACAGTATCGAATTATAAATCAGGTTAGAGTAAAAGCTGTTTTGGCGAATGTCAAATACTCTTAAACCAAAATATGAATCTTGATTATGCGAATTAAATGCATTTTGGAAACCAATACTTTTCCAGGGTTCATTAGGAAAAACATATCCTATTTTAGCCGAAGCATCAAATTTTTCGGTTAAAATTTCGGAACCCCAATGATTGGTAGTAAGTTTATCTCTATCTTTATCAAAATCAACACTTCCTGATTGTTTGTCGTCGTTCATATAACGGAAATTAAAGAATCCGACCCAACCTTTTTCCGAATTGGTATATTGCCAACGATTTAAAATGTTGATTTGTTTTCCGAGCGGATTATCCAAAAAACCGTCATCGTTCATATCGTTTTTAGAAACACGGGCATTTCCGTGTAAAAACAAAGAAGTACTCCATTTGTCTGAAATTTTTTGATTCAGATGTGTATTGAGTTCAAAACGGGAATCGGTTGAAGCGTATGCGTTAATAAATAACGGAATATCTTTAATCGGCTTAATCAGTTCGTAATTGATTTGTCCTGAAATACTTTCGTAACCGTTTACTACACTTCCGGCTCCTTTGGTTATTTGTATGCTTTCAACCCAAGTACCCGGAATAAAAGAAAGTCCGTAAGCTTGTGAAGCACCTCTGACAGCCGGAATATTTTCTTCTGCAATAAGTATGTACGGACTGTTTAGCCCTAACATTTTGATTTGTTTGTTTCCTGTAATTGCGTCGGAAAAGTTTACGTCAATAGAAGGATTAGTTTCAAAAGCTTCCGAAAGATTACAACAAGCAGCTTTTAACAACTCAGAACTTGAAATATGAGTTATATTAGCGGCAGAAGTTTTTACTCTGGACAAACTTTGTCTTTTTCGTTGTATTACTATTTCTTCAATCATAGTGTCGGGATACAGTGTAACCAAAACATCTTCATTAGGGTTGACTGAAATTGTTTCGGTTCGCATTCCGATAAAAGAAACAACAAGATTTGTATTAGTTCTATAATTGAGTTCGAATTTACCGTTGCTATCGGTTTGTGTCCCTTCGGTAGTGCCTTCCCATATTACAGTAGCTCCGATTAAAGGTAAAGTTTTATCATCAATGGTGTTTTCATATACAGTCCCCTTGATTTTTTGTTGAGAAAAACCATAAAATCCCAGAAGAATAAAGAGGTATATTATATATCTTTTCATTTTTTCGCTTAATTATTTATTATCAACTTTAAGTGCTTTCCTTGTTATAGGAATAACAACTCTTAAGGTTTAATAGCTTGAAGCGTTAAACCTTAGAAATTGAATCAAAATAATTAAGCGTAATAAATTAAACTACAATAGAGTTTGTAAAGTGGAGGTGCATTAGAATTAAAGCAATAAGGGAAGTAATCTTGTTTAATGTCTTCCGAATATTCGGTAAATTCAAACCAACAGGTGTTGTCTGATATGACGAATACATCTAAATGAAAGGAAACAGATGCAGTAGTAATAACATCGGAATTATCCTGAGATATGTATTCGTCTTTACAACAATCAGAATGATCTTCTGAAGAACCGCAACAAGATTTCTCTAAAGAGCAATTTTCATTTTCGGTATGATGATGATTCGATTTTTCGTGGTCACAAAGATCTGTAGCAACTTTAGTGTAAATTACCTGAGAGGCAATCTGTTTTTCCCCACAAAAATGCACGTTCAGAGCTAACCCGATGTTCGAAAACATCAAGAAAAAAGCTAAAAATAAAGCCGTACATTTTTTTGAAAAACTCATTTTCAAAGGTTTGGGTGACACAAAGGTAATAATTTTTCGAATTATACTTGATATAAAAATCCTTTTTAAGTAGAAATAAAAAAACAAAAACCCCCGACTCAGGAGGTTTTTGTTGTATTCTATACAGTTTAAATAAATTTACATATAAGCTTCGATTGGAGCACACGAACACACTAGATTTCTATCTCCGTATGCATCATCTA
>CAZVQI010000117.1:0-6262 GCA_964629155.1 uncultured Flavobacterium sp.
CGGGGCGAGCTGCTGGGCGCTCTGGTGTCGCTGGCCGAGGCCCAGGTCGATGACGAGAAGCGGGCCGCCTGGAAGCGCAAGGGCGATGCCCTGCTGGCCGAGAGGGCGCGGCGATGACGGACTACGGCTATGCCATCGCCCCCCCCGCCGAACTGGGCGGCGGCTGGCGGCTGCGGCTGCTGGAGAACGGCGAGGAAGTGGGCGGCGGCCAGCGCCTCCCGGAACGTCCGCATGGGGCTGGCGTATTCCATCTTGGCCTTGAGCCAGTCCAGCGCGTACCGCTGCACCGGGTCGGCGGATGTGGCCAGCAGCCGCTGCAAGGTCTTGGCCATGTCCTGCCCGCGCCCGATCTGCATCCGCTTGTCCCAGTCGATCAGGCTGTATTCCCGGTTGCCGAACATCTGCACCCAGCGGGGATCTAGGCTGTAGCTGTACGCCTCGGCCTCGTCGTCATAGCTGAACGCCGCAATGATGCGGAAGGACACGGTTTTGCCGAGGCTGTACCGGGTCGAGCCGTCCGGCTTCTTGGCCTCAAGGAACAGCGTGGCCTCTGTCAGCGCCTTGATGCGGCGGTGCAGCCACTCGTAATCGTGCTTGCCGGTGCTGCGCTTGATCTTGCGCAGCAGCTCGGCGCGGTTGAGCGGCACAGACGTGCCAACCGGGAACGGCTGGGCGAACGCGATCAGCGCCATGATGAGGTCGCCGTCGGCCTCGTCCAGTTGCGAACAGGCACCCGGCCAGCATGGCGCGGATCACTTGCGCTCCCTGCCCTGCCCCTCGGACGGAGCCAGGCGGGCGATGAGGGCGGCCATCTGCTCGCTGGAAGCTTCCAGACGGCCGCGCAGCGTGGCGGCTTCTTCCCGCGCCTCAGCGAACGCCTGCCGGGCCTGGGCGGATTCATGGTGCGCCCTGTCCAGCTCGGTGCGCAGCTCGGCGGCTCTGGCCTCGGCGGTGTGCGCTTGCTCCTGGGCGGCGGCCAACTGGTTGCGCAGATCGTCGGCCTCGATGCGTGCGGCCTGCTCGGCCGCCTCGATGGACGCCAGGCGGGATTGCAGTTCCTCGACCTGGGCGGCCAGGCGGTCGGCAAGCTCGGTGGCCTCGGCCCGGTCGGCTTCCAGGTCGGCGCGGGCTTTGTCCAGTGCTTTGCGCTCGGCTGCCAGGCGGGCGTTTGCCAGCTCCAGGGCGATGCTCCAGACCTCGGCCCCGACCTCTGCCAGCCGGTCGGCCACGGCTTGCGGTGCCGGCTCGCGTAGCGGCGTGGCCTGGGCGGCCTGGCGGGCCTTCCACTCATTCAGCGCCGGGCTGATGGTCGTATAGCTGCCGCCGGTGATCTGGCGGATGGCCTCAAGTGTGGGCTTCTGGCCGGCGGCGGCCAACTGGTCGGCTGCTTCAAAAATCTGTTCCTTCGTGACGGCCATGATGCGTTCCTGTAAAAAATGTAGCGCTGTAGTATGTTGTAGTATGATACTACAACATACTATGATTTACAACCCTACAGCGAAACGCTACGCGCCTGCCCCAGCCGGTCGGCAGCCCGACACACCTGATCGGCGAATTTGACCGCGTAGGACGCCCGTAGAGGGGTTTTCAGGGGTTGGCGCACCTACCCCATTACCTAGCCCCGTTTCGCGCCTCCTGCGCGATCCTGTGCGGTCTGTTGTGCCTCCTTGTTGGCGGTTGCCGCCCACCCTTCCCTTGGCGTTCAACCTTGCGGCCTTCCAGGCTGCACGGTCGGTCGGTGTTGGGCACGGCCTTTGGGTCTGCTGTTCTTACTGCTAAACCTTTGCGGCGGTGGAACTAGCAGGGTGCCCAAGATGGGCACAGGCGGTAGAGCTGGCACCGGCGCGGCGTGCCGCGCCTTGGTAAGCCAGTCCCTGGCCGCAGGCCAGGCATTTGATGGGGTGAGGCCGAAGGCCGAGGGGCATAGCCCCTGGGGTGCCGGGAGGGAGCGCCGAAGGCGCGGGCGTAGGCCCGAAGGGCCGAAGGAGCCGGCGGGGCGAAGCCACTAGAGGCGGTGCCGTTCCTTTCGCGTATCGCTGGACTTGGTTATCCACAGGCACGCTAGGCCGCCAGACGTTAAAGATAAATATAGTTAAGAATCGCGCGCGCGCGTTACGGCCCGGAAAAAACAAGTTTTTCCCTTATAAATCAATGCCATGCGATTATGGGGCGTGGGTGAAACGACGTGTCAGGCGTGGGTGAAACGACGTGTCCATCCACAGGAAAGCGTGGGTGAAACGACGTGTCCATCCACAGGCGAAGGGGTCAGGCGTGGGTGAAACCACGATAGTTCTCGGGTGTGGGTGAAACCACATGTCAGCGCCCGCCCTCGATGCGCTTGGCGATGCCACGCGCCAAGCGCTGGGGATCGCGGACGTAGAACGTCACGCGGTCGTCACCGCCAAGCACGAAGCGGTATTCCGGCAGACTGTCGTCGTCCTGGATGGCACGCAGCGCACGCCGAAACTCGCGCAAGGACGATTTGCTGCCCGCCTTCTCCTGGAGCAACTCCAGGCTGATCGTCCACTGCGCCTGATGGCCGCAATGCTTACGGGCGATCTCGTAGAGCCGCCTGGCAAGCGGCTTTCGAAGCCGGAAATAGTCCGGGTGGATAGTCAGCACCTCAAAGGCCTGCACAGCGTTGTAGAGCCAGCGCGACAGCGTTACCTCGACGGCAATCATGCGCTCGTCGGTGGGGGACTTCTCGATGATGCGCCACTCGTCGATGATGCCGAAGCCCTGACGTATGCGTTCGCCGCCTGTGCGAATGTCGGTTGTGATGGTCGTGCCGCGCAGCCGCTCGAAGGCTTCGTGCAGCCTTTGATAGCCGTCGCCGCTGGTCTGCCGGTTGGTCGTGACGAGGAAGTCATACACCGTGAACCGCACGGTACGATTCCGGGCATCCTCTCGGCCCCGGTTCAGCCCCTCCACGAGCTGGCTGACCACGTAAATGAGAACATCCTTGTCGTGCTGGGTGGCGCGGCCCAGCACCGAGGGCGCAACTTTGACGTACTTGCTGCCGTCCTTGCTGCGCCACTCCCATATGCTCAGGTCGGGCTTGGTCGAAAGCGTGAAGATCGGCGCTTCCATGCTTGCGCCGTCATCCTTCATCGCGTAGTCGAACAGATCGGCCAGAAAGAAATCACGGTTTGGGTGGCGCACCTTGACCAACCCGCCTTTGCCATCGCCACCCGGCACGTTGGCAAGACGGCGCTCCAGCGCCTTGAGCGCCTTCACCTCTTCCTGCGTCTCGGCCTCGATGGCGGCTCGCTGCTCCTGAAGGCTGCGCAGCCGCGCCAGCAACTCGCGGGCCTCGTCTGTCTCCAGGTCTCGGGTCTTGATGGCAATCCGCGCGATAGAGCGATTGACCTCGATAATCAGCTCCGACAGAACACGGTGATGCTCGCGTAGCTGCTCGATGCGCTGCCGGTGCGCTTCCTCTGGCGTGGATGGGGTGACTTCAGGCGCGTCCTGACACTCCATCACGTCCTCGAAACTCAAGGCGTCCTCCTCGAACGCGCCCAACATCGCCGCGTCCTCGGGTGTAACTTCCAAGGCCACGCCAGGGATACCCGCGTGCGCCGGATCGCTGGACACGATACCGTCGAACAGCGAAGGTTGCTCATCTGCGGACGCGGCAGTCTTGGGCTTGCGCGGCATAGGAAACTCTTTAGCAGCTAAAAACTCAATTACGCCTTTACGATTGTACGTATTTCTGTATAAGCAGCTCGCGCACCTCGTCGGCTATCTTCGTCCCCCGCATGGCGCACTGCGCCTTGATCGAGCGGTGCAGGCTCGCGGGCACATCGATGGTGAGGCGCTTCATCGGTTCCGGGCCATCGGCCGGAGTGCGGCTTTCCACCCACGCATCGGCGGCAGGCTTGGCGGTCGGTTTGGTTCCAATCGAAATCTTCTTGCTCATTTTGCGAACTCCATCAGCTCGGCCGTTACGGCCTCGATCTCGGCCGCTGCCGGGCCTTCCTGGTCGATCTCATGGACGGCCAGCCCTTGGGCTGCCGCCTCGGCAAATACCACGCGCTGCGTGACGGTGGCCGCCAGCGCGGGCACCGGGTAGGCCGCCAAGGCCTCGCCTACGTCCCGGCCAATTGCCGTATTGGCGATTTTACGATTAACCACAAATGCAGATTTAAGGTTTTCTTTATAAACGCGGGCCTCGTCAATCAGCTTCACCACCTCGTCGGCCGCCCAAATGTCATAGGGCGATGGCTGCACCGGGATCAGCACCACGTCGGCGGCCATGATGGCCGACCGGGCAAGGTCGGTCACTCGCGGCGGCCCGTCGATGATGATGTGGTCGTATCCCTGTCCGATCTGCGCGATTTCCTTATGGACGGTTGGTCTGGGCAAACCGACCACGGAAAAGAGCGGCTCACCCTGGCGGGCTGCCGCCCAGTCCAAGGCGCTGCCTTGGGGGTCTGCGTCGATCAGCAGCACCCGCGCCCCAGTGCGGGCCAGGCTGGCCGCCAGATTCACGCTGAGGGTGGTTTTGCCTACGCCGCCCTTCTGGTTCAAAAGTCCGATTATCATGTTTTCATCCTTTGCGTTATTGTAATTTTACAGAAAAGCGTAAATCATGCAAGCGGGTTAGGTCTGGCCTTTTTCAGTTCTCCGCCGGGCCAGCTCAGCACGCGCCCAGGCCGATGACTCGGCCATGTCTCGCCGTAGCTCGGCCATTTCGTCAGGTGTCAGTCGGCGCACGGCGGCCCCTTCGTCCTGGTGGCGGGTGATGGCTTCGGCCACGGTCTCGCCTTCGCGTAGCCCGTACAGCTCGCGGGCGTTGGTGGTGGAGATGAACGCGGGCAGGTCGTTGGATGGGCCTTCGTCGTCCAGGAAAGCCGGCTCGTCGTCGTGGTGGGTCATTGGGTGGTCTCCTTGTTTAGTACGCGGTACATGGTCGAGCGATGCACACCCAGCAGGGCGGCCACCTCCTTGACGGTGCGGCCCTCCTGTTCGATCAGCTCGCGGGCGTGCTCGATCTGCGCCGGGGTGAGGGTAGGGCGGGGGCCAAACTTGACCCCGCGCCGCTTGGCAGCCTCGCGGCCGCTCCTAGTGCGGTCGATGATTAGGGTTCGCTCGAACTCGGCAATGCCGGCGAACACGGTCAGCACCATGCGGCCGGCTGGGGTCGTGGTGTCGGCCCACGGCTCGGCCAGGCTGCGCAGGCCAGCGCCGGCCGCCTGGATGCGCTCGGCAATGTCCAGCAGGTCGCGGGTACTCCGGGCCAGCCGGTCGAGCCTGGTCACGGTCACAACGTCGCCGGGTCGCAGGTGATCGAGCAGGCGGGCCAGCTCCGGGCGGTCGCGCCGGGTGCCGGTGATCTTCTCGGCGTAAATGCGGGTGCAGCCAGCCGCGTGCAGCTCGGCCCGTTGGTGGGTTAAGTCCTGGTCGTCGGTGCTCACTCGGGCATAGCCCAACAGCAGGCGGCCAGTTATCAGGTCGAGGGTTCCGGGGTCGTCCTGGTGTCTCATGGCGTTGTCTCTGGTTTTAGTCTCTGATAGGTGCATTATGAGACTAAAACAGGCGACAATCCACAGCCCGGAATTGCGCCGCCTTTGGGTTGTCGCTTAAGTCAGGAGTTTCGCGACAGGAGAGACGCCACACGTCCGCCCAGCTCATCGGCCACTTGTCTGGCTTCTTTCCGTCGAGCCGACCAATCATAGGCCGTCCGGCTCAAATACCCCTCTCTCGCACTAGCCAGCAGTGTTGCAGCGTTATCGGGAAGGCGAGTCATCGCCCATTGAGCAGCAACATCCTTGGGGACAAACTCTCCCGTAACCAACGTCCGCCACATGCGCGCGAGGGTCAGGAGAACGTTGCGCTCGTCGCCTTCCAGCGTGCCGAGCAGCGAGGGAAGCGCATCCCCAATCGCCCGGCGTATGTCGGATTCAGGAATGACCGGCAGTAGTTCGGCGGGATCGGGTCCGATCAATGCCCGCGCTTCCTGTCGGGCCTGTGCCAGCAGCAGGGTAAATTCGGGGTCGGACACTGGCTCGGGCACCTCACCAGCCTCGAACGCATCCCGCAACCACTCGCCATAGACAAACTCGCTGCGGGCCGGATAAGCGGATGTCGAAAGGTCGGCGCGATCAAAGACTATCAGTTCGAGAGGACGCCGACCGGCGTCGTCGTGAGGATACCGGCCGGAAACGCTCAGCAGCTCGGCCACAAGGCGTTTGCGATCCGCATGCGTCGTTGGCCGACCGACAACCACAAGCAAATCTACGTCACTGTTTGGACGCAA
>CAZVQI010000118.1:0-6253 GCA_964629155.1 uncultured Flavobacterium sp.
TATTCTCGAAAACTGATAGATGCTATCCCGAAAGGGACTTAATATAAAAAATTATCTCTTCCCTCCTACTATTACAACTATTTCCCCTTTGATTGACTTTTGACCAAAATAATTCAACGCCTCTTCAGCTGTGCCTCTAAAGGTTTCTTCGTGAAGTTTAGTAAGCTCTCGCGATACAGAAACAGGTCGGTGTTTTCCGAAATATTGAATAAATTCTTCGAGAGTTTTCAGAAGTTTGTGAGGCGAAACATAAAAAATCATAGTTCGGGTTTCTTCCGCTAAAGCTAAAAAACGCGTTTGTCTTCCTTTCTTTTCGGGAAGAAATCCTTCAAAAACAAAACGATCATTCGGAAGTCCGCTATTAACAAGAGCAGGTACAAAAGCGGTAGCCCCCGGTAAACATTCCACTTCAATATTATTTTCTACACAAGCTCGAGTCAGTAAAAATCCGGGGTCAGAAATAGCAGGAGTTCCTGCATCAGAAATCAAAGCAATGGTTGAACCGGCTTGTAATCGTTGAATAATATTTTCAACCGTTTTGTGCTCATTGTACATGTGGTGCGACTGCATCGGGGTTGAAATATCAAAATGTTTAAGCAGTTTTCCGCTGTTTCGGGTATCTTCTGCCAAAATCATATCAACCTCTTTCAGTACTTTTACGGCTCTGAAAGTCATATCGTCAAGATTTCCAATAGGAGTCGGAACAATATATAATTTTGACATGCAGTCTTTATTTATGAATACCTCACAAACATTAAGTTTGTGAGGCCTTTTTTATTAAAATTTACTTTCAATAATTTCTAAAAAACGTGCTTCGTACTCTTCTTTAGACACCCAGTTATTGTAATCCGGTTTTACAACATTTTCAATAAAATCTTTTGCTTCGGCAAATGTTTGAAAAGTATTTAATTGCGATAAAACACGGTTAAAATCTTCGGTCTGTCCTCCGAACAAATGAAATTCAAAAGCAATTCTGTCATTTAATCCGATATTAAAACTCTTTTTGACGGCATCGTTTATTGAAATATTTTTAGCCGGTTCTGTCGCAACAGGTTCTTCTTTTTTAGGTTCAGGTTGCTCCTTTTTAACCGCCTCAACCGGGACAAAAATAGGTTCTTCCTCTATAGTCACTTCTTCAACCACTACTTTGGTTTGAGTTGGTTTTGCATTAGAGAGTTGAGCTTCAAATTCCTCAAAACGAACCTGAAAATCGTCTATTTTCAGCTTTTCTTCTTTTTTAGGTTTTTCTTCCTTAGCAAAATCTGCAAACAAAGTTTCGCTCTGTGTGATGATTGCCTCTTCTTTTGTTTCGTTTACTTTTTCCTGAACTACCGCTTCCTCTTTAGTCGAAGTAGTGTTCTCTAACCTTGCCTCAACATCCGCAGGAATTTCAATCGACACATCATCATAATTTTCTTCCACAAACCTTAAAACCGACAACTTTTCGTACAGAGCCAAGGCTTCCTGCTGAAGTTGAATCACCTCCGATTTATTCTTTAACTTCAGGATTCTGTGTGCAATACTGATTAGTTCTGCTTCTAAACGATTTTTCATAATTGTTGATAATTATTTTTGAGTAAACATCTTTGTTTTTAATATATTTGTTTGCGATACAAAGTAATGAAAAGTATTCATCTTTTCAACTATAAAAACCTAAAAAATGTTTCTCGAAAATACGGTAAATCACAAGGAGCAATTCGGTTGGATAGAAGTTATCTGCGGTTCGATGTTTTCGGGAAAAACCGAAGAGCTTATCCGCCGATTAAGACGAGCACAATTTGCCAAACAAAAGGTTGAAATTTTCAAACCTTCGATTGATACGCGATATGATAATGAAAAAGTAGTTTCGCATAATGCTAACGAAATTCATTCTACTCCGGTTCCGTCATCTGCCAATATTCGCCTACTGGCAAGTGATTGCGATGTAGTAGGAATTGATGAAGCACAATTTTTTGACGATGAAATTGTAGCTGTGTGTAATGATTTGGCAAACAGTGGAAAAAGAGTGATTGTAGCAGGTTTGGATATGGATTTTAAAGGAAATCCGTTTGGACCTATGCCTGCACTAATGGCTACAGCCGAATATGTAACCAAAGTTCATGCGGTATGCACCCGAACCGGAAATTTAGCTCATTACAGCTTCCGCAAAACTCAAGATGACAGTTTGGTAATGTTGGGAGAAACTGAAGAATACGAACCTTTGAGCAGAGCAGCTTATTTCAACGCTATGAAGAAAGAAAAAAAATCATAGCTTTTTGCAATTCAACTTTATTAAGACTTATTATAAAAAAAGGTGTCAAAAAAAAAATTGACACCTTTTTGTTTGTTTCAGAAGCGTAAAACAAATTATTTCTTTTTGTTTACAGCTCCTTCTAAATCAGCTCCCGCTTTGAATTTCACTACATTTTTAGCAGGGATTTTGATAGCTTTTCCTGTTTGAGGATTTCTTCCGTCTCTTGCAGCTCTTTTAGATACTGAAAAAGAACCGAATCCTACTAAAGAAACTCTACCTCCTTTTTTTAGAGTTGCAGCTACATTACTTGTTACTGACTCTAACGCTTTTTTAGCAGCTACTTTCGAAATGCCTGCATCAGCCGCAATAGCATCAATTAGTTCTGATTTGTTCATAATTTAATGATTTAAATGGTTTGGTTAAATAATTAGTTGAATTTCATTGACAAAATTAAATGCTTCTGTGAGTTATGCAAGCGATTTGTCCGATTTTACACCGATTTGTTAATAACTTATAATGTTTTGTTAATAAACCCCCTTTATCGTAAACAAAATATATTTATATCCAACCATTTACACTGCTTTTGCCTCTTCCGAAAATGTAAAACCATTCAGAAACTCGGCTGCTTTCATTCGTTTTTTCCCCGGAAATTGTAACTCTTTTATATTAATATATCCGCCTGAAACAGCTATTTTGATTTCCTTTTTAGTTGAAATAATTTTACCTGTATTATGATTATGCGCAATTTTTTCTTTTTCTGCTTCGTATAGTTTTACATTCCATTGTTCATTGCAATCTTCAATAAAAGTCCATGCACAAGGATAAGGAGAAAGCCCTCTTATTAAATTATAAATTTGGTCTAAAGACTTTGTCCAATCAACTTTAGTGTTTTCTTTATTAAGTTTATATGCAGTTTTTAGATTGTTATGATTAGGCTGAATAGTTGCTTTTACAGCATTTTGCGCTATAAGTTTTAAAGTATTGATTACTGTCTGTTTGCCAAGATTCATCAAACGGTCATGTAAACTTCCTGCATTCTCATTTTCTCCAATTTCTAATGAATCACTCAGAATTATAGCTCCTGTATCAATTTTTTCATCAATAAAAAAAGTAGTAACTCCTGTTTTGGTTTCTCCATTAATAATAGCCCAATTTATCGGAGCGGCTCCTCTATAGTTGGGGAGTAATGAAGCATGAAGATTAAAAGTGCCTAATTCCGGCATTTGCCAAACCTGTTTAGGAAGCATTCGGAAAGCAACCACAACTTGCACGTTTGCATTCAGAGATCGCAGTTCTTCTAAAAAAGATTCATCTTTCAGGTTTGTGGGTTGGAGGATTTTCAATCCCTTTTCCAAAGCAAATTGTTTGACAGACGAAATTGAAAGTTTTTGTCCTCTTCCGGCAGGTTTGTCAGGAGCTGTAACTACCCCAACCACTTCATAATTTTCTTGTAATAGGGCTTCGAGAATTCCCGTAGCAAAATCGGGAGTTCCCATAAATACAATTCTTAATTTATTCATCTTATCTGATTAAACAACAAAGGTACAAATTTTAGCTATCAGATTGGGCTATCAAAGCTTCTTACTGTATTACCTGTTTATCATAACTGATAAGAAGTCCCACAAATTTACTGTACGTTTCTAAGCCTTCTTGCTGAGCATTGGCTTTAAGAAAATTATCGTAAAAAAACCTGAAAAATCTTTCTATCGGAGTTTGATAATGCTCCCAAAATTGCTTGCTTTCTTCAAAGTTGAGTAAAATTCCGTAATTAATTTCCGAAAGTAATTCTTCAACTTTACCCGGATTCATTTTTTCAATATTACGTAGGCAATATCGTAAGGCATAGATATAACCTGAGTAACGGAAATAAATATCATCACTACTTATTGAAGCTAAATAACCAATAAAATTAGCCTCACTCTCAGAAGCATAACCTATCTGATGTGCCATTTCGTGCAAAGTAGTAGTCGGAAAAGTATATTTTGGAAGTAATGCATTTACTTGTGCCTCACCCGTAAACGGATTCAGATAGCCTCCGAACCCCATATAAGAAAGAGGCAAACTGATAAGTGAATTTTTTACACAATGTTTTTTATAGGCAAATTCCGGATAATTCAAGACTAACTTATCATATCCGTTTTGAGATTTTTCAAAAATCTGTTGGTTGGAATAAGGGTTTATAACTTTTGCAGAATCATTTCGGGTAATTTCAAGATGCAAAGTATTTGATTTTTCGATGAGCTTAGCCGTATAATCCAATAATTGCCGGTAAGAATATTCATACGACAAATTCATTTTCTCAGTAAGAGGAATACGATAGTAGTTCAACCCCCACAACAGATTAAACAAAAAATAAAAGACTGACACTACATTTAATATCCCGAAAACAAAAAATTTGAAGTTCCATTGTTTTCGTTTCTTTATAATTCGGATAATCAAAAAAACAATTACCAGTCCATATAATACATCTCCGACTGAAAATCCGATAGCAGAAAAGAGTTTGCGAGAGCCCTCCGAAAGTAATTTATAAAATCCGTTAGAATAAAACTTTTCAATAAACTCAGGAAAAAAAGCCAATATACGAACTGTAACAATCTGTAAAATCAGAAAGATTATCAGTTTATATCGCTTTAAGCAGTATATTTTTCCTGATGGGTTAAAATCCATTATGAATTTTTAGAGCTACAATATTTAGATATCTTCAAATCTTCCTGTGATTACTTATTGGCAAACAATTTTACGTCTGCTTCCGAAATTTCACTTCCTCCTAAAATTATAAGTCTTTCTACCACATTCCGAAGCTCTCTGATGTTTCCTGTCCAGTCATATTCTTGAAGCAAAGCAACTGCTTTTTCTGAAAATTTCTTTTTAGCACTTCCGTGTTCCTCGGCAATTTTCTCGGCAAAATGTTCAATCAAAAGCGGTATATCTTCACGTCTTTCGTTTAATGACGGAACTCTTATCAGAATAACCGCCAATCTATGATATAAGTCTTCTCGAAAACGTCCTTCGGCTATTTCTTTTTTTAAATCTTTGTTTGTTGCTGCCAATACTCTTACATTTATCTTAATATCCTTATCTGCTCCTACTCTCGAAATGGTATTTTCCTGTAAAGCACGAAGCACTTTTGCCTGAGCCGAAAGTGTCATGTCTCCGATTTCATCCAAAAAGAGCGTTCCGTTATGAGCTGCTTCAAACTTTCCTGCACGATCTTTAACAGCAGAAGTAAAAGCTCCCTTAACATGTCCGAAAAGCTCACTTTCAATAAGTTCCGAAGGAATTGCAGCACAGTTTACCTCAACAAAAGGAGCTGACGAGCGTTCACTTTTTTCGTGCAGCCAATGAGCAACTAACTCCTTCCCCGTTCCGTTAGCTCCGGTAATAAGTACTCTTGCATCTGTTGGAGCAACTTTTTCAATAATTTCACGAATATGAGTTATTGCCGGGCTTTCGCCTATCATCTCATAATTTTTGCTTACTTTTTTTTTGAGAATTTTGTTTTCGACAATCAATTGTTTTTTATCCAACGCATTGCGAACAGCCGTCAGCAATCGGTTTAAATCCGGTGGTTTAGAAATATAATCAAACGCTCCAAGCCTCATTGATTGAACTGCCGTTTCTAAATCTCCGTGACCGGAAATCATAATAAAGGGTGTTTCAGGTTTTATTTTTTTAGTAGCCTCGAGCACCTCGATACCGTCCAATTTAGGCATCTTAATGTCGCACAACACCAAATCAAAGTCCTCTTTTTTGATTTTGTCCATGGCCTCTAAGCCATCAGCAGCTTCTTCAATTTGGTACTTATCGTCTTCGTCCAAAAGAATTTTAGACAGCACTCTTCGGATAGCTGCTTCGTCTTCTACTATAAGTATTTTAGGCATAAAATTCGTTTTACATAAAGCGCTAAGTTAGGAATAACTTTTTCGCTCTGCAAAAAGTCGTTATGAAAATTCTATACCTTAAACAATCACCCAATCCAATTCTTGAAATCGGCTACTCGTTCTCGACTCACAATGATTT
>CAZVQI010000119.1:0-6250 GCA_964629155.1 uncultured Flavobacterium sp.
TTGAACTTTTTATTTACTCTCGGTGGGGAGAACTTATCTGGAAAGGAAATAATAATACTCCGAAATGGAAAGGAGAAGTAAATCAAAGAAATAGTTTTATGTCCGGAGAAGCTCCTACCGGAACCTATTTTTATATTCTTGAGCTAAATGATAAAGATTATCCTACTCCATTGCAAGGGTATATCTATTTTACACGATAAACAAAAAGAGGATTGAAATTTCAATCCTCTTTTACTTTCTTTTTTGATATAGTTTATTTTGCTTCTTGCTCAGCTTGTTTAATCATGGTTTCGTTAGCTGTAATAGCAAATTCTACACGTCTGTTTTTACTACGTCCTTCTACAGTCGAGTTATCAGCAATTGGATCTGCACTTCCCATTCCTTTTGTTTCAAAACGAGAAGCTTTTAATCCTTTGCTCACTAAATAATTTTTTACTGCGTCAGCTCTTTGCTGTGATAATTTCAAATTGAAATCTGCCGGTCCTGTACTGTCTGTATAACCATATATTTTTATATCGGTTTCAGCATATTCTGTAAATACAGGAATCAATTTATCAAGGTTTTCTTTAGCTTTAGTCGTAAGAGTAGATTTATTTGTATCAAAATTAACGGAATTTTCTCCTAATACTAACTGAATTCCTTCTCCTACTCTTTCTACTTCTGCTCCCGGAAGCGCTTCTTCAATTTTTTGAGCTTGTTTGTCCATTTTGTTTCCGATAACTCCTCCTGCCAAACCTCCAACAGCTCCTCCGATTATTGCTCCTGCTGCAGTATTACCTCCCTTACCTAAATTATTTCCTAATATACCTCCAATAACCGCTCCGGCAGCAGCTCCTATAGCTACTCCTTTTTGTTCGTTACTGGCATTTTTTACTGCATCACAACCCGTAAATACAGAAGTTGTCAAAACAGAAAAAGCGACTAATGATAGTTTTATTCTTTTCATAATGATATAATTTTATTGTTTAACGAATTGATATACAATCTCCGTATTCTTACCTCCAACATTTACATTATCAACTAATTGGAAAGAAGTTTCCGTTTGATTCCTTACTTTCAGGAAATAACCTTGAGATACATTTTTAGCTTTATCTCCTTCGGTAATTTTGAGTGTAAAATCACCTGATTTGGTGATTGTCCATACAATAGGGCTACTAAAGGCCGGGCATCCTGCTTTAGTTAATTGCATCGTTCCTGTATTATTGTTCGGAACAAATTTCCATTGACTTGATTCAAAACACTTTGCCTCTGCAATATTAAAGGAATTTACTTTTATGACATCAGAACCTGAATAACTTACATTAGTAATTATCCAATTTCCTTTTATTCCTCCTTGAGACTTTGTATCAAGAGTAGATTTACAAGAGGTTAAAATTGCTGCGAAAGCAAATATTAAAATAATTTTTTTCATAATGGTAGGGTTTTGGATTTATATACAAAGGTATTTCTAAATTTAAAAAACAAAAAGTTTTTCTTCCTTTTGTTAAAGCTTTCAAAGTTTATACCAATCCGTTAACTTTTCCTTCAAAAACCAAAACAGCTTCTCCGGTAAGAAAAACTTTTTTATATCCGTTGCCTTTAGTAAAAGTAATCTGTAGGTCTCCTCCTTGTACTTTTATATGAATTTTATTTGAAGTTGTTCTTCCTAATTCACTCATAGCAATAGCTACAGCTGTAGCTCCTGTTCCACACGAAAGCGTTTCATTTTCTACACCCCTTTCATATGTTCTGATAGCAAAAGAATTTTCACCTATTTGTTTTACAAAATTTACGTTACTTCCTTCTTTTCCGTACAAATTACTGTATCGAATTTCTGCACCTTTTGTCTTTACATCAAGTTTTTCTAAATCATCTTCAAAAACAATGTGATGAGGCGAGCCTGTGTCTAAAAAAACATAATTGTCCGCTTGTTTTATCTGATCTACATCTTTCATCTGAAGCGAAACAGTATCTTTGTTAATAGTAGCGTAATGGAATCCGTCAGTAGCTATAAAAGTTGTTTCGTTTTGTATAATACCAAGTTTTTTAGCAAAAGCAACGATGCACCTGCCTCCGTTCCCGCACATAGAACTTTCATTTCCGTCCGAATTATAATATACCATTCTAAAATCTGCTTCAGAAGCGTTTTCTAAAAGAATAAGGCCGTCTGCTCCTATTCCGAAACGTCTGTCACATAACTTAGCTACAAGTTCTGTATTTTCTTTCGGGAAAAAATTATTGCGATTGTCAATTATCACAAAATCATTTCCTGTGCCCTGATATTTATAGAATTTCATTTATTTTTAATGTCAATTTATTATTCATTAATCACCTTTCCCTGATGGTGAATACTTTCTTGATGTACCGCCTTAAACAAACTTATGATAAACTCTTCGCTTAATTCTTCTTGTTTTCCTATTAAAAGCATTCTTTCTAAGATTTCTTGCCATCGGTGGTTTTGGAGAATAGCCACATTTCTTTCTCTTTTTAATTCTCCTATTTGTTGAACTATTTTCATTCTTTTTCCTATGATTTCCAGAACTTTTCCGTCAATTTCATCTATTTGTGTACGAAGTTTGGCAATGGCAGAGGTATAATCAAAATCTTCTTCCGTTTGTTTTCTAACTTTGAGGTTTTTCAAAATGTTTTTAAGCTCATCAGGGGTTACCTGTTGAGCAGCATCACTCCAAGCTTTATCCGGATTTATATGTGTTTCAATCATCAATCCGTCATAATTCAAATCTAATGCTTGTTGAGATACTTGTTGAATCATATTTCTGTTTCCTGTGATATGTGAAGGATCGCAAATCATCGGTAAATCCGGAAATTTACTTTGCATCTCAATGGCTATCTGCCATTCCGGATTATTTCTGTACTTGTTTTTTTCGTGAGTTGAAAATCCTCTATGGATTATTCCGAGCTTTTTAATATTTGCGTTATACAATCTTTCCAATCCTCCAATCCAAAGTGATAAATCAGGATTTACAGGATTCTTAAGCAGTACTATTTTGTCCGTATTTTTGAGGGCTTCTGCAATTTCTTGGACAGCAAACGGGTTTACTGTTGTTCTTGCTCCTATCCACACAATATCTATATCATGCTCAAGAACCAATTCCACATGAGCTCGGGTAGCCACTTCAGTAGCTAACAACAATCCTGTTTCTTGTTTGGCTTTTTGTAACCATTTCAATCCAATAGCTCCTACTCCTTCAAATCCTCCGGGGCGAGTTCGGGGTTTCCATATTCCGGCTCTTAAAACTGAAACTTCGGTATCTTTAATCTGATGAGCTGTTTTTAATACCTGTTCTTCTGTTTCTGCACTACAAGGTCCCGCTATTATTAAAGGGTTATTATTCGGTTTTAACTCCTCAAGCCAACTTTTTAAACCTTTATTATTTGTCATTTCTTTTTTAAAATATGTTGGTTTTTTGAGTACTGAGATGAATTTACATTACTCTAATTTTATAACCACACCTTTTTGTTTGTGAGTGTCTCCTACTAAATTAAATTCGAAGTTATACGAATTTTCTGAGGTTGTAAGTATTTTTATATGAACTCCTTTTTGTTCATGTCTGTTTTTCGGATTAATTTTCTGTAAAATATACTCACAATCATTTATCCATCTTACATACGAAGAATCTGTTTTACCTTCAAAATTTTCTATTTCTAAGCTGTCTTTTCTTTCAAAGTAAGTAACTTTTTTCACTCCATCTATTTCATGTTCAAACTTGAATTTTCCTGTTTTAAAATTTGTACAGTTTCTTTCCTGACGATAGCAAGAAATCAATAAAACCATACCAAAAAATAATATTATTTTTTTCATTATAAATGCCTTAAATATAGATTTTTAGTAGTTTACGTTTTCGGAAGAAATTACTATCTTTTATATAAAAATAGAAGAGTTGAATTCTTTATTTATTCATTAAACACGCCTTTAACTATTGTTCTTACACCTTTGAAAATAAAAAACATTCCTAAGATACAACACAAAATTCCTATAGTAAGTACTACGTGATATAAATAATGTTCTTTATTTTTAAAAGAGCTATAAATAACAGTAGGTCCTATAAAAACAAGTGGAAGTGCAATAGCTAAAAACCGTATTCCTTTAAAAACTGTTTTTTTATCAGAAGCCATTTTGTAGAAATAATAGTTCAAAATTACATATTTTTATCCTAACAGGAAAATTTAATATGTTCTATAGCCTTATAAATATTATATATTATAATACTTTAACAAAAATGAAGTTCATTTACATTAACATTTCTTACAACTGTAAACCACTATTGTTAATTCATTATTACAAAATATTTGTTTTCAGTAAATTGTGAATTAACAGTATTTGTTGATATCTCAGAGTAAATTTCAAGAAATATTTTTGGTTTGAATTAAAAAATTTACAATAGATAATCCGAAAATTATTTCCAAATTAATTTGTTAGAAAATACTAAAAATTTATTGATGTAAAATTTGTAGTTATTAACATTAAATCTATATTAAGTTATTAAAATTTTGCCTTGAAAAAAGGTTTTCAACGATTGTTAGTAATATACAAAAAATCATTGATTATCAATTTCAAAAAATAGATATTGGTTGTTAATTACTTTTGAATAAATAAGTATATCTTTAAAAACAAATTTTTCAATTTTTTTTATTTCAACTATTAACAGCATATACAACATACCATATTATAAAATTTTAAAAAGTTTATATTTGATTTGTTTTTAATAGTTGTTGAAAACTCTCCTGAGAAAAACAAATTTGTAATAACTTAACTCCATACTATTAACGGCTGTATCTTTTATTTTCAAAAACTTCCTTTGTTTAAATCGTTAAATTTCTCCCAATTCGTAATTCATAATTAATAATTCGTAAATAATTCATAATTTTATCGGTTACAAACTAAAGAATATGTCCGGTATAGAACTGATATATAGTAAATTAGAGCAATTCATACGAAAATATTATACAAACCAGCTGATAAAAGGAACTATATTTTTTATAGGAATAGGTTTGTTGTACTTTTTATTTACACTTTTTATTGAATATTTTTTATGGCTTAAACCTGCAGGAAGAACGGTTCTGTTTTGGTTGTTTGTGGGAGTAGAGCTGTTTTTATTTTTTAGATTTATTTGTTTTCCGCTATTTAGATTGTTTAAAATTCAAAAAGGAATAGGATATAAAGAAGCTTCTAAAATTATTGGAAATCATTTTTCTGAAGTAAATGATAAATTGACTAACTTTTTACAGTTAGCAGAAAGTAAGGAAAAGTCGGAGTTATTGTTGGCTTCTATTAGACAAAAAGCAGATAATTTAAGTCCTGTTCCGTTTACAAGAGCGGTTGATTTTAAAAAGAGTTTAAAATATTCACCTTTAGCAATTATCCCGGTTTTGTTGTTTTTACTATTTTTTGTAAGTGGTAATTCGGATGTGATTAAAGATAGTATGACAAGAGTTGTCAATTACAGCGAACGTTATTCGCCTCCTGCACCTTTTGAATTTTTAATTCGTAATTCAGAACTAAAAGTTAATCAAGGAGAAGATTTTATTCTTAATGTAACCACAAAAGGAAAAGTTATTCCTGACCAAGTGATGATTGTTTTGGGTAATGAGAGTTATTATTTAGAAAATGTCGGGGTGGGGGAGTTTCAATATAGATTTTCAAAACCTGTAAAAAATACGGAATTCTATGTACAAGCTAATAAAGTTTCATCTCCGAGTTATATTTTGGAAGTTGTAGAAGTACCTGTTATAGCTAATTTTGAGATGAAGTTTGTCTTCCCGTCTTATTTAAGCAGAAAATCAGAAACTGTCAAAGGAACCGGGAATGCTGTAATTCCGGAAGGAACTAAAGTAGAATGGAAAGTGAACGCTCAAACTACTGATGTAATAGAATGGGTTTCAGAAGAAAATATAAATGAATTTAAAAGAGAAAATAATCAATTCTTATTTACTAAAAATATTTTTGAAAGCACAGAATATCAGATTCTTACTTCTAATAAAAACAAAAAACATCACGAAAAATTACACTATAAAATTAATGTGATTAAAGATAATTATCCGAGTATTACTATTAGTAATATTCCGGATAGTTTAGGAATTGATAAAAATATCCTTATAGGAGAACTTTCGGATGATTATGGATTGTCTAAGCTACAAGTGGTGTATTACAAGAAATCGGAAGAAAAAGATATAAGAACTAAAGAAATACCAATTAACAAAGGAGTTTTTGATCGTTTTCATTATACTTTTCCTCAAGGTTTAGATATTG
>CAZVQI010000120.1:0-6153 GCA_964629155.1 uncultured Flavobacterium sp.
TGATCGAAGCGGTATCTGGTTATCTTGAAAGCGAATTGTTAAGTAAATAGTGAATACAAAAATACCTACCCTATGTCGATGTTTACCCAATATTTCCGTTGTTTCCTAATTCTTTTTTCTGCCACTTTTGGGGTCTCCAATGATGCATTAGCCCAAAATCCCGACTTTCCCTGGCCGGAAGGAAAACGAATGGCACTGAGCCTCAGTTTTGATGATGCGCGGTCGAGCAATCCCACCGGCGCAGCGATGCTTCATGAGTACGGTGTGCAAGCTACCTTTTATGTTATACCGGATCGGGTTCGGGATAATTTGCCGGGGTGGGAAGCGGCCGTCAAATGGGGGCATGAATTGGCAAACCACTCTGTCTATCATCCCTGCAGCGGTAATTTTGGATGGCCGAGATTTGCCCTGGAAGATTACAGCCTGGATCGCATGCGCCGAGAATTATCCCGGGCCAATCAGGAAATCGAAGAAATGTTGGGCGTGAAGATGATTTCCTATGCCTATCCGTGTGGTCAAACAACCCTGGGTAAGGGCACTAAGTCTCAAAGCTTTATTCCACTGATTTCTGAAATGTTCGTGACGGGAAGATTATGGCTTAGCGAAGCTCCTGTGGATCCGTGGTATTGTGATATGGCCGCTCTTACGGGTATGAAAATGGATAACAAAAGCTTTGATGAAATCCTTCCCATAATAGAGGCTGCGTCCAAAAAAGGCCAGTGGCTGATTCTGGCAGGTCATGAAACGGCCGATGAAGGTAGTCAGGCTACCTATTTATCCATGCTGCGCCAGTTGTGCGCCTACGCCAACGATCCGACGAATGGAATCTGGATCGCACCGGTCGGTACGGTGGGTCAATACGTCGCAGAGAAGCGGGAAGAAATGCAAGATAGCCTCAATATCCCCCAAATCACCTATCCCGCCGCCAATGGTACCCTGGAACTAAAGGCTATTCATGGGCGGGGTATTGGACCTGAAATCGAATTCATGCCGGAGTGGGAAGCATTTGGCTGGTTTACCGGTGAGGATCGGATCGAGTGGGACATGGAAGTAGAGCAACCTGGTACATACAAGGTGGAAATGGAATGGTCGGTCGCAGATCAGGAGGCCGGGAAGGAATTTGTCATCGAGGCGGGTTCAGAAAAAATCCGTGGGAAAGTTGGAAAAACGGGTTCATGGGAAACGTTTAAAACCACCCAGGTCGGAACCCTGAATTTGTCCAAAGGGTACCACCGGGTCGTGTTCCGCCCCGCTGAGGCGTTCGAAGGCGGTGCGTTGCTGGATTTGCGAAAACTGATTTTAACGCCGGGGTAAAATAGAAGATTAATCGCCTTGTTGGACTAATCTGAAAAAGTGGCAGCAAGGTCCGAACAGCCCAAAAAGTACGGGGAGATGGGAGAGTTGGATTAAACCATGGTATCCCATGCAAGCCCTGTTTCTTCAAGCGGCCGGTCGTAAAAATGGCTTATTTGTAGTCACCGAAATCCAAATTGGAACCTTTCCGATGAATCTGGTAACATTCCACATAGCGAGCGTACTGAAGACCATGAGCAAATAAACCCGAATGTTGCGAAAATCCATTTTAAATTCTGTTATTTTATTAAATGGTGTCATATTTATCTGGAAAACATAAAATTCCTAAATCCGGATGGATGCGATCTTGATTCTTATCCCCCTCGTATTTCTGATGATTGTGGCGTATCGGGGTGCGAGTGTAATCATCTTTGCCCCAATAGCAGCCATGTTGGGTGTTTTGCTGTACAGCCCAGAATGGATTCCGGCCTTTTTTACGGGGATATTCATGGACCGGTTGGCCGGGTTTGTTCGATTGTATCTTCCCGTCTTCCTGCTGGGGGCCATATTTGGAAAACTCATCGAAATGTCGGGTTTTGCACAGTCCATTACCCGGGCCATCATTCGATGGTTTGGCCCCAAACAATCCATATTGTCCATCGTCCTGGTGGGGGCTATCCTGACCTATGGAGGTGTCTCCCTGTTTGTGGTGGTGTTTGCGCTGTATCCCTTTGCCTCGGATCTGTTCAAGAACGCTGAAATTCCCAAAAGGTTGATCCCGGGAACGATTGCTCTGGGAGCGTTTACGTTTACGATGGATTCCTTTCCCGGAACACCGCAGATTCAAAACATCATACCGACATCATTTTTTAATACCGACGCCTGGGCTGCGCCTGTTCTCGGATTGACAGGAGGAATGTTGATGTTATTCCTGGGTATGTATTATTTGAACGGACAGAAAAAACGGGCATTTCTTAGGAATGAAGGGTATGGCACAAACCACAAAAATGAACCGGAAGCAAGAGAAGCAGGCCCCGTCCCGCCCGTCTATATAGCTATTTTGCCTTTGATTTGTGTAGCCGTCTTCAACAAATTGTTAGGCGTGTTTTTTGATTCGCACTATGGTCGGGAAATTGATTTTATGGTCATTGGCATCGATCAGGTCGACCCCATTATCGTGTCCACCATATCGGCAATTTGGGCCGTTTCAGGCGGTTTGATCATCGGAATCCTGGTTGTCATCTTATTTTCTTACCATCGAATCAAGAGAAATTTTACTTCGGGCCTCAATATTTCGGTTGGTGGCGCATTATTGGCTACCTTGAATACGGCTTCTGAATATGGATTTGGAGCCGTGATTGCTTCACTTCCGGGTTTTAAAACGGTGAGTACCGGCCTGGGAACTGTCTTTAAAGATCCACTGGTCAATGAGGCGGTGACGACCACCACCCTCGCTGGAATAACAGGCTCTGCTTCCGGGGGACTCAGTATTGCCCTGGCCACCATGAGTGAACAATATATTGCGATGGCTGAAAAGGCCAACATTCCGATGGAAGTGCTCCACCGGGTGGCATCCATGGCCAGTGGGGGGATGGATACCTTACCCCACAATGGTGCCGTGATTACCTTGTTAGCCGTGACCGGGCTGACGCACAGGCAATCGTACAAAGATATTTTTGCATTGACTATTTTAAAGGTCGTAATCGTCTTTCTGGTGATTGGGCTTTATTATTCAACAGGATGGGTATAAAATTTGAAGAAATGACAATCAATTATGGTAAAATCCAGCAAATTTTCTGGTGTCTGATGGTGATTCTTTTGACAGGATGTGGAAACACTCCTGAGACCGAAAACCAACAATCGACCAATCAATCTTCGGGGACCAACATGCCCATCGGGGTGGCCCTGTATTCCTTCAACCGATTTCCATTCGCTGAAAGCCTCGACAAATCCAAAGAGGCTGGTGTAGCATGGGTGGAAGGATTTTTCTTCCACAATCTGGGGCCTGATTTTGATGAGAAGCGAATACCGGATCTGTCAATCCGGGAGGTGGATGAATTAAACAACATGATCGAAGAGGCCGATTTGCACATGCCATCGATGTATGCAGGAGGAAATACCATTGAAGAATGGGAGGAGCAATTTAAAAAAGCTGACGAATTGGGCCTGTCATTTTTGGTGGGTGAACCCGCGCGGGAAATGTGGGGACCTGTCCATGAACTGGCTGCTAAATATGATGTAAGGTTGGCGATCCATCAGCACGCCCAGGGTCATAGTATTTTTTGGCACCCGGATTCTGTGTTGGCTGCGATCGAAGGACACGAAAATTTTGGGGCCTGCGGTGATCTGGGTCATTGGGTGCGCAGTGGGCTGGATCCGGTGGAATGCCTGAAAGCGCTGGAAGGCCATCTCATCAGCATTCATGCGAAGGACCTCGATGAATTTGGGAATATCGATGCGAATGATATTAAGTTGGGTACCGGGGTGATCGATTATCCGGCAGTGATGGCTGAACTGAAACGGCAGAATTTCCAGGGTCCGATATTCGTGGAATGTGAGCACGATTGGGAAGATAATCTGGAGGATGTGAAATTTGCGGTAGAATATCTGGAGAAATTGAAGTAAGTCCTCATGGCTGGAAAATAGAACGGTGTCTAAATCTGTGGTGGCGGCGGTGAATACAGGGTAAAATGTGGAAGAAATTTGTTTGATATTTTCAGGGAAGAAATCCCAGAGTATTTTCTATGGCCGGGTGGAACCAGGCGAAAGTCTTCCTGGCCATTCTTTTTGTTCTCAATGCTGAATTTTATGTAATTTACACCTATGATAACCAAGGTATAATAAATGAAGAATCCAGACACCCAAATGCCCAATGAAAAAATTACCTCTCCTTTTATTTAATTCAAAAATGGTGCAGATTCTGGCCGCATGGGTATTATTTTGTAGTGCAGTTCTGTCATGTAGTGAAAAGTCCACCATCATCTCAGCACATCAGGAGCGGCATTTTGCTACTGCGACTCAAAATTCAATAATAGCACAAGAAGGATATGTACGATGTAACAACTACATGAATGATTGGCTTGCATTCGCAGATCCGGAAAGTAAACTGGTTCCTCGTGTGATCGAAGAAGGGCGAAACGGTGATATTTGGAACGCTAAAGATTGTGCGGCTGACAATTATCCTTTTCTCGTTTTAACCAGTTTTTTTACTGACGTCGAAAAGTTTACCGGGGTCATACAGGAGATGCTGGAAAATGAAGCAAAATTAACTTCGAGAGTGGAATCTTTACCCGATACGTATTCTTTCAGCAAAAAAGGATTTGATCATGACGAAGTGTCGATGGAAAGAATCGTGTTTGGCACCTCCGAATATTTGAAAGACGGTTTGATGCCTTTGATGGAATGGCTCGGGGAAAGTCCGTGGTTTGTCCGAATGGAAACCATGTTGGAGGATCTAAACAACCATATCGATGTGGTAGGGGAGTTTGATGATGCATTTGGACCCGCTGCCCAGGCGGAGATAAATGGAGATCTTCTTCAGGTGCTTTCGAGAATGTACTGGATGACGGGAAAATCTCAGTATCTGGATTGGGCTGAGCAAATAGGGGACTATTTCCTTTTGGGAAATGGATATCCTCTGAGCCATTTTGAATACCTCAGGATGCGGGATCATGGATGTGAATTAGTGGCAGGATTGTGTGAGCTTTATGTGACCTTGCACTATGCAGATGCGACGAAGAAAAAAACTTATCAGAAACCCCTGTATCGATTGCTTGATTTTATCCTCGAGCATGGACGCAATGAAGATGGATTGTTTTACAATGCGATCAACTCTCAAACAGGAGATGTCGTACAGGATGGGATATCGGATTCATGGGGGTATCTTCTCAATGGCTATTATTCCGTGTATATGATAGATCAAATTGAAAAATATAAAGAGCCGTTGGAAACCATCTACGGAAATTTATCGAAGTACCATAATTTCAATTGGGAAAATCAGGGTGCTGACGGGTTCGCCGATGCTATTGAAGGCGCTATTAATCTATATAACCGATTTCCGGATAAACGTGTTGTCAATTGGATTGATCAGGAAATTAAAATCATGTGGTTCATCCAGGATTCGAGTTTCAGAGAGAACGCACAAAAGTGGAAAGGCAGCGGAATCATTGAAGGGTGGTACGGAGATGGTAACTTTGCCAGAACGACGATTATGTACAATTTGTGGAAATCACAAGGAACTTACGTGCGCCCCTGGTCAGAGAATATCCGTTTGGGTGCGGAATATTCCAACGACACGTTGTACCTGGCACTGAATTCTGTTGAAAAATGGGATGGAACGCTTTACTTTGACAATGCCCGACATGCGGAAGTGATGAATATGCCACTGGACTGGCCCCGGATTAACCAGTTTCCGGAATGGTTTACCGTTCGTTCGGATCGTCAATATAAAATAGCAGATCGGGAAGGAGAACTGTTGTATGTTCTAAGTGGGCAGGAACTTAACGAAGGGATTGAGTTGCACTTAGACCCGGATACAGATTTATTTTTAATGGTGTATTGATAAGGAGTTTGGGTCTCGGTGAGCTAATAATTTAGGAAGTTCCTCAACCCATTATTCCATCCGATGACCCCATTTCCCCGTCATTTGATCTTCCATCATGTTGGAAAATGTTAGTTTTGGAGGAGTAAAAATCGATCTTTAATTTCACTCAGCAATTCACCCTGCTATGCATCTCTATAAAAACATTTTCCTGATCACAGTTTTGATGGTGATCACCCTTTCTCTCAGTGGTCAGAATCCACGTAATGTCCTGAGCTGGATCAAATTTGACGACGCCAACAATTCGCTGGTAAAATATT
>CAZVQI010000121.1:0-6074 GCA_964629155.1 uncultured Flavobacterium sp.
TCAGTTGCTTGATGAGGTGGTTGTCGTGGGATATGGTGTTCAGAAGAAGGTTAATTTGACCGGAGCAGTTGAAGTTGTTAGAGGTTCTGATGTTGCAAAACGCCCTGTCACAAATACTGCAATAGCTTTGCAGGGCATGGCATCAGGTGTAACTATAACATCCAATTCAGGACAACCAGGCAAGGAAGGAGAAACAATAAGAATAAGGGGAATAGGAACACTTAACAACAATGATCCCTTGATATTAATTGATGGAATTGAGAGCTCATTAAACTCAGTGTCTTCAAATGATATAGAAAGTATATCTATTCTAAAGGATGCTGCATCTGCTGCAATCTATGGTTCCCGAGCTGCAAATGGAGTGATTTTGGTTACAACTAAAAGAGGAGTGACAGATAAGTTTTCGATTAGTTATAATACAAATATAGGTTTTCAAACTTATACGGATATTCCATTATATCTCGGGTCAATAGATTTTATGGAGTTATATGATCTTGCTTTATCGAATGATACACGAAACGACAAAGGTGAACCTGGAGGAATAATTTATGGGGAGGATCATATTAATAATTACAAACAGAATCTGAATAATGACCCATATAAATACCCAAGTACAAACTGGGCAGATGTAACTTTTAAGGTTCCTGCGTTACAACATCAACATAATTTATCATTTATGGGAGGAACTAATAAATTGAAAACATTATTATCGCTAAATTATCAAGATCAAGTGGGAATCTTACCTGACACAAGATTGAAACGATATAGACTGCGTTTAAATGCTGATTACGAATTTTCTGAAAAATTCAATACCTCATTCGATATCGCTGGATCATATTCTTTAATATCAGAGCCTCATTCGACATCTTTTGCATTGAGTCAGATATGGAGGACTCCACCTATGAATCCTCATAAAACACCAGGTAACCGTCCAGCAGAATTAATTCTCGGTTCGGAGAATCCTTGGGTTATAAGCCAAAAAAAATATGCAGGAGAGAATAATATATCAACTCAATTTGTGCTGATGAATTTTCGAACTCGTTATTCGCCTATAAATAACTTCAATGTAGAATTTTCTTTTGCTCCAAGAATTAATTTTAATAACAGTAAAGATTTTCAAAATGTAACTGAGTATTATGATATAGAGGAGATAGTCACTAGAACAAAGCCGCAATTAAGAACAATCAATATGAATAAAAACTATTCGATTAATAATGATATTAAACTATTATTGAATTATAGCAATAACTATCATGCTCACGATTTTATAATTTTAGGTGGATTTCAGCAAATCACCAATTATTATGAGTATTTAACGGGGTATAGAGAAGGTAGCCAATTTAGTTTTGATCAAATAAATGCATTTCCTGTTAGCAACCAGGTTGTCAATGGAAGTGCAAATGAATGGGCACTTCAATCATATTTTGGACGTATAAATTATAGCTACCTGAATCGATATCTTTTCGAGGCAAATATTCGATATGATGGATCTTCTAGATTTGCGAAGGGATACAGATGGGGGTTGTTTCCTTCTTTTTCTTTTGGATGGCGCATTTCAGAAGAGAGTTTTATTAATAATATTCAATGGATAAATAATTTAAAATTTAGGGCCTCATGGGGACAACTTGGAAATCAAATGGGAGTAGGTAATTATGAATATGCTACTAATATAAATATAAATCAGCAAATTGTTTTAAATGGAAATGTTTTAAATGGTTTTGCAGCAACAAACTTTTCTATTAGGGATTTAAGCTGGGAATCTACTACCATGAGTGATATAGGGCTAGACATTGGGATTTTTAATCGATTTGACATAGTATTAGATTATTACTTCAAAAGAACCGATGGTATTTTAATGTCGATTGATATCCCTGCTATCATGGGGTATAACAATGCACCCAAACAAAATGCGGGTATAGTTGAGAATTGGGGCTGGGACTTGAGTGTTACATACAACGGAGGAAACAATGATTTTTTTTGGAAGGTGACTGGTAATTTATCTGATGTACATAATAAGATTGTTGATATGAGAGATATAGTCAACAATTTCAATATAAATACAAATAGAGAAGGATACCCAATCAATTCTCTTTGGGGACTTCAAAGTGATGGATTATTTCGAACTTGGAGTGAAGCTCAAGAATATCCCATTTCACAGTTTGGTAATTTGCAAGGTGGGGATATTAAGTATGAAGATTTAAATGGGGATGGAATAATTAATGGTGACGACTATATTGTTATGGGGAATACAATTCCGAGGTTGACATTTGGAATAGATATTTTTAGTGAATTTAAGAATTTGGATTTTGGAATGTTTTGGCAAGGGGTTGGTAAGAGAGATGGATACTTGTATCATGATTTAGCTTGGGCCTTTAATAATAATGGGAACGTTCAAAAGTGGCAAAGAGACGGAATGTGGCAAGAAGGGCAAGCAAATGCTGAGTATCCACGAATGTTTGTCGTGAGTCCAAATAATATACAACCCTCCACCTTTTGGGTACAGAATGCGTCCTATCTGAGACTGAAAAATGTCCAGCTAGGTTATACTTTTGCTAAATCTGTACTTGATAAAGTTTCTATTGGGAGCCTTAGACTTTACATTGCAGCGCAGAACTTAATTACAGTTAAGCATATGGCTCCAGGAAATGATCCAGAACAGCATGATTGGACGGCTAGAAATTCTATGCCATTAATCAAGATTTATTCTTTCGGACTTGATGTTAACTTTTAAAATTTTACACTATGAGAGCATATATATTTTCTATTATGGTATTTAACTTGTTTCTGGTTTCCTGTCAGAATGTTTTGGATAAGTATCCACTTGACACACCCTCATATGAGACTTTTTATAACAGCGCAGATGAAATTGAAGGTGGAGTGAATGCTTGTTATTCCTTTTTACAGGAAACGAATGCTAATAACTATGTCTTTCCTTTAGCTTTAGATGGTTTAACAAATCTGGCATATATCAGAGAAAACAACGCAACACATAATATAGCACTTGGTGTACATGATGATGTTAACAGTACTATAGTCACAACCTGGAGTAGAATGTTTCAAGGTGTGGCTAGATGCAACGTAATGATTGAAATTTTGGACGAAAAGAAGGAGTTACTTAGTCCTGCGCAATTTTCTAGATTCAAAGGAGAGTTATATTTTTTAAGAGGATATTATTATTCAAAACTTTTGATGTATTTCGGTGATGTGCCTTTGATAACATCCCCCATCGAAAGTGTTAGTGATAGTCGAAGCGTTATACGAGATCCAAAAATTGATGTTTATAGTCAAATTATGCAAGATTTTACTGATGCATCACAACTTTTACCACTAGAATATGATAATACTGAAGACTTAGGAAGAGCGACTAGAGGATCAGCATATGCGTATTTATCAAGAATTGCACTTTATATGGGTGACTATAGTAGTGCTTCTAGTGCAGCAGAAGCTGTGATAAATTCAGAACAATATGAATTATATCCTAGGTATGCCGATCTATTTATATCTCAAGGATTGTTCGATCCTGGCAATAAAGAAGTAATTTTAAAAGTAGAATATAGTTCCTTACTCAATAGATATCATACCTTACCCCGAGTTTTACAAGGCCGAAATCCAGTAGGTGGATATAGTTCATATGTACCTACACAATACTTAGTTGATTCATATTTGTGTATAGATGGGAAGAACATTAATGAATCCCCTCTATTTGATAAAAATGATCCTTTCTCTAACAGGGATCCACGGCTATCTTTGACGATAGTTACTCCAAGCAGTAGGTTCGGAGATTTCCAGTATGAAACTCATATCGACAGTGTATTATGCTGGAATTACGCAACTAATACTCGAGTAAATAATAACAATTGCTATACTGCTAGTCCTATTGCAGTGTCCCACACAGGGTATTTGTTTCGTAAATATAGTGATCCAGAATACGTGGATAAGTTAGCTCAAGGTGATTATCCGATTATTTTGTGTAGGTACGCTGAAGTACTACTAAATTATGCTGAGGCTAAAATCGAGATGAATGATATTGATGAGTCAGTAATTAATGCGTTAAACTTACTTCGACAAGGTCGAAATGATATTAAAATGCCGGAATTTCATCTTTCAGATTTTCAAGACCTTGGGAAAGCAAGAAAAATTGTAAGGCAAGAACGTAAGATCGAATTAGCAATGGAAGGGTTTAGGTATCATGATCTTATTAGATGGGGATTGGCAGATAAATACAACAATTTACCTATATTGGGAAGACCATTCCTAGGATCATATTCAGATTGGCCTACTCCAAACTTTGATGAGAATGGAGAACCTATATATGATTATAATAATTATATTCCACATCCGTCAAGTGATTATAGATTGGTTGAAATCAGAAGATTTACTCCAAATAAAAATGAGTTATGGCCTATTCCTCAGAAGGAAATAGTACAAAATTCTAATTTGAATCAGAATGCTGGTTATTAAAATTAAATTATAGTATAGAATGAAAGTGTATATAAATAATTTTCTGTTATGTCTTGCTATACAAGTATTTGTCATTAATTTGACATATTCACAATCACTAGGACTAACTATAAGTCATGATTTCCCTGGAGGTAATATTATTGTGGAGAGAATTAGCAATGATACAATTTGGGTAAAACCAGATTTGCGAGATACTGAAGGATACTGGTTCTACTGGTACTTTCGTGTAGAAGGAGCAGAAGGAAAGAATATTCGGTTTGAATTCCCCCCAAAACCGGTCTTCTCACGTCTAGGTCCAGCATATAGTGTTAATAATAACCAAAATTGGAAATGGTATGGAGAGCATTCCTATGATGATACAGGTTTTACGTTCAAATTTGGGGAGAACGATAGCATCGTATATTTTAGCATGGGGTTCCCATATACTAGTAGGGATTTTTATCAATTTGTTGATGATATATCTCCTTATGGATCAATTAAATTAGATACATTAACCTACTCAAGAAAAAATAGAGCTGTTGAGGAACTTTATATAATACCAGAGAAAAAAGTAAAACATCGAGTTCTAATTTCAGCACGGAACCATGCCTGTGAGATGATGGGGAGTTATGTTTTAGAGGGGATCATTAAAGGGATTATTAAGGATAAGGATTTAGAGTATTTAAGGGACCATGTTGAGTTTCGGATAATACCATTTGTTGATAAGGATGGAGTAGAAGATGGGGATCAAGGTAAAAACCGATTACCCCGGGATCATAATAGAGATTATGATGATGATTCCATTTATCCTGAGGTTAGGGCTCTTATGAGCGAAATACCGGCATGGTCACAAAACAAGCTGAGATTGAACTTAGATATTCATAATCCATATATTAAAGGTAAGGATGCTGAATACGTGTTTTTAGTTGGTTCAGAGGCAAAAGAAAACGAAGAAGAGCAACTTAAATTTTCTTATTATATAGAATCAAATAATTTCGGAGAGATTAAATACCATAGCGAGAATTTTATGAGATTTGGGACTGCATGGAATAAGCCAAATAACAATCGTAAAGGTCCTGGTAATTCGAGATGGGGATGGACGATTCCAGGAGTGAGATTGTCAACAACTATTGAATTTCCTTATTCGTATGTATCTGGTATAGCTGTTACCAAAGATAATGCTAGAGTATTTGGTGAGACTTTAGCAATTGCAGTGCAGGAATATCTGTTGTCACTTTAGTACGTCTGTTTTGAAAATTATTGTAATATACCCGTGGTGTTTTGGTTTGGCCGGTTCAATGTGATGAGAAAAATGGTCGTTATAGAAGAAGGAAACGTAGGCATAGCCGTAGCTACGGCGAGGCTTCATGATGAATATAGCGGCCATTTTTCTACGCAGAAATCGGTCAAAATCAAACGCCATGGGTATAGTTGATTGAAATATATGTATATTTTTAAATGATATAAACTAAGTTCATGGATATTTTAGTTGTTAGATCTAATTTCCATATTGTTCCCATAAGGATAGTTTTTGTGGGTATAATTTTATTGATTTGGAATATTCAATTGCTTTCAGCAACCAATTCCCGTGGGCAGGGACTGGAGGACATCATGGTTACCATTGAGGTAAACGA
>CAZVQI010000122.1:0-6023 GCA_964629155.1 uncultured Flavobacterium sp.
GCGGCGATCTCGGCGACGAGGTCGCCGTTTTCGTTTCTGACGACGGCGGTACCGATCGCCGCGGCGATCGCCTGGCGTGCACGGGCATTGCCGCGGGCGCGGTTGCCGATGTCGGCGGCCACGGCCTGCCAGCGCTCGCGGGCGCGGGGGAGGAGCGTCGCGGGCTGGATGGCCTCGGCCTGGCGCAGCTCGAGCTCGGCGGCGGCGATGGCGCGCTCGGCCTCCTCGAGGCGCGACTTCGTCGTCGCGGTGACCACGCCCTGCAGGATGGCGGACATGATGCTGTCGCGGTCCCGCTGGGCCTGCTGCAGGCGACGGCGGATCGCGTCGATGTCCGGCCCGACCTGGCGCAGGCGGGCCGCCACGGCGCGCTGGAAGCGCTGGAACGCGCGATCGGTGAGCAGCTCGGCGCGGATGCCGGCCAGCAGCTCCTGTTCGGCCGCGCGGATGGGTACACGGATGGGTTGGGCGCAGGTGCCGGCGTTCTTGGCGCGGGCGCAGCCGTAGTTGTAGCGGTCGACCACCACCAGCGGGCCGCCGCAGGCGCCGCAGCGCAGCAGGCCGGACAGCAGGTGGCGGGGCGGGCGGCCGGCGCCGCCGGAGGCCTTGGCGCGGCCGCGCTGGCGGGCCTGGGCGGCGGCCCACTGCTCGGCGGTGATGATGGCCAGTTCCGGATGCTCGCTGATGATCCACTCGCTCTCCGGGCGTTCCTGGCGCAGGCGGCGGCCGGTGTCGGGGTGTTTGACCCAGCGGCTGCGGTTCCACACCTGGCGGCCGACGTAGATGGGGTTGCCGAGGATGCCGATGCCGCGGCGCAGGTCGCCGCGGATGGCGGTGAGCGCCCAGGCGCGGCCGCGGGGGGACGGAATGGCGTCGCGGTTGAGGCCGGCGGCGATGGCGCGGGGAGAGGCGCCGGCGAGGTATTCGTCGTAGACCCGCCGCACGATGGCGGCCTGGGCCTCGTCGATTTCGCGCTCGCCGGTGCCGACGACGCGGTAGCCGTAGGGCAGGCCGCCGGCGCTGGCGCCCGCGAGCGCGCGGCCGGTGAGGCCGCGGTGGGTCTTGTCGCGCAGGTCGTCGAGGTACAGCTCGCCCATGAGTCCGCGCAGGCCCACGCCCAGCTTGTGGCCGCGGTCGGCGGTGTCGATGCCGTCGCTGATGGCGATCACGCGCACGCCGGCGAACCGCAGCCGGCGCACCTGCTGCTGGGCCTCGATGCTGTCGCGGCTGAGGCGGCTGAGGTCGTCGACCAGGATCACGTCGTAGCGGGCGGCCTCGGCCAGCAGCCGTTGGTAGCCGGGGCGATCGCGGCGGGCGCCGGAGATGGCGGCGTCCTGGTAGATCACCGGGTCCGGCCAGCCGGCGCGGCGGCAGTACTCGCGGCAGTTCCGCGCCTGGTCCTCGAGGCTGGCGGCGGACTGGGCCTCGCTGCTGTAGCGGAGATAGGCGGCGGCGCGCATGGGCGGCGATCCTATGCCGCGGCGCGGCCGGGCGGAAGCGCGGGATTTTCTCGCGCGGGGGCCGGAGCGGTGTCGTTGGCGGCCTGCTCGCGCAGATAATCCTCGACGACGATGTCGGCCAGGGCGTCGATGAGTTGCAGGATGGGGTCTGTGGGCATGGGTGCCTCCGCGGTCGGCATTACGGTTTGCGGGCGACGTGCCTGGCCTGGTGGGTGCCGGCGTTGAGGGTCTTGATCTGGCCGTAGCGGCGCATGCGATGGGTGAGCACCTGGATCGACTCCCGGGTGGTGCCGATCTTCTTGGCCAGTTCGTCGTTGCTGCGCGGGCGCGTGGCGCAGAGCTGGACGATCCGGCGCATGACGCGCTGGCGGTGCAGACGCGGTGAGGCGTAGGTGCTCATGGGGGCGTCGTCGGCTCCTGGTGTTGGGTGGCGAGGGCGGCGGCAGCTTCTTCCAGCAGCTTGTCTCCGCCGCTTGCTTCGGCTCTGGCGCGCAGATCCGCGATCAGATCAGTCATTGCGGTTCTCCTGGTCGTGGTCGCGCAGGGCGGCACGGGCTGCGTAGGCCCGGCTGTTGGCGTACCCGCGAACATCTCCGATGGTCATCAGGTATTCCGTGCCTCCGGCCAAGTCGGCAATCGTTCGCAGCGATTTTTCGGCCTCCCGCAACGCCTCCGCCAGCCGCTCGGCGCGGGCTTTCCATTCGGCGCCTGAGGCGTTGATTTCGTCCAGCAGCTTGACGGGCACGATCATGTCGTCGTCGCGCGGAACGATACCCCTTCTAAGAAACTCCACCTCCGCCCGCAGCGCCTCGATCTCGGCGTCCTTTGCAGCGATGTGCTGGCGAATGGCGCTGACGTATAGCTTGTCGCCTTCGTCACCGGACATGTCGAAGAAATCCAACCCTTCGTCCACCAGCTCGGGCAGCATCTCAACGTCAGCGGTCATGGGGGCGGCTCCGTACAGCATCACGCGCACCTTGTGCACCTCCATGTATTTGCGGCAGTCCTTCCACGGCTGGCCGGTGATGCGTTCGACTTCGGCAACCGCATCGCGTCGGGTGTGTTCGACGCCGATGAATCGGCCCATGTTGTAGATGCCCCATGCGGTGTCGATGCGAGGCGTGCGGTTGTTCTTGCTCACGTCGTCGGCTCCTGGCGCTGGGCGGCGTGATAGAGCGCAGCGCACGGGTGAGTTTCGGGCTGGAAGTAGCCCGCCCCGTTGTACCCGCACAAATAGCACGGAGCTTTGCGGAACCTCGCCCTATCCACGGCTGCGGGCTGCTGGGCGATCCAGTCCGCCACTTTCGACAACTGATCGTTGCGCACACCGTGCGCGGCAAGGGAAAGGGCCGCTGCACGACACA
Organism: uncultured Flavobacterium sp.; assembly: GCA_964629155.1. Taxonomy (GTDB): domain Bacteria; phylum Bacteroidota; class Bacteroidia; order Flavobacteriales; family Flavobacteriaceae; genus Flavobacterium. Next base: position 2,825 of record CAZVQI010000122.1, read on the forward strand.
CTTCTGCCATCCACGCGCGAGAGCCGGGTGCATCCACCCCCACGGGCGCGCTCGGGGGTGCGGGATGCGTCACGTCGTCGTCGGATCGAGCCCACACGGTGCGCCAGCCGCCACCGGACAGGCCGACAACCGCAACCTCGTGCGATGCCGCGCACAACGGCTCCACGTTCTTGACGTAGAGCTGGTGTGCGAGCAGGGCGTGGCCCTGGCCAGCGGCCTTCCATCCGTGCGCACCACGGTGCATGACCAGCACCAGCCCGTCGCGGACTCCGTGATCCAGCCGCTCCCCGAACGGAGACTGCAGGACGGGGACGCGCCACGCCACCTCCCTGCCGCCCTGCGCTACGGGCGCGCTCACGGCTGGCCTGCCTTGGCGCGCTTCGGCGCCGTGGCCTTCTTCGCGGCCTTCTTGGCCGGGGCCTTCTTGCTGGCCGCCTTCTTCGCGGGGGCCTTGGCGGGCGTTGCGGTGGGCTTGGCCGCGGCCTTGGCTCCGTCCTGTGCGGCCTTCGCGGCGGTGCCCGGCTTGGCGAGCTTGTAGCCGTCGCCGCGCAGGGGCTTGGGCAGCCAGCCGCTGTTGGCCAGCAGCTTGCCGGCTTCGGCGATGGCGGCGTCCTTCTTCAGGGTCGTCAGCTTTTCGCCCGCGGCCTTGCCGTGCACTTCGGCGACGGCTTCGGCCATCAGCGCCTTGGGCACCAGGCCGAGGTAGTGCGCGGCGTCGGGCTGCCACCAGTCGCGCATGTCGACGTTGGCGGCGCGGGCGAGGGCGGCGGACTGGGCTTCGTTGCTGTACAGGGTGACGGACGCGACCAGGGCGAACAGCTCGAGCAGCTGGTCGACGGACTGGGTGGCCAGCCACGCCCCGACCTCGGCGGCCTTCTTCGGCAGCTTGGCCTTGAGGGCCGCGACCTGCGCGTCGATGTGCGCGCGCGCCGGCGAGGCGACGACGTCGGCCAGCTGGACGCCCTTGCCCTCGACTTCGGAGGCGTGGTGGTTGCGCAGCTGGATGTCGAACAGCTTGCCCGTGCTGCTGGTGGTGAACAGGTCGGTGAGCAGCTGGGCGAGTAGCAGCTCGATGGCCAGGCTGTGGTCCCTGGTCAGCGCGACGCGCAGGGCGGTGCGGCGGTGCAGGTGCAAGCGGTGCTGCATGTCCCCGCTGAGCGTGGGCTTCTTCGGTGCGTTCTTGGCGCCGGCCTGGTCGGCGCCGGCGGGGCGGGCCTTGCCGGTAACCTTGCCGTCGGCAGTGGCCTTCTGGCCCGGGCGCAGGCGGCCGTACTCGACGCGGAGGGCGTCGTTGTCGATGTAGACCAGGCAGCCGGCCTGTTCCATCACGTGCGCGGGCCAGACCTGTTTGATCTGGGCCTCCAGCTGCTCGATCTCCGTCTCCAGCGCTTCGAACTCGGCACGCAGGCGTTCGTTGTCGGCCTCCGGCAGGTCGAAGTCGTCGTATTCCTCGCCCACCACCTCCAGGCGCTTGCGCGCTTCGTCGAGGCGCCGCATCACGTCCGGCGGGGCCACGTCCTCGGCGAGGTCATCGCTGAACCCGCGGGGGTATTCGTTGCGCTGGCTGTAGTCGAGCGCCAGGTGCGTTTCCACCCACGACCAGCCATCAGCGCGCAGCTCCTCTGCCTTGGCCTCGATGCGGTCCATCGCCAGCGACTCGAGCAGCGGGCGGTCGGTCAGCCAGGCGTCCTTGCCGAACAGGTCCCGCCGCACGGCGCCGCCGGCGGCCTCGTAGGCATCGAGGCCGACGAATCGTGCCAGGCCCATGTTGGCGCACACCTCGCGGGTGGTGATCTTCTCGCGGATGTTGTGGGCGCTGCGTTCCCAATCGTGCTTCACGCCGTACCAGACCCTGTGCTGGAACTCGTGATCGTCGGTGAGCGCGAGTGCGCGCAGCTGGTCCAGCTCCATGCCGCCCTCGCGGAAGATCTGCAGCAGCTGCGGATTGACGTTGGCCAGCTTGAGGCTGCGATCGACCACGATGCGCGCGACACCGAAGTGCTGGGCGATCTCGTCGCGGCTCTTGCCGTTGTCGGCCATGGCCTTGAAGGCGTCGAACTCTTCGGCCGGCGAAAGGCGCGTGCGCACCAGGTTCTCGGCGGCGCTGGCCTCGATCGCCTGGCCGTTGGTTTCGACCAGCACGCGCACGGGGTGGTCGTCGGCCATCTCGCCCTGGGCCTGCAGGCTCTGCATCGCCGCCAGGCGGGTGCCGCCGGCGAGCACTTCGAACACGCCGGGTTCGTTGGCGGCGGGCTCAACGATGAGGTTCTGCAGCAGGCCGTGGTGGAGGATGGAGGCGGCCATGGATTCGACGGCCTCGGGATCGCGGCGCTGGCGGGTGTTCTTCGGGGACAGGCGCAGGGCGTGGAGAGGCACGGACTGCTCGGCGGGTGCGGTGGTCATGCGGTGATGTCCTTGGTCCATGGGAAGCGGCTGGTAGCGGGAGGTCATGGTCGACTAGGCCAAGATCAAACTACTGACCGGAACGGCGCACCGCGAGGGCGAACCCGTCATAGCTGCGGGGGAGGTGGCTGACGTCGCCGAGGTGGAAGCTGACGAGCCACGCGGCCGACGAAGACCAGGCGGCCGGGGTGCTGGTCCAGTGCCAGCGCGACTTCACGCGCGGGAACGCGGCGGTGTCGATCGCGGGCTCGTGGCGGGTGTCGTCGATCAGGCCGGCGAGTTCCGCACGCGTGGGCAGGCGCCAATCCTCGTGGCCCAGCAGGCGCAGCTGCCTGCAGCGCTCGATGCAGTGCTCCTGGGTGATGCCGTCGTCCGGCTCGGCCGGATCGCCCAGGGACTCGACGGACCACATGAGGCCGGTGGCCTGGTCGATCACCGCGACGTGTTCGGCAGTGCTGCCGGGCGGCAGCGTCGAGCCGTCGGCGGCCAGGCGGGTGAAGCGTTCGCCAGCGGCAGGTTCCGCGCGCGTGTCGAGCTCGGCCTGCAGCTGGATCATTTCGACCGCGGGCGCCTGCGCGAGCGGGCCGATGTCGATGGTGCGTTCGGTGTTGCCGCGGCGTTCGATGATGCGGATGCTGAGGGGTTGCATGGTTGCTCCGTGTCAGGCCGCGTCGGCGGCGTTGGTGGTGGCGGCCAGGCCAGCGCTTCGTCGGCCGCCTGCAGGTGGGTTTTGAGTTTGTTCAGGATCCGCGCGCGTTCGGTGTCGCTGCGGAGCTGGCGTTCCAGCCGCGCGAGA
>CAZVQI010000123.1:0-5896 GCA_964629155.1 uncultured Flavobacterium sp.
TTATAAACCTTCAGGAACTTTGAACATTGAAAATTCTAATTTAAACACTAAATGGATTATTTACAAACAAAACAATACTCTACAAATTCAAACTCAAGATTTTGAAATGAAAGAAGTAATGGTTTATGATATATTAGGAAGAATAGTTCACACTTCAGAAGTAGAGGGTAAGAGTCACACGCTACCTTATCTCGGAGCAGACCAGATGTTAATTGTAAAAATCACTACAACTGACAACAAAGTTTTAAGTAAAAAAGTAAGAAACTAAAAGATATGGACTTTTATTTATTAACTCTGGCAAAGTATAAAACTTTGTCAGAGTTTTTTATTAAAAATTTTTATCTCTAATCATTCGAATATGAGGAATATCATCTTCAAGATACTTTTCTCCCACCGGGACAAAACCTAAGCTCTTATAAAATTCAATTAAGTAGCATTGGGCTGAGATAGTAATACTATCTTCATTAAATTGTTTCTTAACTTCTTCTATGCTCTTTTGCATCAATCGAAATCCGAGTTTTGTTTTTCTGACATGTTGAGCTACAACAACTCTTCCGATAGAAGCTGTATCGAAATAATCTCCCGGTTTAAAAATTCGGGAATACGCAATTACTTCCTCATTCTTACAACCTAAAACGTGAATGGCTTTTTGGTCTTTGTTATCTAAATCGGGATAAATACAATTCTGCTCAATAATGAATACTTGCTCTCTTAAGCGCAACAAACCGTATAATTCAGAAGTTGACAGTTCTTCAAATCGCTTTATTTTCCACTGAATTTCCATCAGTCTATTTTTATAGATTTAATAATTGCTTCAAGTTCATGCATCATATTTCTTTTGGAAGATGACGGAGCGTATATAAATCCTTCCACAATAATAAATCGGTTATTTTGCTCATCTGAAATAGCGTAATTCAAAAAAGGACCTGACATAAAAATTCCTTTTAACTCCCATGTTCCTTTTGTTTTAAAAGTCTTCCGTCCGGCTAACGTTGTAGTGGCAAAATAAGGGCTATATGCTTTTTCAGTCATCATGTAAGCACTCTTTTTATCTTCTTGTGACTGAATATAACACTCTCCTATTGAGTCTCTTACAGAAATTATCCGATTAATATTTTCAGAATCAGATGGATACTCAAAATAAGGAACCTGATAGATTAGTAAACTGGAACTTCCGTTTTGATTTTCTTTTTTTAGCCAAACAAACTTCTTATCTTCAGCAACATATTCATAATCATTCGGAATATTTAATCTAATACCGAATTTACTTCGTATTTCCGGAATATCTAAAGAAGACAAAGCTATTTTTTGCTGAGTTTCACGTATTTCAAAATCAGCAATTATATTTATAACAGAATCTGATTTTTGCTCAATAAGTTCAAGAATTTCAGGAATATTCCTTCCCGACAGATAAATTACATTTTGATTTAATGCAAAATCGTTATTACGTACTTCAAAAAATTTTTCCGTTGATTTTTCGACAATGATAATATTTCTGTTCTTACAGAAATCATCATCTCCACTTCTATCAATATGTTGCAACAAACTAAAAAGAGGTTCTTCTTGAGGAAGTCCTTCAACCGGCACTGTTAATTTTTTTCTGAGGCTATCCCCTACCTCACCATTCCACAAAGCATCTTCGATAATTATAGTAACTTGATTAGCATCTCCGGTAGAAGATTCCAATACGGCTTCTTTGTTTTTACAGGAAAGTAAACCAACACAAAATAAAATAAAACACGCTGTTTTTCTCATAAATTCAATACGCTGAATCTGCACTAATAGATTGAATATATTACATCAAAAAGCGTGCTATGTACTACATTATTCTAAGCTTTTTACCGGCTTGAATAGTCGTACCTACCAAGTTATTCCATTTTTTCAGGTTATTTACCGTAACCCCGTATTTTCTGGCAATCATACTTAAGTTTTCTCCTTTTTTGATAATATGAAATCTTGGAGAAGAATCTGAAGAGGCAACTACACCCTCACTGAATGCTGTCACTTTCTCTTTTTTCTGATTTTCTGCATCAATATAAGCATAAATCTTTTCTTCATTAGATACAAAAAGGCCGATTCTGTCAATAGGTAAACGGATATAATTTGGTTTTTCGGTAGAATACGGGACTATATCCAATTTGTATGACGGATTCATAAAACGAAGTTCTTCAATAGAAATATCCATTAAGTCGGCAACTTGTTGAAAACTCATTTTTCTTTTCAAATAAATTGTGTCGGTTTCCACTCGTTTTATTTCTATTTTATGCGGAACAATATTGTGTTCTTTGTAATATTCAAATACATACATCGTTGCTATAAAAGCAGGTACATATCCTTGAGTTTCTCTTGGGAGATTTCTGCGAATATTCCAATAATTTTTCAACCCACCCGAGCGTCTGATTGCTTTATTTACATTTCCCGGACCGGCATTATAAGCTGCTAATGCTAAATCCCAATCTCCATACATATTGTATAAGCTTGAAAGGTATTGACAAGCGGCTTCTGTAGATTTTATAGGGTCATATCGCTCATCTATATATGAATTCACTTTGAGGTTATAAAGCTTACCGGTTGCCAGCATAAACTGCCATAATCCGGAAGCACCCATCTTTGAAACTGCTCTTGGGTTTAAAGCTGACTCTACAATAGCTAAATATTTCAACTCCAAAGGGATGTGATATTTAGCTAATTTTTCTTCAAATAAAGGGAAATAATATTCCGAAAGAGCTATAAGTCTTTCATAAGATTTTTTGCGATTTTTCAGATAGTATTTTATAACCTTCTCTAAAGCCGGGTTGTATTCTATATTAAAAGGAGATTTTTCATCAAGTAATGTTAAACGTTCTTTCAACAATTCAACAGGCAGTTCAGCTTCTATATCTACTTCTGTTATTTCTGTCTCTGTATTTTCTATTGAGTCCTGATTTTCAATATAGAAAGTTTCTCCTGATAAATCCGAAGCCATTAATTCTTTTATCCACATATTGTCGATTTCGACAATTTTTTCATGTCTTACAAAAGAGGTTTTAAGCGAATCAAGCGCTGTCATTACTTTTTCCTCTAATTGCTCTGTTTCTATGTCTGACTCTGCTGAAGGCTGAGCTAATATCCCCCCCGAAAATAATATAGAAATTGTGGTTATAATAATTCTTTTTGAGAATTTCATTTTTTATAAATCCTTATAATTCAATTATTTTTACTATTATAGTTGGCAAACTTAAAAAAGTTATAACTTAAAACCTAAAAAAATATTGTAAAAACACTTTTGTAATGCTTAAAAAATATTTTCCTGAATTCTATTTCAAAATTTTTTAAAACTATTCGGTATAAAAACTTTCAACAGATTTTTTCTTAATTCGTTTATTACAAATTTGTTTTTTATAAAAGGTTTACAGAATTTTGGCAATTCAAAAATCTAAATAAGAATGAACACCTATCATTATATATCTTCAGAGGTTTTATCTCTTCGTAAAATAGCAGTAATTTTATTGGAAAATAAAAAGTTAGCTTTATCTGAAGAGGCAAAAGCAAACATCGAAAGATGCAGAATGTATCTTGATAAAAAAATGGAAACTCAAGAAGAGCCTATTTACGGCATTAATACAGGATTTGGCTCTTTGTATAACATCAAAATTTCTAAAGAAAACTTATCACAGCTACAAGAAAACTTAGTAAAATCTCATGCATGCGGAACAGGCGAAGAGGTTCCCCAAGAAATTGTAAAGCTAATGCTGTTTCTGAAAGTACAATCGTTGAGTTATGGAAACTCAGGGGTACAATTACAAACTGTTCAAAGACTGATTGACTTTTATAATAACGATATACTTCCTGTAATTTACACTCAAGGTTCCTTAGGAGCTTCGGGAGACTTAGCTCCTCTTGCACATTTATCATTACCTTTAATCGGAGAAGGGGAAGTTTATTATGAAGGAAAAAAATACGCTGCTAAAGATATTTTAAAGAAATTTAATTGGGAAAAAATCATTTTACAATCTAAAGAAGGGTTAGCTCTATTGAATGGAACCCAATTTATGAGTGCTTACGGAAGTTACGTCCTTATCCGGGCTCATAAATACTCTTATTTGGCCGACCTGATTGCCACTATTTCTTTAGAAGCTTTTGACGGAAGAATTGAACCGTTTAATGCTCTTATCCATTATGCCCGTCCTCACAAAGGACAAATTGATACCGCTAAACGGATTTCTGATTTTTTAGAAGGTAGCGAAATTATTGCTCAACCTAAAAAGCACGTACAAGACCCTTATTCTTTTCGTTGCATTCCACAAGTTCACGGAGCTTCAAAAGACACTATAAACTATGTGAGTAATGTTTTTAAAACAGAAATTAATTCCGTAACCGACAATCCGAATATTTTTGTTGGAGAAGATTTAATAATTTCAGGAGGAAATTTCCACGGACAGCCTTTAGCTTTAGCTTTAGATTTTTTAGCGATTGCCTTAGCAGAATTAGGAAATATATCCGAACGAAGAACTTATCAACTCATTTCAGGACTTCGCGGACTACCTGCTTTTTTAGTAGATAATCCCGGTTTGAATTCAGGTTTTATGATTCCGCAATATACTGCTGCCAGCATCGTAAGTCAAAACAAGCAATTAGCCACTCCCGCAAGTGCCGATAGTATTGTTTCTTCCAACGGTCAAGAAGATCATGTAAGTATGGGAGCCAATGCAGCTACAAAATGCTTAAAAGTTTTAGAAAATTTAGAAAGAATCTTAGCTATTGAATTATTCAATGCCTCTCAAGCACTTGAATTTAGAAGACCTTTAAAGTCAAGTGAATTTATCGAAATGTTCGTAAAATCATTCCGAAAAGAAGTTCCTTTTGTTAAAGAAGATCGTATTTTGCATTACGATATTGAAAAAAGTGTAGCTTTTTTAAGAAGTTTTTACATTGACGAAGAGTAATAGTTAATTTTCTAATAATTAAGCTCTGATAAAAATTAGGATTTACTATTTTTATCGTCTGAAAACTCAAAAAATGAAACACCTTATTACTCTTCTGATGATTTTCACTTTTGTGGGAGCTTTTTCTCAAAAAGGAGAATCTTCAATCATTAGCGGAACTATTCTGAATCAGAAAACCCAAGTTCCGATGCAAGGTGTTACGGTTATTAACCTGAATAAAGTAAAAGGAACTACAACTAATGCAATGGGTACTTTTTACATTGAGGCAGAAGTAAATGATACATTGCACTTCTCTTTTATCGGTTTTGACCCGCTCAAAGTAAAAGTAACCAATCAATGGTTTCAATCTAAAATTACTACTATTGAGCTTATTGAAAGAGCCATTGCTATAGATGAAATAGAAGTTACCGGTATTGTACTTACAGGTTTTTTAGAGGTAGATGCCAAACTCATTCCTCAACGAAGTGATTACCGATACAGTATTTCTGGACTCCCTCACGGGTATGAAGCCGGAAAAAGAAACTCGAGTTTTTCAAAAGTAATGAGTTCTATTTTTAATCCTGCTGATGCTTTATATAACATCTTTGGAAAAAAACCTCGCGAATTGGCAAAGCTCCGAGAGATGAAAAAAGATCCTACGATCAAAGAAGTTTTGGCTTCTAAATTTGACAGAGAAACTTTGTCTGCCTTACTTGGAATTACCAAAAAAGATATTGAAGAAATTTTGAACAGTTGTAGCTATTCTGAGACTTTTATAAAGACTGCTAATGATCTGCAAATTATGGATGCTATCAGCGAATGCTACGAAGAATATAAGCTGATGAGCCGAAAATAAATACCTTGAATTCCGAAAAAAATTAGAAAAACTTACTAAAAAAGATATTTACACATTTGCAATTCAAATTATTAATTGTAATTTTGCACTCCCTTAATTGGGAATGGAATGTTTAATTTAAATTTTTTATTGTGAA
>CAZVQI010000124.1:0-5789 GCA_964629155.1 uncultured Flavobacterium sp.
GCTCAATCATTTCTGAACGAAAACAAACCGAAAATATGAAACGGGCTTTAAAACCGAAAAGTAATAAAAAATAAAAAGTAATTCAGAGTAATGAAAGAAGAATTTAAAGAATTATATGCCTATAACAATCATTTTAATCAAAAATTGATTGTTTGGCTTTCTGAAAATTTGCCAAATGTTTCTGACAAAAGCATAAAACTCTTAAATCATTTGATTAATGCTCAACAGATTTGGAATGCCCGAATAACTGCAGAAAAAGAGTTTGAGGTTTGGCAAATCAATGAATGGAATGAGCTTTTAAGAATTGACAATGAAAATTACTCTAAAAGTTTAAAAATTATTGACAATTATGATTTGAATAGCACTATTGAGTACACTAATTCAAAAGGAATAAAATTCTCAAACACAATTAAGGATATTTTATTTCATGTGATTAATCATTCTACTTATCATCGTGCCCAAATTGCTACTGAACTGAAAAATAACGGAATAGAACCAATAACTACTGATTATATTTTTTATAGAAGGAAAGCTTAAGTAAGAGAATTATCTATAAAAATATATTTTTATTGTTTTGGCAAATAATATATGTATTGCAATTTAATTGGGAGAAAGATGAGAAAAATATACTTTTTACGTGCTGTTTTAGAACTTATGCTTTATTTGTCAATAATTGGAGCGATAGGTCTTTTGGTAACAACACCTTTTATTTTGAAAGATGATGATTGGAATATTCCGTTTACTATAAATGGTGTTTCTACTACTCCAAATACCTTTAGTTCTAAATTGATGTTTATAGTAATGGTTTTAGGACATTTACTCTTTGTGTATGCTATATACCTGTTTAAAAAGACTGTAAATCTTTTTATAAATAAAAAAATATTTGATGATACAGCTATTAAAAACTTAAGTGTAATTGGTAGAATATTTATAATTGTTACACTCATCACAAAGACGATTGAATTTACAGCTAACTTGATTACAGAACGCAAGACAGAAATAGTACTTAGTTCAGGTTTTGATTCATTTTTGTTTACAATTGCTATCGGATTGTTTTTTATTATTATGAGCGAGGTTTTCAAAATGGTGAAAAATCTTAAAGAAGAAAACAAATTAACTATTTGATATGCCTATTATTGTAAATCCGGATACGATGCTTGTCAAACGAAAAATGCGCTCTATCGAATTGTCAGCCCACAGATATTTTGGGATATGTTCCGAAATCAAGTCTTAAAACTACAGAAACGTCTTAAATTTGCTAAGGAAATAAAAGGAAATGTACAGCAAGGAAGAAAGTCGTGAGTTAAAGAGAGAATTTTGGACAACATTTTCGGAAAAATATCCGAGAAAATGGTTGTTGTACAATACGAAAATCAAAGATTTTTCCTTTAAGTTTTATGCGGATAATAAACGGATAGAAGTACTTTTAGCCATTGAAAACAAGGATTTAGAACTTCGCAAGATATATTTTCAGAAAATAGAATCCCTTAAAGCCGTTTTAACAGAAGAATTTTTACCCGATGTGTTTTTTGAAGAGCATTTTGTATTGGATAACGGAAAAGAAATCTCAAAAGTTTGGGTCGAAAAAAACCAAATAAGTTTTCATAACAAAGACAATTGGGATGAAATTTTTGACTTTTTTCACCAAAAAATGGATGCTTTTGAGCGATTTTTCTACGAGTATGAAGACTATATCAGAGATTTAGAAATAAATGTTTAGTGTTTTTTAGCTTTTCATTTTTGTTTGTTTACTTTTGCAGTAATTTTTAAAATTTTACGATATGAAACCTGATTTGTTCCAAGCTCCTGATTATTATTTACTTGATGAATTACTTACGGAAGAACATAAATTGGTACGTGATGCGGCACGTGCTTGGGTAAAGAGAGAGGTTACTCCGATTATCGAAGAATATGCTCAAAGAGCAGAATTCCCCAAACAACTTATCAAAGGATTAGGTGAAATCGGAGGATTTGGTCCTTACATTCCTGTTGAGTACGGAGGAGCGGGACTTGATCAGATTTCATACGGACTTATTATGCAAGAAATTGAAAGAGGAGATTCAGGTGTTCGTTCTACATCCTCTGTTCAATCTTCACTTGTTATGTATCCGATTTGGAAATACGGAACAGAAGAACAACGCAGAAAATATCTTCCTAAATTGGCAACCGGAGAACTAATGGGATGTTTCGGGCTTACTGAGCCTGATTACGGTTCTAATCCGGGAGGAATGATAACTAACTTTAAAGATAAAGGAGACCACTATTTACTAAATGGGGCAAAAATGTGGATTTCTAACGCTCCTTTTGCAGATATAGCCATAGTTTGGGCTAAAAACGAAGAAGGAAGAATTTATGGACTTATTGTGGAAAGAGGGATGGAAGGATTTTCTACTCCGGAGACTCATAACAAATGGTCACTTCGAGCCTCTGCTACAGGAGAACTTATTTTCGATAATGTAAAAGTTCCGAAGGAAAATTTGCTTCCGGGTAAGTCGGGTCTGGGAGCTCCACTGGGATGTCTGGATTCAGCTCGTTACGGAATTGCATGGGGGGCTATCGGAGCGGCAATGGATTGTTATGATACAGCTCTTCGTTATGCAAAAGAAAGAGTTCAATTTGGAAAACCTATTGCAGCTACACAACTTCAGCAAAAGAAATTAGCTGAAATGATTACTGAAATTACCAAAGCTCAACTACTTGCGTGGAGATTGGGAGTTTTGAGAAATGAAGGAAAAGCTACTTCCGCTCAAATTTCAATGGCAAAACGCAATAATGTAGAAATGGCAATCAAAATAGCACGTGAGGCAAGACAAATTTTAGGTGGAATGGGAATCACAGGTGAATATTCCATTATGCGTCATAGCATGAACTTAGAAAGTGTAATTACTTATGAAGGAACACATGATATTCATCTGTTAATTACCGGTATGGATATTACGGGTTATTCCGCTTTTAAATAGAATTAATCTCAAGTTTTGAATTACACAGAACTTCTTTAAATAAAATTCTGTTTATTTTTCTGTCATTCAGGTATTTAGTGTAAATTTGAAAAGAGTATGTAGGAGTATGAAATTGCACTTTTACCTGATATTGTTTCTTTATGCGGGTTTATTATTTTCCTGTAAAGGTGATGTTGCCCAAAACAATCCTGAAACACCTGTTTCGGAAAGAGATTCCGTATTGCTACAAGAAACTCAAAAAACAGAAGAAACTATACTGATTCGCTTAAAAACAGCAGAGGATATTGTATTAGAAAAAGAGCTGATTTACGATAAATATACTCTTGAAGATACTTATCCGTACAAAGACACTACACGAGTTTTTCAGTGGAATAAAATCAAAAAACAGTTAGCTTATATCGAAAACTTTCTGCAAGAAAAGACCGTTTATGCCATTTTGCAGAATTACAAAAATAAAAATGGCGAAGCTCCTACGGTTAAAAAGTATATAAGAAACGAATATACTCGTGTTTCCGATACATTGGGAGTAGAGCGATATCAATCTGCACCTCTGTATAGCTTAGGAGAGACGGATACACCTGTTTTATATGGCAGAGATGGCTGGTTAGTAAAACTTATCAGCAGTGATACACTTACTATGGTTAGAGTTGAAGGAATTTCTTTTAAAGGAGTTTGGGATGTTCCGAAAAAATATATAAAAACAATAGGAGACACTATTCAATTTAATCTTGTAGTTTTTGTAGATGTTACTAATCAAAATATTACACTTGTTGAAAAAGTAGGAGAGAAGTGGTATATCCGTTCGATGAATCCTGCTACATCAGGAGTTCATAATCCTCCGTATGCTCAAGAAACACCAATAGGAATGTTTGTTATTCAAGAGAACAAACTCAAAATGTATTATTATAAAGACGGAACCACTACCGTTGAAGGATTTGCTCCTTATGCAAGTCGATTTACTAACGGAGGTTATATACACGGAGTACCAACTAATAATCCTAACGGAAGTATTATAGAATACAGCGCTACACTCGGTACAATTCCACGTTCACATATGTGTGTTCGAAATGCTTCGTCGCATGCAAAATTCATTTACGAGAGAGCACAACCTTTACAATCTTTAGTAATTGTAATTAATTAACAGAAAATAAAAACGCATAAAAACCTAAGTTCTTATGCGTTTTTTTATTAAGGTATCACAATCTTATGTGAGCATTCCTCCGTCGACGTTAATAGTTTGTCCTGTGATATAAGCAGACATGTCTGAAGCTAAAAACACACAAGCATTTGCTACGTCTTCAGGAGTCCCTCCGCGTTTTAGAGGTATGGAATTCCTCCAGCCTTCTACAATTTCAGGAGATAGTTTTGCTGTCATTTCGGTTTCGATAAATCCCGGAGCAATAACATTACATCTGATATTTCTTGAACCGAGTTCTAAAGCAACTGATTTGCTGAAACCGATAACTCCCGCTTTTGAAGCGGCATAATTGGTTTGTCCTGCATTTCCTTTGATTCCGACAACCGAACTCATATTGATGATGGATCCTGCTTTGTTTTTAAGCATAATTCGTTGAACGGCCTTAGTCATATTGAAAACTGATTTCAGATTTACTTCGATTACTTTATCGAAATCTTCTTCAGAAATTCGCATAAGCAGGTTGTCTTTAGTAATTCCTGCGTTATTGATAAGAATATCTACGGTTCCAAATTCTTTTACTACATCATCAACAAGAGTTTGAGCTTGATTAAAATCAGCTGCATCTGATTGATAACCTTTTACTTTTACTCCATAAGCAGCAAGCTCTTTTTCTAATTCTTGTGCTGCCTGAACAGATGAAGAATACGTAAAAGCTACGTTAGCTCCATGTTCAGCAAAAACTTTTGCAATTCCTCTTCCAATTCCCCTGCTTGCTCCTGTAACTATGGCTGTTTTTCCTTGTAATAGTTTCATATTGGTGTGTTTTGAATTTTAGCAAATATACTTTTAAAGTTTTAATTACCCAACAATGGTTTGATACACTTTCCCTTTCAGTTTTTTTCCGATAAAAGGAGAGTTTTTTGATTTTGAAAGAATATTTTTTTCTGTGAAAGTATAAGAAACATCAGGATTGAAAAGCGTTAAATCCGCTTTTTGTCCAATTTCAATCGGGTGATTTGGAATGCTGAAAACAGTTTTCGGAAGAGTAAGTTTTTCGATTAAAATATCCAAAGGAAGAACACTGTTTAGGGCACCAAAAGCAGTTTCTAAACCAATCATTCCGTCAGAAGCTTTGTCAAATTCTAACTTTTTGTGTTCAATATCTAACGGATTGTGGTCAGAAGTAATCATATCAATAGTTCCGTTTTTCAGACCTTTAATAAGTGCCTGAACATCTTCTTTAGTGCGAATCGGAGGATTTACTTTATAATTCGAATCAAATCCTTCTAAGACTTCGTCAGTAAAAAAGAGGTTATAAACCGAAACACTACAAGTTACATTTAATCCTTTTGCTTTAGCTTCTTTGATGAGCTCCACTGATTTTTTGGTCGAAATGGTCGGGATGTGGAGTTTTCCTCCGGTATATTCCAAAAGGAGTAAATTACGTGCGATTTGTAAATCTTCTGCAAGATTCGGGATTCCTTTCATACCGAGTTTTGTGGAAGTTTCACCTTCGTTTACGATCCCGATTCCTTTAATGTTTTTGTCTTGCGAAAAAGCAATAATCAGCCCATTAAAGTCTTGAACATATTGCAAAGCGAGTTTCAATACATTCGCATTTTCGATGGGTTTTTTGTAATCTCCGAAAGCTACCGCTCCTGCATTTTTCATGTCAAAAAGCTCTGCCAGAT
>CAZVQI010000125.1:0-5761 GCA_964629155.1 uncultured Flavobacterium sp.
GATATAGATGATTTTGATTCGCTTTTAGATTTATTCAATATTTTGGGTGTCCTATATATATTATATGTGGTTGTCGCTTTGTCTCTATGGGCCCTGATTTATTACTTTCCTTGAATTTTATAATCATCTTTTTTCTTTTCAATTCTCTTTTTTTCTCTTGCTCTAACCTCATACTATTCGCGGCATCTTTATAAGTATGTTTCTTTCCAAAGATTTCTACTCGTCTTTTATAAACATAAAAATCTTTATAAACCCAATTTTTTTTCTTGTGATTATTACCTCTGTTGATAGATCGTTGTATATATTTTATCCTTTTAAAATATGTAGTTGCAAAAAACAGTGAATGGGAGTTCCATGTTTTCCTTGAAATTCGATATTTCTTGGCTTGTAATGAATATTTCAATCCTATTTCCTTAATTATTTTGTTAGGCTCAATATCTAACATATCAGCTACTACATAAATAGGTCTTCCTACTATATTCTTTTCAGCAATCCTAATTTTTTCATCCGACAAGCCGATTGGTTTGAATTTAGTATTTTCTTTTTGTGACAATATTTTTGTCGATTTGGAAACATTAGATGTAATCTTCAACTTATTTTGACTCTTAGAATTGTTTTTGCTTGAACTTTTGTCCTTTTTCAGTTGTGACTCATCTTTGAGGGATTTTTGAACTGAAAGAGGATTCGAATTTTCTGTGGTAGATGAAGATCTGCCATTGTCAAGGTCTTGAACCGGATTGGTCTTTTTTTTCTTCTTTAGCACATTCCGATTTTGCAAATTAGCCGCTTCTAATATGATTAATTCATACATTTCCTCTGAAATCTTTGAGGTTGGTTTTTGATCAATAACATATCCGTGCCGAGCGAGGAGATCAACAATTACTCCCGTTCCAATTTTGAATTCTTTGGCAACTTTTACTAATCTCCTGGCCATATCCTTAGGATTTAATATACGTATTATTCACTTCCCTATTTGTTCTCTATGCTTTGGTTTAAGCGCTACAGGATTCAACTTATAGACCTTATCAAATAACTGAATACGCTCTCTCAAATTCATCCTGATCATATTCATATTATCAAGCCACCATTTATAAAATTTTACCGGCTTGTCTGCATATGGAATTTTGGCACTTACTAACCCAGAATATCCTGGGAATTCAATCTTTAAATTCAGCCGCATTGTATCCCGATAATATTCTGGATAATGGGCTCTGAGTTTTGACATAAGTATCTTATAAACAGACCTGTCCAATTTAAATCCGAACTCTTTTTGTTTTTTGTGAAATAGTACCGGATTACTTGATAACCATTGGTTTACCCGCCTAGTTTTCATTTCATCGACATCTTCCAGTGTCATCAAATCCTCACCCTTATACCAGGTATCACTTTTTGGCTGAAAAATATGGATATTGTTTTCTTTTGGTGTATGCTTATTTTGTGTTGATTCAGTTGGCTTGAAACTCCTAAGACGGTCAATGATATCGAGATCGTTCCCCTCAATGCCCTGGAAATTCTCTAACAAAGAATCTACATTGTTACCCAAAAAATATTCCTCTATAAAATTCCACCTTTCTTCATTCGCGAAGGAACGTAAAAAGAAATGGTCAAAAATCTGGTTACTCAAGGTATGTCTTTCCAAGGTTTTTGCAAGAAGTGAATTGGAATAATTATTGTCTTTTGAGTCGCGAAGGATCCGTTCTGGGTCATTTATACGAACAAACACCATTGGGTTCTCTCCACCCCTTACCTCAAAAATGCCCCACTCCATAATTTCAAGAAAATATCCGAGTCGGATGTAATTTATGGTATTGAGATGGCCACTGGTTATATACTTTTCACTAATACTCTGATCGTGGTTCATGAACAGGTTGCCATAAATCTTTAGAATGGAAGAAAAATCATTTATATAGCGGGTGGAGAAAACACTATATTTAATACTACCAGTAAATCTACGTCGAGCCAAAAAAGCATTTCCTTCTATACCTTTTGTAGGTAGCAATCTTCCTGAAAAGGAGGAGATAATAAAATCACCTAGCTTGGTGGCCTTTACTTCATCATGAACGTATGTTTTTATTTGGGTGATGAGCTCTTCACTCGTGAAATAGTGCCTTCCAAAGTGACTAAATGTGGATGAAATATTTTCGAACAGAGCTCTCAATCCTTTTAATATAAGGTTGTAGTCTTTTAGTCGTTCTACTGATATTTTGATCTGCGGTATGAGTTGAATTCCCAGGTTAACCAAGAGTTTTTGAGAGTAAAATTTGTATTTAAGAATTGGAAAGCTCATTTCCGGAAAATCCTGATACCATAATTGATCAAGATTCAATTCTATAATCACTGATCCAGTACCTAAGCTTTCTACAATGCGAGCCATTCCTTCAAATCGACTTTCAAAACGTCTTAAGTCGTTTTCTGGAATCCTAGCATATACCTTTACAAATAGTTTTTTTGGACGTGCAATCAAGACATTGAAATGATTTTTTGCGAGATAATCCTTTTCAATCATCATGAGAGATGTCAATACCTTTTGATCCAGATCCAGAGTATCCTTAAATATGTATCCAAAGTCATCCACAGAAAGCAATAAATTTCTGCTCTTTTTGTGTTTCAGGTACACATTGTATATCTTTTTCAAAACTTCTCTCAGCTGGTATTGTCTGATTGCTGACATTCCATGGAGCGCCTTGCTGAAACGTTGATCCTGGGTTGCATAATTAAGTGCTGCAAAGCCCTGGATTGATGGATTCCTTGCTACTCTTCCGATTTCCTGGATGTAGTCAGGAAGTAAACCTGAGGGAGCGTGGTGATAAACGACTTGTATATCAGATATATCTACACCCATTCCAAAAGCTTTGGTTGAGACCATGACCTTTCTTTCTCCACTTCTAAAAAGTTTGTAGGATAGCTCTTTTTCGTCTGGATTCATTTTGCCGTGATATCCCACTACGATTTCATGATCTTGAGAATTTAATTTATTTGTTATCTGCCTGATGTGTTTGGTGTATGGAGCATATACCAGTGTCTTCAAACCCAGCCTGGCAATTTTACCAATGAAGTCGCAAGTTTGTTCAAGCTTGCTTTTTTCATATTGCTTGGGAAATTCACTGTGGTTATTTACAAGGAAAGTTATATCCTCCCGCTTGACCTGACCAATTATAATTCGTGGATTGTGCATTACTAGACTGTCGATACTATCAAAGACCATATCATTGGCTCCACCATAAATAGCAGTTGCTGTCACTGCCACCATGGGAAATTTCAAATTATCATATTTCCTGATCTTACGCACATGATTCCCCAGGAACCAATAATCCACCCTGAAGTCGCGTCCCCAGGTAGTGATTAAATGGGCTTCATCTACAACGAGCAAGCCTATGTTGCGTTCTCCGATGAAGTGTTGGATATGGTAGGATAAGAGCAACTCAGGAGACATATACAAGACATCAATCTCCCCATTTATACAGCTCTCAATGATTCTTTCCCGGTCCACCAATGTTAATTCACTGTTGAGGTAGGCGATTTTTTCAAATCCCCTTTCCTCGATAATGGCATTTACCTGATCCTTCATCAATGCAATCAAGGGAGAAACTACGATAGTGATATCACCCATATTTGAAACATGGAAAGCAGGCAATTGAAATAACAACGATTTTCCCGAACCAGTGGGGGCTGTCAGGAAAAGGTCTCTGGGCTTGAGTCCTTTTTGAGCGCGCCCATATTCATTAATGATAAGGTCTACAACCATACCTTGTGAAATTTCGGTAATTTGATTACTTACCTCAGGGTTTCGGAATACTTTCATTTTCCGAAATTCAGCATGAGGTCCCCAATAGGTACGAAGTAATTTACGTGAGGTTTCACTCGGATTATAGTCTTCCTGAATTGCTTCTTCAGTTTGAATGAAAAGACCTCCACCGAATTTCCTCAAAACATTGTTGACAACCATTATTGAATTCTCGATAGAATCAGATAACGGTTGTTTGGCATATTTTTTTACCTGGGCATATTTCTGAAGGTTATTTTCAGAAATGCACATGTTGATAAAATAGTCCAACGCATATTGATCAGAACTTATATCGATGGTATCCAGGTCATTGTTCGTGGAAATTTCTAAATTATCTCCCTTCTCAAACAAATTGATGATTCTGTATTCCTCTAGAGGCAATTTAGCTGCGTAAAAGTAATGATCTTCTATTTTTATTTGCTCTGCCTGATATATAGGAAGATTCTCAGGTCGCTGTTCTATACTTTCCTCTTCGGTTTTTTCAAAAAATTCATTTTTGGAAATGGGGAGTAGTTGTCGTAGATTATCTCTTAGGATCACCACGCGGTCTAAAAAAAATTCACTAGAAAAAAATTGAGTTAAATAGCAGTACTGAGCAAAAGATAATATATGAGCACTCCGGTAGGAATTAACTGTATTGAAGATTTGGAGGGCCCAGTTTCTATCGTAAGTAAAACTTCCACCTGTAATTCTGAAAGTATTTGGATCTGAGATGTTATCATTCAAGTAGTCTTCCTGGATCAGGTCGCACTGTCCAAGGATGACAAAAATCTTGTTTTCTGAGATTGAAGCTTCCAGTTGCACTATATCGGAAACTCTCTTGGTGTAAAAGTCTGAAAATGCCAATGATTCTTTTTTACTGGGGTTATTAAAATGGGTTCAGGGCCAGTACTGTCTTAAAAATATAAAATATTTTCCTAACGGCAAAATGTACTGTTAATTCTACAAATCCTCTCTGGTGCCTGATTCATCTGACATGCCGGAGCTATGTATGTGTTTTATCGTCTTCGCCAAATCTTTGCGTTGTTAAAATGCAAGCTTTGACTCTAACTATTGACAACAGTAGAACATATGGATTTTAGATATTAAATAATAACTTAGTAGGCATGTATTTAATTATTGCAAAGATAGAATTATGACTCCAGAAGAAGAATTGCGGTATTTCAACGCACTCACTGAAATTGTACCTTACCTTATGGACGGGAAAATTGTGGAACAAGGAATGAAAGATAGCTGGCCTGATTTCGTCTATCAAACTAAAACTGGCAATAAAATAGCTGTGGAATTGACTGAGGTCTCCAATGATAAATATCTAAATGAGAGAATCCAGGACGAGCAGGAACAAATTCTATCCAAAAGCTTAGATGCTATACTACATGAACTTGATATCAAAAAGAAGTTCCACTATGAAATAACCTTAAAACAAGGATACCGTCTGACAAAAAAACAGCATACGCTCAAGTTAGCTAATGATGTAGCTCATATGATAATGGAAAAGCTTCCTGAATCTAAGTTCGCTCATACCGATGAAATTGATCCAAATCCTTCATTGGGGGTCCAAATTGAACCGATTTCATTATATTTCTCTGAGAACCTAACTAGTTATATCCGGAATTATTTCCTCGAAAGGATTGATCATACCATCAATAAAAAAAGAGGAGATCAAGAAGAGCGTTGAGGATAAATCATGCAAATACATGAATAGTAAGGCCAATGTAAAATTTGATGAAGCCTGGCTGGTATTAGTCATGACCGAAAAGGCTGCCACGTGGAGAGATTATTGTCAAATCATTGAAAATTGGGAATTCAAATCGCCTTATGACAAAATTATACTACATGATTTTTTCATGGGACGTATTATGTTTCTCAATAGTCAGCCCCCTGATTGATAGGTTAAGCTAGTAGACGAGGGTATATTCTATCTTTGCAATTTTACTTCACAGCCCAAAACCCGATTTCCCTCCCTCAATTTCTTTT
>CAZVQI010000126.1:0-5755 GCA_964629155.1 uncultured Flavobacterium sp.
TCAAATAGTTGTCTTTACCTCCTTCATACTCATAAATAAGTTCTGTATAACGGTTCTCATAAGTAACGGATTTTTCATTACGGAAAGCTGTTAAATCCCAATTTAAACGTAAAGGTTCAGAAGTGTTTAAAACAGAAGCCAATCCTTGTGTTCTGATAGAAAAATCCATCATATATTCGTTAGGCCTCAAGACGTATCTGTACTCCAAAAATTTGCTCTCGTCAGATTTTAAACGAAGCGTAAGAACTTGGTTTTCTCCTTCTTTAGTAAGAGTTGGTTCAAACAACAAATCTTTAGTATTAAAGATTCTGTTTTCTTGAGTTTTTAGCTGAATATTGAATTCGGCATTGTTGTCTTTTATAATATTTACGATGCTACCCGAACCTTTTTTGAATTGTTCAAAATTCTTAACTTCAGCCTTTGTAATATATCCTCCTTTATTAGAGATTTCCAGTTTTAAAACTTCGTTTTCTAAAACAGTAGTTTTTTCTTCCAACATTCCCGAAAGGGCAAAGCTCCCTAAAGTACTTTGTAATTGAACCATTCTCAACGAATCATTAGTACTTAAATCAGTCGGAACAAAATTTGCCTGATGTAAAACTGAAGTACTATCAACAGATTGTTGTTCTTTTAGTTCTTTTTTCGCTTTTGATTCTGCTATTTGTTCAGGTGTAGGCTGATTTTGGTACATTATCCAAAGTAGGATTCCAAAAATAAGCACAAAAGCAAGCAGGGTTCTAAAATCAAATTTTTTTTCTTCCATTTGTATTTTGTTTTGTTTTCTACAGAATTTTAGTTCTGTATTATATCAATCTTACATTTTTATAATAAATAAGAGCCATCAACTTTATCAGGATGGCTCTCCATATTATTTATGCTTTATTTCATCTTTTTGCATTTTTGCAGATACATCTGCAATCGTTTTTCTGTAAAGTGGTGTGCAAATGTATAATATTTTTTTCAACCGACAAAGTCTAACCAAACTATTAACTCTGATAGTTAAAAGTCTTAAATAGCCTATTATTGACCTCTGTAAAACAAAATTGTTCCAATGGTTTTGACAATAATATTAATATCTAAAAACACACTTCTACGCTTGATATAAAATAAGTCATATTTTAATTTTTCGATGCTATCTTCAATAGAGTCACCGTATTTATAGTTGATTTGTGCCCAACCTGTAAGCCCGGGTTTTATGGCATGTCGTGCAGGATAAAAAGGCATTTTCTCGGTTATCTGTTCTACGAAAACAGCTCTTTCAGGTCTTGGGCCAATAACAGACATTTCTCCTTTGAGTACATTTAAAAGCTGAGGAATTTCATCTATTCTTGTTTTTCTTAAAAAACGTCCGAAAGGAGTAACTCGCATATCATTTTTCTGTGCAAATACAGCCCCGTTTTTCTCGGCATCTTTTACCATCGAACGAAACTTGATAATCTTAAAAGGTTTACCATTTTTACCTATTCTTTCTTGAGTGTAAAAAAGAGGCCCCCTATTGGCAATTGCGTTCACAATCAAGATAAAAGGCAAAATAAGTAACATGCCGACGAGCCCTATAACGGAGAAAATAATCTCCCCTGCCCTTACGGCAAACAGGTACAATTTATTGTGGTTAGTTCTGCTAAAGGGAAAATATCTATAAAAATCTTTTTCGATTAAATCAATAGGAATTTTATTAAACAACTGCTCGTAAGCATACAAATAATCTTTAATGAAGATTCCGTTTTCCATAAGTTGTAAAAGCTTTGCGTGCATTTTACGTATGTCAGAATTCGGAGAGATCATCAGTTCTCGTACTCCATGAGTAAACATATATTCCTCAAGTTCATCAATATTCTTAAACACCGTAACTTCTTCATCTTTAATATCTGATGAATCCTCATTGTCTGTATCAAGAATTCCTACAATTTTATGATTAGGATCAGCTTTCTGAATAGCGTCTTTCAATTGATAAAATTGCTCTTTTCGACAAATAAGTACTGTTTTTTTAACAAATCTGCTCGAGGCTAAATACTTCATATAAAACACCCTCCAAAGTATAAGCGAGATCAGGATGGCTAAATAAAAATAAAGAATTTGTGTTCGATTACTGGGTAAATAAGGGGTAAAGAACGGTGTCAGAAAGAAAAATAAAGAAGAGAATGAGGCTGTTAATAAGACGCTTCGGGTAGTTCGCAACGGATTTACAGTTGCAGGCAGGTGATACATGTCAAAAATTGTCCCGAAAATCGTAATGTAAAAACAAAGAATAAAAATAGGAACAAAATTAACTGAAGATATCTTAAAATAATTAAAATCAAACATTTTGTTTACTAAATACAGAGCAATGAGGACAACTGCGACATCAATTATCCTTAACAAAATTTTGCGCTCAGATATTTCAAAATGTATTTTTCTTTTATTAAAAGACATAATCTTGAGTATGTTTTTTGCTTCTCGAAGAATTTAAATCAAAATAATTTGTTAAATAAGAGGGCTCAAAGGTAATAAAACAAATGGTAAATACAAATGAATATACCTCAAAGAGTTTATGTTTTCTGTACTTTTATTTTTATAACTTTACACTTTAAAAAAATAAAATATGAAAAAAATATATTTTTTTATGTTTTTGCTTACAATAATAGGCTGTACATCAGTTGAAAAGGAAGATTTGCAAAAACTTAACGGATATTGGGAGATTCAAAAAGTAACTCAACCGGACGGAAAAGAAGTGGAATTCGATATAAACACTATTTATGACTATTATGAAATTGGCCAAGACAATATCGGGTTTTACAAAAAGGTTTATCCTCAATTGGATGGAACCTTTATAGTGGACACACATAGAGAAGAAATCGAAGTTATTGAAGAAAACAAAAATTTTAAACTTAAGTACTACTCTGACCTTGGAGAGAGAGAAGTCCATATCGTAGGACTAACCTTTAATAAACTGATTTTGAAAAACTCAGACTATAAAACTTACTGTTACAAAAGAGCCGAACCTATAAATTTGCTTAACGATGAAAAATGATACCAAACGGAATAATGATAGTTTTTTGATTTCAGATGTATTGAAGGAGTTTATACAAAAAAATAAACTCGAAAAAGGTTTGGATGCAGTTGATGTTAAGCAAGCTTGGGTAAACCTTATGGGAAATGGAGTGAATAATTACACCAAAGAAGTCTTGTTGAAAAATAATGTACTGTATGTTTGGCTTACGTCATCTGTTTTGAGGGAAGAACTCCTTTTCGGAAAGCAAAAAATAATTAGGATGATTAATGAAGAGATTGGAAAAGAAGTAATTAAAGATTTAGTATTCCGATAATTCTGAAAAAATGAGTCATCACAAACTAAGAGAAGATAAAAGATGTCAGAATTGCGGCTATGTTGTCCGCAAGCGTTTTTGCCCTAAATGCGGACAAGAAAATGTAGAAACAAGACAATCATTCCATTACTTGTTTACTCACTTTATTGAAGATTTGGTACATTATGACGGTAGTTTTTGGAAAACTGTCAAATACCTGATGTTTAAACCCGGATTACTCACCCGAGAATATTTGGA
Organism: uncultured Flavobacterium sp.; assembly: GCA_964629155.1. Taxonomy (GTDB): domain Bacteria; phylum Bacteroidota; class Bacteroidia; order Flavobacteriales; family Flavobacteriaceae; genus Flavobacterium. The sequence goes on from CAZVQI010000126.1 coordinate 3,543, forward strand.
CGGAAAGAGAAAAAAGTATGTAGCTCCCGTTAAGCTCTATATTTTTGTGAGTTTTTTTGTGTTTTTTATAGGAGGTATTATCTCAAAAATAATGACTAATTATAATGAGAACAAAACTAATATTTCTAATAAAATAACATTAAACAATAGCGAATCAACGGAAAACAATATTAAAGAGCCCTTTATAATACCTAAAGACAGTTTACAACCGAATGCTGATAACGAAATAAAAACTTTTGTTCCGAAAAGTAAAAGGGAATACGATTCAATTCAGTTAACTTTACCGGAAAACAAAAGAGACAATACAATTGAAAGACTGATAAATCGTAAGTTGGCAGAGACAGGAAGCTCTTATACAGACAGAGAATTTTGGTTAAAAAAATTCAACACATTTAAGTCTAATTTTTCGAAGTTTCTCTTCTTTTATATGCCTGTTTTTGCATTTGTAATGTGGCTCTTTCACAGTAAAAGAAGATGGTATTACTTTGATCACGGAATTTTTACCCTCCATTATTTTTCGTTTATACTTCTTTCATTTTTTGTTTCATTATCCGTTGTTAATACTGTAGCTTCGTTGACTAAATGGTATATAAGTTTTATTACTGTACCGATAAATATTGCGATTTATATCTGGGTATTCATTTACTTTTTCAAGGCTCACAGAAAAGTTTACGGTTATTCAAAAATTGATACTGTCTTGAGAGGATTGTTCCTGCTTGGTATTAATATGTTTTTGTTTATATTCGGAATTGTTTTATATTTTATTTTAATTTTCTTGATTTTCTAAAAAATATGGCTCATCACAATTTAAGAAAAAGCAAAACATGTCTGAATGGTGGACACGTTGCTCCTCCTTATTTTTCGGTATAATATGTTTATCTAATTTTTAGTTATTATCTAAATGCAAACACTTATTATCAATATAAAACAACTCGTTCAAGTCAGAGAAACTAACGTAGAAATGGTTTCCGGGGCTGATATGAACATACTACCTGTACTGGAAAACGCTTATTTACTCATCGAAGATGACCTGATTGCTGATTTTGGGCTTATGAGAGACTTGCCTGAAATTGAAGTACAAAACGTCATTGATGCTACCGGCAAAGTGGTTATGCCTACTTGGGTCGATTCTCATACGCATATCGTATATGCCGGGAATCGTGTTCAGGAGTTTGTCGATAGAATCAACGGACTCTCCTATGAGGAAATAGCCAATCGTGGAGGCGGAATTCTAAACTCCGCTCAACTGCTCAACGAAACCTCAGAAGAAGAACTTTATCACCAATCAAAATTACGTCTGGAAGAAGTCATCTCTCAAGGAACCGGAGCTGTAGAAATCAAATCCGGTTATGGGCTTACAATTGAAGGAGAACTTAAAATGCTTCGCGTAATTAAAAGATTACGTGAAGATTATAGCTTGCCTATCAAAGCTACATTTTTAGGAGCTCATGCTTTCCCAAAAGAGTATAAAGAAAATCAACAAGCCTATGTCGATTTGATTATTAACGAAATGCTGCCGAAAATTGCCAAAGAAATGTTGGCAGATTATATCGACGCTTTCCTAGAAACAGGGTATTTTTCTGTTGAACAAACTCGTCAAATCATCGAGGCCGGAAATCGTTACGGACTACCGGCTAAAATTCACGTGAATCAATTCACAACCATAGGTGGAATTCAGATGTGCGTAGAGAATAACGTACTTTCGGTAGACCATTTAGAGGTAATGAATGATGAAGATATTCAAGCCCTGAAAGGGTCGAAAACCATGCCCGTAGCGCTTCCGTCTTGCTCCTATTTCATTAGTATTCCTTATACCCCTGCTCGAAAAATGATTGCAGAAGGCTTGCCCTTGGCTTTGGCTTCAGACTTTAATCCGGGTACAACACCAAGCGGAAACATGAATTTTGTGGTCGCTACAGCTTGTATTAAAATGAAAATGACTCCGGAACAAGCCTTCAATGCTGCCACGATTAACGGAGCTTATGCGATGGGAGTACAAAACGAAGTAGGCAGTATTACCAAAGGTAAAAAAGCTAATTTAATCATCACGAAACCTATTCCAAGTTATTATCAAATCCCCTACTCTTTCGGGACAAACCTGATTGATAAAGTATTGATTAACGGAAGGATAAAAGAATTTTAGTCAATTACCTCTATTTCAGGATTTATTTTGAGTAAATCTCTTACAAACTCATCTCGTTGTTGAGGCGAAA
>CAZVQI010000127.1:0-5648 GCA_964629155.1 uncultured Flavobacterium sp.
AAAAGCCTTGTCTAATTTTTCGGTTAAATTGTTGAACATAAGCGTTTATGTCTTTGTTTTATTAAGATTTGCAAAGATACTCTTTTTTAAGCAAAAGTGAAAAACCCTTTTTTTTGCTCAAAAAAATACCTTTGCTTATAAGCTAAAAATAAAATCCCTTTAAAGTCAAACTTTAAAGGGATTTACATCATAAATATTTTTTGTTTTATGCGTTTACTTCTTTTGGAGATTCTTCTTCTTCAACAATTTTGTCCGCACCGCTTTTAATCATTGTGTCCGCCATAATTGGTGAAGCAATGAATAAAGAGGTGAATGTACCTACAACGATTCCGATAAGGATGGCAAATATAAATCCTTGAAGAGATTCTCCTCCGAAGATAAAAATTGCTAAAAGAACTACTGTTAAACTCAACGAAACGTTGATTGTCCTGCTCAAAGTAGTATTTAAAGCATGATTTACCGTATCGGTAAAGTTTTCGCCTGTGTGTTGAATTTTTCTGTTTCGTAAGAATTCACGAACTCTGTCAAACACAATTACTGTATCGTTAATTGAGTAACCAACAACGGTTAGAATTGCAGCAATAAGATGTTGGTCCAGCTCCATATTAAAAGGCATGATGGAATATGTAAGCGAAAATACTCCCAATACAATAATAATGTTTTGTACCAAACCAACCACAGCTCCTAAAGAGAACTGCCATCTTCTGAAACTCAATAAGATGTACAAAAACATAATTGCTAATGAACCTACAACTGCTTTTAAAGCATCGTATTTCAAATCATCAGCAATGGTAGGTCCTACTTTTGTAGATTGAAGTACTCCTAAGTTTTTATCTTCGTGGCTTGACATAAATTCTTCGAAAGTAAGTGTTTCAGGAAGATACTCTTTTAGGTTGTCATAAAGCATTTGGTTGATTTCGTTGTCTACTTCTGTACTTTCTTCTTCTACTTTATATTTAGTTGTAATTCTCAATTGATCAGAAGTCCCGAAAGTTTTAGCTTCTGCACTACCGAAAGCAACTTCGAGTTTTTCTTTCACTTCATTAGCATCAACCGGACGGTCAAATTTTACTTGGAAAGATCTTCCTCCAACAAAATCAACTCCCGGATTAAGTCCTTTTGTAGAAAGAGAAACAATACTTATAATTACGGTAAGTATAGAAATTATATAAGCAACTTTCTTTTTACCTAAGAAGTTGTAGTTTGTTCCTACAAACCATTTTTCAGTAATAGCAGTAGAGAATTTAATATCTTCACCTTTGTTAAGCTTAGCATAAATGAACAGCTTAGGGATGAAGATAGCAGTAAATAAAGTTGTAGCGATACCGATAAGCAAAGTTGTAGCAAATCCTTGAATAGGTCCTGAACCGAAAACAAACAAAATGATTGCAACTAAAGCTCCGGTAATATTTGCGTCAAAAATTGAAGAAAGGGCTCCGTCCCAAGTAAAGGCGTAGTCAACAGCTTCTTTTAAGGATTTTCCATGTCGCAATTCTTCTTTAACTCTTTCGTTGATAATGATATTAGCATCAATTGCAGTTCCCATTGTAAGTACAATACCAGCGATACCCGGTAAAGTGAGTACAGCGCCTAAACTTGCTAAAACTCCGAAGATAAACAAAAGGTTTACCAATAAAGCGATGTTGGCATACATACCGGTTTTACCGTAGTAAAATACCATCCAGAATAATACTATTCCAAATCCGATGATAAAAGACATTATACCGTTGTCAATAGCTTGTTGTCCGAGAGAAGGTCCTACAACGGCAGATTGAATAATATCTGCAGAGGCAGGTAATTTACCTGCTTTTAGAATGTTGGCTAAGTCAGTAGTTTCTTCCAGTTTGAAATTTCCTGAAATACTCGAATTCCCACCCGGAATAGCTTCAGTTACATTTGGAGCAGAATATACCTGATTATCTAAGACAATAGCAATTGCACCTTGTCTTGATGATACTTCACGAGTTATTTTTTCCCACTCTTTAGCGCCGTTGGAGTTCATACGCATGGTTACGGCAGGTTTTCCGAATTGGTCGAAGTCTGAACGTGCATCAACAATAACTCCTCCGCCTAAAGCAGGTCTGTTGTCTCTGTTTCCTTTGATCGCATAAAGTTCAACCACTTCCATTTTTTCTGCTTGGGAATTTTTTGAACTTCCAACGATTTGTTTGTCTGCTATATATTGAACAGATGGTTTACTCCATAAGAATTTTGTATATCTCTGTTCGTTTGAAAGCAATGCTCTTATATTCGGCTGACGTAAATAACCTGCTATTTGAGCAGTATCTTTTACAGAGTAATATCCTAAGACTTGTCCTCCTCCAAAAGCAGCCATTTTATCGATAATAGGCCCTAACTCGAGCTTACTGTCCGAAGAGTTGTCTGTTAGCAAAGCCTCGATGTTGTTCTTTTGACTCAAAGAGTCTTGAGAAGCTTTTTCTTGTTGAGGTTTAGCCTGTTTTTTAAGTTCTTCATTAGCTGCCATTAGGAAGTTCCCAATTTCTTCCATTTTGTAAACTTCCCAAAACTCTAATTGAGCTGTACTTTGAAGAAGTTTTTTAATACGAGCTTCATCTTTTGCTCCCGGAAGCTCTACTAAAATTCTTCCGGTATTTCCGATTTTCTGAATATTTGGCTGAGTAACTCCAAATTTATCAATACGCTCTCTCAGAATTTGATAGGCACTTTCTACAGACTCATCAACTTTTTTAGCTAAAACTTTTTTTACACTTTCATCAGAAGTATTAATGTTGATTTCAGAATCATCAAAGTTTCTGTTGGCAAAAATATCCGGAGAAGCCAATTTTACAGCAGTTCCTCCTTCTTTATTTACTTCGTCAAAAGTTCTGAAAAAAGCATCAAGAAAAGACTCTTGTGCGCGTCTTGTTTTTTCTGCTTCAGAAAGGGCTTTTACAAACACCGGGTTTTGAGAATTGTTTGCTAAGCCTTTAATAATATCTTTAACTGAAATTTGAAGAGTTACATTGATTCCTCCCTCTAAATCAAGTCCTTTGTTAATTTGTTTTTCTTCGACTTCCTCATAGGTGTATCCAAAAATAGGATAAACGGGTACTTTTTTGATAGAATCGAGATAGCGAAGCTCTTTTTCTCTGTCTCCTCCGGAGAAAGATATAGCATCTTTTTTTACTTTATTTGCTATGAAAGTAAAAGAAAGCTGGTAAACACAAATGATTGCAAATAGAATTGCAAAAAATTTAATAAGTCCCTTGTTTTGCATTATGATTTTGAATTAAATTTTTGATTATCCGGTTTTGTTTTTCGGGGAATTTATAGAACTTGAGCTCTACCGAAAAAACGGACAAATATATAACTTCGATAAGGATTAATCAATTTATTTTTGAATTTTAATATTCAAAAACGAAAATCTTTTTTAGCAATAGTCAGACTAATACTATCTTTTAGTACATTTGTCGATATTGTTTAATTTGTTAACATTATATATTAGGAGAAATGAGAAAAAACTACTTTTTAAATCTATTTGTATTAGGATCTGTTGTAATATCCGCCAATTTGTACGCTCAGCAAGCTCAAAAAAAACCGAAGAGTTTCGGAAGTTCCGTTTTTTATGAACAATTGGCACAAAAGGCACAATCTAATAGTGGAATGATAAAATGTGCCGCATATGAATATGACCGGTATTTAAATTCGATAAATCCTAAAAAGGAATCTATTGAAGAGTTTGAATCATGGCTTGCTCCCAAAATAGAACAATATAAACTGAAAAATCAAATCAGAAAAACAACGGAAAATGTTATTACTATTCCTGTTGTAGTTCATGTTGTACATGACAATAAACCTGTAGGAGTAGAGGAAAATATCTCAGATGAACAAATCCTTTCACAAATTGCCGTTCTTAACCAAGATTACAGAAAAATGTTTGGCACTCCGGGATATAACACTAATCCTGTAGGGGCGGACGTGGAAGTCGAATTTTGTTTGGCTCAACGGACTCCTGACGGGCAACAAACAACAGGGATTAATCGTTTGAATATACCAACTCCTATTATGACTATACCGGGATGGGGAGATTTTTTTACTTGGAGTATGGAGGATATAGAACTTAACCTAAAACCAAATACAGTTTGGGATCCTGAAGAATATTTGAATATTTGGGTTGTAGATGAAATTTTACTTGGGACGGTGGCCGGGTACGCACAGTTTCCGGTTTCTTCGGGATTACCCGGGTTAGATGGGGGAAGTATAAGTGAAGAAGCTTATACAGATGGAGTAGTTATTGCACATTATAGTTTTGGTTCGTCAGATATATATCAGGAAGGAACCTATATGCTCCCCCATGATAAAGGAAGAACTACAACACATGAGGTAGGGCATTGGCTTGGGTTGAGACATATTTGGGGAGATACTGATTCTTGTATAGTAGATAATATTGATAGTTTTAACGACTATTGTTTAGATACTCCTCCTGCTAATGATGCTAATCAAGGATGTTCTCAAACCTCAACATGTAATGTTCCGAGTATGTATGAGAATTATATGGACTACACCAATGATGTCTGTCAAAATATTTTTACTGAAGATCAAAAAACGAGAATAAGAACTGTTCTTGAGAATTCTCCAAGGAGAAATACCTTAGCAACCTCTTCAGGTTGTATCCCTCCCTCCACATTCGATGGGAAAGTGGGGGCTATTGATATAGGAGGAGATTGTGATGTAGCAGTATATCCGGTGGTTACTCTATCAAATGTAGGGTTATCAACGATTATTACTTCTGCTGAAATAGCTTATGGAATAAATGGAGAGACAGAACAAATTTTTAATTGGACAGGAAATCTCAATTTACAATCAGATGTAGAGATAACATTACCTTTGGTAGAGTTTCAAGACACAAGTGACTTTACGGTAACGTTAGTTAGTATAAATGGTACGATTGACGATAATACTCTAAATAACAGTAAAACTGTAGTTAAAAAGTTCCCTTCAGTTTATACTTCTTCAACAGTTATGTTGTCTTTAACAACAGATGCTTGGGGAGATGAAACTTCTTGGGAACTTATAGATGGTAACACCGGAACGATTATAGATCAAGGGGGAAATTATTCCGGAAACCAAACTATCACTGAAGCTTGGCAACTTGCAGACGGATGTTATACGTTTATAATCTATGATGGATTTGGAGATGGTATTTGTTGCGAATACGGACAAGGCTCTTATACTTTAACATCAGGCTCTCAAACCATTGTTTCAGGAGGTTCTTTTGGTGCGAGTGAGTCAACATCTTTTGTTATCAATGTAGCAGCAAGTGTTAATACTTATGATCCTTTTGGAAATATCACGTTATATCCTAATCCGGTTAATTCAATATTAAATATTGATGTTGCAGGTGTAGTGGAACTGCCTGATAATATTACTATTTACAATGCTTTAGGACAAACAGTTAAACATTGGGAGGTGAAAAGCTTTTCAGATTTTTCTGTTGATGTGAGTTCATTTGCTGATGGTATTTATTTGATAAAATTATCAGGGCAAAGTCAAAACAAAGTTTTCCGTTTTGTAAAACAATAATAGAGTAATAAAAAACTTTAAAGCCGATTCAAATTTTGAATCGGCTTTTTTTTGTCCCGTCCTGAAATAGCGATACAAAAAAAGAAGTCGTTATTATGGAAGAA
>CAZVQI010000128.1:0-5638 GCA_964629155.1 uncultured Flavobacterium sp.
TGTAAAAAACAAAAAAAGTCGGAAGAATATTCCCCGACTTTTTACCGAATGTCTGAATTTACTTACAGCCCTAATTCTTTTTTTACATCCATAAGTAAATCATGTCCTTCTGCAAAAATAAGGTTTGATGCACCTTCGGTAGAGTCAAAAACAAACTCATATCCTTTAGCACGAGCAACTTTCTGAATAGCTGCTTTTACCTTTTCTCTAATAGGCTTTGTTAGCTCTATTTCTTTTTCTTGCAGATTTTTTTGAGCAGCAGCCATGAACTCTCGGATGTTTTTTTCCATGTTTTGCAACTCAATAACACGTTCTTGATTTTGAGCATCAGTCATTGAACTTTCTTCTGCTATGTATTTATCTTTTTTAGTGTTAAATTCCGAGATCATCCCATTATAATCTTTTTCATAAGATTCTGCAATGGATTCTATTTGCTTTTGTGCTTTGAGTAAATCAGGATGATTTTCCATAAGTGCCTGAACATTGATATGAGCTACTTTCTGAGCATTTGCAAACTGAATAGCTCCGAATAACAAAGCTGCTGCAATAAATAGTGATTTCATTTGTTTCATTTCGTATCTATTTTAATTTTTAATTTTTTTCTTGTTTAGCCTTTCTTTCTTCTATCTCTTTTTTTCGTTGTTCTGCTTTTTCCTCTCTCTCCTTTTGTTTAGCTGCCCGCTGTTCCTCGATTTGTTTTTTGCGCTCTTCTATTGCCTTTTGTCTTTCTTCTTGAGTTTGCTGACGTTTCTTTTCTTGCTCCGCTTTTCTTTCATCCGCTATTCTTTGTCTTTCATCTAATTTTGCCTGACGTTCTTCTTCTTTTTGTCTTAAATACGGATCATATTTTTTATCGTCCTCGGCTTGTTCTTCTTCTTTGCTCATTCTTTTTCTTTCTGCCTGGTCGCGTTTTGATGCCCTCATCAAAGCATTGATAATTTCGTCATTCATATCAAAACGCTTATTGGCATGGACTAAACCGTTAGAAGCAGAAGACATATCATAAATAAAATCATAGTTTCTTCTTTCCGCAATATCTTTTACAATAGAAAAAACCTGATCTTGAATAGGTTTTATAAGTACCGCTTTCTGAGTATATAAATCTCCTAATGGACCAAATCTTTTTTGTTGATAATCTGACAATTCTTTCTGCAAAAAAGCTATTTCTTCTTCTTTTTCTTCGATGAGCTCTTTAGTAAGTAAAACTCTTTCGGTTTTTAACTCTTCTATCAGCAAATTAATATGAACCTGTCTGTCATCAATTTCTTTTTTCCATTGTTGGGCTTTGAGCTCTAGCTGGTTATTGGCTTCTGCAAACTCAGGGATGCTTTTTAAAATAGTGGTCATATCAAAATACCCTATTTTAGGTCCTCTATTCGACTGAGCATTTACAAGGAAACATCCTGCCAAAAACACTATCAAAAAATATCTTTTCATAACCTATGCTTTATGTTAGAAAATATCGTGCCAATTTCTTAGAATTGTTGCCCAATAATAAAGTGTGTTTCCCAACCGTTTTTGCGAGTTCCTCCATAAACAGGATCAAACCCATGTGCAAAATCAATTCCTAGCAAACCAAAGGCCGGCATAAATACTCTAAGACCTAATCCGGCAGAGCGTTTTAACTGAAACGGATTATAGTCTTTAAAGCTGTTATAAGCCGCTCCGGCTTCTAAAAATGCCAAACCATAAATCGAAGCCATTGGCTTCATGGTTATCGGATAACGCAATTCCAAAGAAAACTTGTTATAAATTGTTCCTCCTTCATTCGGGTCAGTAAGTGAGTTATTCGGATACCCTCTCATCTGTATCATTTCTCTTCCATCAAGGGCAAAATTCGCCAAACCGTCTCCTCCTACAAAGAATCTCTCAAAAGGAACTAATCCTCTGTCACTGTTATACGCTCCCAAATATCCGAATTCTGCAGCAGAACGCAAAACAAATTTACCTGCAAGTTGCGTATAAGCATCAACATTAAATTTAATTTTATAATATTCTAACCAATTAAATCTCTTTTGGTCAATTTTTGCTTGATCCGGACTGGCATCTTGGTAACTATAAACTTTTTCGTAGGTATAGTTCCCGCTATTGTCTGTACTAACAATTTTTACGTAATCTCCGTTTAAAGGACGTTCACCATTTTCATTAACCTTGTAATCATTAAGACCTCTATCTACGTATTTAAGTTTGTATTCTTCCTGATTCTTCAAATCTCCATAATCAATTCCGTTTACCAAAGAATAAGGGAACGTAAATTTACCCACCACTCCTATTTCTGCTCCCGTAGTCGGGAATATAGGGTTATGCCCTTTGTTATTTCTACTAAACCCTATCGTATAAGAAAGATTTCGGGCAGAACCATTTTCAAAACTAAATAATCCGGTACGGTAATTTCTAATATCATAATGTTGATATCCTATTCCCTGGCGTAAATAAAAATCATCATCCGGCACAGTAAGTCGTTTCCCTAAACCAAAGTAAACAGAAATAATATTAAACCCTTGGCTTCTGTCCACATCTCTATTGTACCAGTTATACATATATTGCTTACTGTATGAAAGAGACCCTGTAAATTGTATTGGCTTTTTACCTCCCAGCCAAGGTTCTGTAAATGACAAACTGTAAGTTTGAAAATAAGAGCTTCCTTGTAATCTCAACGATAAACTTTGCCCGTCTCCCATCGGAAGAGGTTGATAAGCCTCTTTATCAAAAATACTTCCGATAGAAAAGTTATTGAACGAAAGAGCTAAAGTTCCTATAAATCCTCCACCTCCATAGCCTCCTTGAAGTTGAATTTGGCTCGCTCCACGCTCTACAACATGCCACTCTACATCCACGGTTCCGGAGACAGGGTCAGGATTTTTGACCTCCGGGCGAATAGACTCTGCATCAAAAAATCCAAGTTGTCCTAATTCGCGCACTGTTCGTACCACCAATTCTTTATTCCATTTTTGACCCGGTCTTGTACGAAGTTCTCTATAAATTACTTTATCATTTGTTTTATCATTTCCTATAACCGTAATATTATTAAAGTAAGCAATAGGTCCTTCTATAATTCTGATTTCAAAGTCAATCGTATCATTCACCGTTCTGGTTTCTACCGCATTAATACGAGAAAATAAATATCCGTTGTTATGATACAAGCTCGTTAAATCATCCGGATCAGGTTTGGTATTATCTTCAATTCTTTTTTGAAGTAAAATCCCGTTATATTCATCTCCTTTATTTATCCCTAATTTTCTTCTGAGCATATCATCAGGATAAATGGAATTTCCTAAGAATTTAATATCTCCAAAATAATACTTGTTCCCTTCTTCTATTTTTATGTTAAACGACAATCGGTCTTTTTCTTTGTCATAAATTACAGTATCAGACACTATACGAGCATCACGATACCCATTTTCTTTATACTTATCAACAATAGAAACCAAATCGTTTTTATATTCTTCTCGAATATATTTTGAAGCTCTCCAATCGAAACGGAACATCCTCAAAAGGTTTCTTTCTTTGGTTTTTTTCATCGTTCTACGAAGCTTTCCGTCAGAAAAAACCGTGTTCCCTTCAAAGTTTATTGAACTGATTCTCGTTTTAGAACCTTTATCTATATTGATAAGCATTTTCACTTGATTCTCAATCGTATCAGGTGCTGTGCTTATGATAACTTTTGTTCTGTAATATCCTTCCTTTCGATATTTGTTTTCGATGTAGTTTTTGGTAGTCGTAATAAGATTTTCATTAACAATCTTACCTTTGGTAAGACTTGCTTCTTTGATAATGGTTTCTGCCTTTGATTTCTTTATTCCCTCTATTTGAACATCACTTAATTTAGGCAATTCATTGAGGTGTAAGCGCAGAAATATACTATCGCCTTTGATGTCGTTGATATAAAAATTAATATCGCTAAAGAGTCCTAATCCCCAAAGCTTTTTGATTGCATTTGCAAGTTCTTCACCCGGAACTTGTATTTTATCTCCTTTTTCAAGACCCGAAAAAGTAACAACCGTTTGTTCTTGATAATTAATTTTACCGGTGACTTCTACTCCCCCCAATATATAAAACTTCCCCGAAGCAAATTCTTCGTTAGGTTGTGCGTAGGTAAACAATGTACCTACCAGTAATATCCCTATAACAATAAACTTCTTGGGTAAGGCTATAAGTTTATTTAATTTGTTCGCTTGTTTTTCCAAATCTGCGTTCTCTGTTTTGATAACTGATGATTGCTTCATATAAATCGTTGTCTTGAAAGTCGGGCCATAATACTTTCGTAAAATACAGCTCCGCATATGCAATCTGCCACAAAAGGAAATTGCTTATTCTTTGCTCTCCGCTGGTTCTTATAAGCAAGTCCACATCAGGCAAATCATGTGTGTAAAGGTGCTGATTTATAACCGATTCATCAATAGCATCAACCGAAATTATATTATTTTTAACTTTCTCACAAATGTTTTTCAAAACATTTGTTAATTCCTCTCGTGAACCATAACTTAAGGCTATGGTTAATGTCATTCCCGTATTGTTTTTGGTCTTTTCGATAGCCTCAAAAAGTTGTTTTCGAACAGACTCCGGAAGTAAATCCAAATTTCCGATGGTGTTGAGTCTGATGTTATTTTCTAAAAGTTTTCTTAACTCAGTTTTAATAGACCCAACCAATAACTTCATAAGGGCTTCCACTTCTGATTTGGGACGATTCCAGTTTTCGGTTGAAAAAGCATACAAGGTTAAATTTTTAATCTGTAATCTTGCGCAATTTTCCACTATCCGCTGAACGGCTTTTTTACCGTTTTGATGTCCGAAAATACGAAGTTTGCCTCTCTGTTTTGCCCAACGCCCGTTACCGTCCATAATAACTGCTATATGTTGCGGCAATCTGTTTTTATCTATTTTTTGAAGTAAACTCATATTTTACTGAGGGCAATAACAAGGATTTCTTCCGAAGGTATAAGTAATTGTGAATCCGGTAAAAACATACCAATCATTACTATTTAGATTTCCGAATCTATATTGCTGACGACTTGTTTTTTTAGGATTACTTCCATCTATATCGTCCACAAATGTATATCTCGCACCTGATTCTATTCCCACAACCCAGTTGTTAGCCACATTAAACTTAATCCCCACAGTCATCGGAATGGCTAAACTTCCGCTTTTTCCTCCGTCATTTTCAGCTATTCCGCTTACTATGTACTTATTGTCGTACCAAAAATAACTTACTCCTGTGTGTACATAAGGTGTTATCTTAAATCCTAACTCGTGTAGGTTAAACTCAAAAAAGTTAAATTCCAGTCCGGCTGAAATTTCGGTTACTTTGTTTTTAAGAGCATAGCCTCTTTCTTGTCTTGATTCTGAGTCTGCCAAGGCATCATCTATCTTTAGCGAAGAATACATAATCGAAAACCTCCACGAATGACGCGTACTTTTGTTCCATTTATAAATTCCTCCGAAAGCAGGGCTGTCCGGTGAGATGTGTTTTTCTTTTCCTACATCTCCGATAAAATTGCTTCCTCCGATAAAAATACCAACCTCGTGAATTTGAGCAGAAGCAAAATTCAAAAGGAATAATCCGAAAAAAAGAACAAAAATTCCTCTCATTTTTTCACGAAAATCGGGTGCAAATATACTAATATTCATTACGAATAAA
>CAZVQI010000129.1:0-5610 GCA_964629155.1 uncultured Flavobacterium sp.
TAACACGACCTCTGTCCGAAAGAGTTTTTAAAAGCTCGTTTGAGGTATATTCTCCAAGCGAAATATCTAATTTTAATTCGTTGTTCAATGACTTGAAATCAGTTTGAGCAACTTTGAATTTTTGGGTAATATCATACATCAGTCCTTCAATGTTGTCCGTAAGTACCCCTACCTGAAAAGTGTTAGTTCTGTACTGGCGTTTTACATCAATCAATTTGCCTTCTATAAGTTTCTGAGACTTATTGATAAGAGCTATTTCATCACACAATTCTTCTACACTTTCCATCCTATGAGTAGAAAAAATAACAGTTGCTCCTTGTTTTTTGAGTTCTAAAATTTCATCTTTGATAATGTTGGCATTTACGGGATCAAATCCGGAAAAAGGCTCGTCAAAAATGAGTAGTTTAGGTTTATGCAATACTGTTACTATGAACTGTACTTTTTGTGCCATTCCTTTAGAAAGCTCCTGAATTTTCTTGCCCCACCATTCCTGAATTCCGAAACGGTCAAACCAATAATCAAGTTGCTTTTTAGCGTCTGCCTTCGAAAGCCCTTTAAGTTGAGCTAAATAAAGTGCTTGCTCCCCTACTTTCATCGTTTTATAAAGACCTCTTTCTTCAGGCATATAACCAATATGTTGCACATGATGAGGAGCTAGTTTTTCTCCGTCAAGATAAACTTCTCCTGAGTCCGGTAAAGTAATTTGATTTATGATTCGGATAAGTGATGTTTTTCCTGCTCCGTTAGGTCCTAAAAGCCCATAAATACTTCCTTTAGGAACAGTAAGAGAAACACCGTTAAGAGCTGTATAATCTCCGTATTTTTTAACTACGTTTTTTACCTCTAGTATGTTTGACATTTTTGATTTTTTGGGTTATCAAGTAATGAGTCAAAGATAATCTGTTTTTGTTACAGATTAAAATAAACTTTTCAGAAGGTAAAAAACTTTTTAAAATAGATAAATTTATAATGCTTTACTGGGCATCCCAGTAAGTAGCATCTATAGATGTTTTATTTACAGGTCGTTTTGTTATACTGTTATTTTTTACAGCTTGTGAAGAAGATTCTTCTTGCTCGAAATGGTCATTATCAGGATTAGCACATTGAGAAAATAGTATTATACTAAATATTAATAATAAAACTCTCATTATATACATTAACACTAAACAATTTTTAGCAAACATAAAGTATAAAATTCGGATAAAACTCCGAATTTTTAATACAGTTTAATACATTTTAGTTGATTAATTTGCATAAATGCAAATACAGCTAGAATATATAAAAGAAGCTTTGACAGCCCGTATTTACAAACTCTTTATGGAGAAGTATAACGGAAACAAATCTCGTTTTGCTAAAGATGTAGGCTGTAATGAAAAAGCTATTCGTTTACTTTTTAATCACAATCAAGGAATGACTATGAATTTATTTTTCAAAATTGCCAACGCTTTAGATATTGAACCTTCTGAATTAATAAAAGATTTACGCATCAAAAAATAACTTTATTCCTTTAAAAATCGTAGCTTTGCTCTCCGTTTTTTAGTTTATATAAACCCATGAGAAAAATACTAATAATAGGAGCAGGACGTTCTGCTTCATCTCTTATTAAATATCTTTTGGAAAAATCCGAAAGCGAAAATTTACAACTAACCATAGCTGATTTATCTGTTGAGCTAGCTCAGAAAAAAACCAATAATCATCCGAGAGCCAAAGCCATTGCTTTAGACATTCAAAATACCTCGGACAGAGAACAAGCCATTCAAAATGCAGATTTAGTAATTTCGATGTTACCCGCTTATATGCATATTGAAGTTGCTAAAAACTGTATCCGATTTAAAAAACACTTGGTTACTGCCTCTTACATCAGCCCGGAAATGCAAGTTTTAGATGAACAGGTAAAAGCCAATAACTTGGTCTTTATGAACGAGATTGGGCTTGACCCGGGTATTGACCATATGAGTGCTATGAAAGTCATAGATGAAATCCGTTCAAAAGGTGGTAAAATGCTTTTATTCGAGTCTTTTTGCGGAGGATTGGTAGCTCCTGAATCAGATAATAACCTTTGGAATTACAAATTCACTTGGAATCCGAGAAATGTAGTCTTAGCAGGACAAGGTGGAGCTGCTAAATTCATTCAGGAAGGAAAATACAAATACATACCTTACCACAAATTATTCAGACGTACTGAATTTTTTGATATAGAAGGATACGGACGTTTTGAAGGATATGCCAACCGAGATTCTCTCAAATACCGAAGCATTTATGGATTGGATGATATTCTGACTCTTTATAGAGGAACTATTCGTAGAGTTGGTTTTTCCAGAGCTTGGAATATGTTTGTTCAGCTCGGAATGACAGATGACAGCTATGTTATGGAAAACTCTGAGACTATGAGTTACAGAGATTTTATCAACTCTTTTTTACCTTATAGCCTTACGGATTCGGTAGAACTTAAAACTCGTTATCAGCTCGGAATTGAGCAAGATGATATTCAGTGGGAAAAATTGGTGGAATTAGATATCTTCAATCCAAATAAAATTGTAGGGCTTAAAAATGCTACACCTGCTCAAATTCTGGAAAAAATATTAACCGAAAGTTGGACTTTAGGTCCGGACGATAAAGATATGATAGTAATGTATCATAAATTCGGTTATGAACTCAACGGAGAAAAAAAACAAATTGACTCCAAAATGGTAACCATAGGAGAAGATCAAACTTATACCGCTATGGCAAAAACTGTAGGACTACCTGTAGCAATGGCGGCTTTGCAAATCTTAAACAGAAAAATTACAACCTATGGAGTACAACTTCCTATCAAAAAAGAAGTTTACCAACCAATACTAAAAGAATTAGAAACTTTCGGAATAACATTTAAAGAATACGATGTTCCGTATGTAGGTTATATGTAATTTATCGGAACAAAACAGTAAGCAAAAACCATAATATTGGGATACTTTCGACCCAAAAAGTCGTGTAATATTTAGATTTGTTTTCGGTTGCAAAAAGCGTAAATAAAATCGTAGTCAAAGCCAAAATACCGTTGATAAAAAGTTGAGAGGTTCGATAGTTTGAAAGTAAAAATTCTAATCCGAAAAACACGATTAAAAGCAAAATTCCTAATATTTTGGTTTTTATTACTCCGATGATCTGAGGTAAGGTTTTCAGGCTCGGTTCATCTTCCTTAAGGTCTATGATCTCAAAAATCAGAATCAGAATTATAACCAACAAAAAGCGTTGAACACTTTTTACCCATACATCTGTATTTATTTGAAATTCAGACTGAAACAATGGCAAAAAAAGAGTTATAAGTACCCAACACAGAGCCACAATATAGATTTTTATTCCCTTTAGGTTTCTGAGATTTTTCCCTCCGAATAAAGAAAAACCATATAAAAGTGTTAATACTCCCGTACACAAAACCAATACTTGTGCAGAAAACCTCAAAGCAAGAAAAAGTCTGAAAGCTATTATTGCTGATACAATACTAAGTACACGTATAATATTAAGCTCTTTTGATATGTCTTTTTTTAGTAAAAATTCACCATATTTTGCACAGTTATATCCCACCACAGAAGAAAAAAATGCAAAAAACATGATTTTGTTATCTACCGGAAGATTGAATAAATAATAAGTCATTGCAGTAAGCGATAAAACAGCAATACTTACATGAACACTACTATGGATATAAAGCCGGAAAAGTTTCTTCACCTGTTTTTGAAATGAGACTCAAAAGTAAAAACAAAAATTATTCTTTAAACAAAAACAAATGTATTTTTAGTTTTCTTATCTCTATAAAAAAATATAGGTATGAAGAAATGATTTAACAGCTTACATTAATTTCAATAAATTGGAATATAATATTATCAAATAATAGATAAACTAATAATTATTTGCCCCTAAAAATCATAAAATAAACAAGAAAAACATTTTATGATTAATCGTAAAAAAGTATTTTTGTCAACTCTAACTTTTTCACTGCCAAACTTTAGATGATGTTTACTTTATTATCCTGTTTATTTCGAAAAAAAATCTTGATTTTATACCTTCTTCTTTTTAACTGTTTTTCTATTGCTCAATCTCCTCAGCAAGTTGAAGACAAAATAGATGAATGTTTTGAAATACTGGTAAACGGAGACCCTGACCAAGCACTTTTGTGTATGGAAAAGCAAGCTCCCATTTTAGAAAAAATCGGATATTATACATCCATGACGGTTTACTACTACACGGTAATGTCAAATATTTACCTTATGAAAGGAGAACCTCAAAAGGCTTTAAGTATAATATCCGAAGGTTACGAAAAACACAAAGATGAATTGTCTGAAGAAGATATAAATCGTTTCAGCATTTTGGAATTAACCGTTTTGGAAAACCAGAATAAACATCACGAAATTCTCTCCCGAATTAATGAAATATTACCAAAGACAAAAGACAAAAAACATCAGGCCATCCTCTATACGATGAAAGCTTCAAGTATAGAGATAATTGGAGACTACGAAAAAGCTGTTTCTTATTATCATCAAGCTTTAAAAATTGCTAAATCCATAAATGACAGTCTGAATATTCCAACCATATATAATCGCTTGGCTCTTTTAAATCAAAGAATGAAAGAGCCTCAAAAAGCTCTTGTTTACTATAAAGAAGGATTAAAATACGCTCAACAAATAAACAACAAAGTAGATGTGTTGACCATCTACACAAATATGGGGACAGCATATCGAGAGTTAGATTCATTAGATAAATCGTTGGAGTATTACAAAAAAAGTACTGAGTTAGCCAAAAACATTGGTAATCTGACAGATGTTGCTCGTAATCTTCTCAATACCGGAGTAACTTATTTGGCTATGGATAATTTGCCTCAAGCCTTTACTAATTTTCACGAATCACTCGATATATCTTATCAGGAAAACATTCCTCTGGGTAAACTTTATAACTATATCGGTTTAGGAAAAGCTTATACTAAAGCCAATAAATTCCAACTATCCAAGGCAAATTATGACAGTGCTTTGGTTTATGCTAAAAGGATGAAAATGCCCAACGAAGAAGCCGATATATATGAGGGTTTGTATGAAATGTATGAGAAAATCGGGGACTATAAAAATTCACTCTTTTACTACATTAAATCAGACAGTATTATAAAACATCTGTTAAGTGAAGAAAAACAAAAAGCCATTGCGGAAATCGAAATTAAATACCAAACAGAACTGAAGGATGCGGAAATCGAAAAAATAAATTCTGTTCTTGAAAAGAAACAAGCACAGAATAAAACCCTTATTTTAGGTTTAATTTCTTTAATTATCATAACCTCATTAGTGGTTTTCTTCTTGATGTATCGTAACAGAACCCTAAGAAGACTGTACGAACGAAACGTAGAGCTTATGAATTCTTTCAAAAACTCTGTTTACCAAGAGCCTTTGGCAGAGTTTCAAAATTCAGACAATGATGAAGAAGACAATCTGAAAAATGTATTCAAAAGACTTTTATTAGCTGTTGAAAAAGAAAAAATTTATACTGACCCTAATATTTCTCTTGCAAAGACTGCCGAAATTATAAAAAGTAATGAAAAGTACGTTTCTACAGCCATAGCAACCTATGCAAAAATGAATTACAATAATT
>CAZVQI010000130.1:0-5587 GCA_964629155.1 uncultured Flavobacterium sp.
TCCACCATGTACGGCTCGGTGAAGAGCTGCGTGACCGCGGGCAGCTCGTCCGCCCCGATCTTCACGCCGCTGGCGTTGGCCTCGTCCTTCTTCTTGGCCTGCCAAAACTGGTAGACCCACCCCAGTGCGTCGCTGGCCTTGAACGTCTCGGGCGAGAGCTCCGCCAGGATCTGCTCGAGCCTTCGTTGGCGCTCGGGCGGCAGGTGCACGGCGAGCACCGGGGCGTCCGGCCGGAAGATCTGAGGCAGCATCTTCGAGGCGTACCGGCCGGCGAGCTCCCAGCCGTTGGCGGCGCCTTCGTCTGCGGCCAGCTCCTCGCACTCCTCGAGGGTCACCGGCGTGTTCTCAATGCCCAGCGCTTCGCTGTTCGCCATGAGCACGCCGTTCTCGGCGAGGAAGCGGGCGAAGAGCATGCGATGCCAATGCTCGTAGGCACACTCGACCACGAGGTGGTGGATCTGGTGGGCGCCGGTCCGCGTGTCCCGCCCGTCGCCGAGCTGACGCGCTCGGGCCCGGAGCCGATTCCGAAGCTCACGGTCCTCGGGGCTCAGATGGGAAAAGGGCTCGGCAGCATGAACGGCGAGCTGCTCGAGCGCTGCGCGCGCGCCCGCCTCGGCGACGTCGCGCGCTTCCTTGACGGCGTCTTCGAGCTTCTTTCGGAGTGCGGGGGCGAGGCTGGCCATGGGGTCTCCGTCAGCTGATCACGACGGGCGCGCCGTCGGCTTTGTCGAGAGCATCTTTCACCTGCTGACGCACGGTCTCGATCCATGCGTCGAGGTCGCCCGCGCTGGTCACGGTGGCGCCCTTCACCTTCACGAACACCGGGTCCGGGAGAACGAGCTCCGCGGCCTCGCGCAGGATGGCGTCGAAGCGGGTGGGGAGTGCTGCCGTGCGATCGGCCCAGGTGGCCAGGGGCATCGAGCGGAGCGAGGTGAGCACCTCGTGGGTCGTACCCGTCTTGATGTCGGGCACCTTCGTCACGTGCTGCTTGAGACGAAGCGCATGCCGTTGCTCGGGCGTGAGCTGCTCCCAGTTGGCGTCGGCGGCGAGCCGCTCGGCGCCGCGATCGAACTCGGCCTGGTAGGCATCGCGCGCCTTGATGAGCGCGTCGCGCAGCAGCTGCGTGAGCTGGTCGACGAGCCCCGGCACCGGGTCCGGGTCGGCGAGCAGCAGACGCCCATCGAGGATCGCGTCGGCCTGGGCCTGCACGTCGTCGGCCTGGGCAAGCCCGCCTGCCTGTTGAAGGAGCCCTTCGAGGGTCTGCCAACGCCCGATGCGACCCTGGATGGCGGTCGCAGTCGCCCGCCAGTCCTTGGACCACTGGAGGAGCTCCTCGCGCTTCGCATGGACGGCGACGAGCTGCTCGTTGCCGGCGAACGCTGCGAGCTCCTCGAGGTCCACCGTCGACGGCGACTCGGGCCTCGGCGGTTCGCCGCCCGCCGAAACCGCCAGCTCGCGCATGATCCGGAAGAACTCCGGCATGGCCGAGAGCTCTTCGCCCGCGTTGCAGGAGACGCCTACGTCCGTGAGCATCTTGCGGAGCTGGATGCGCTGGACGGTGGTGACGGTCGTCGACTCGATGCGGAAGTGGGTCTGCGTGATCTTGGCGCGGTCGAGCGACTTGGCGTCGAGCACCTTGCCGGAGGAATCGGTGGCGCGGAGATGGCCCGTCGCCACCAGGGCGTAGACGCCACCGTCGATCGCGTCGCGGGGCCAGCCGTACTCGGGCTCCTCGAACTGCTTGCGGACGTCGGCGCCCTTCTTGCCGACCGCCACGTACTTGATGAGGGCCGAGGTGACGGGGTGCTTGTCGACGTCACCCTGGTAGTCGACGACCTCCAGCGCAGCCTCCGATCCCTTGCGCGCTCGGTCGATGACCTTCGACCAGCCGACGTGGTCGGCCTCGTCGAACTTCGGGTAGAGCCTGATCAGAGCGCTGTCGGCGGCTTCCTTCACCGCATCGAAGAGGCTCGCCGCCACCACCTCCTGGCCCCCGCCCTGGAACACGCGCGCTCCAGAGAAGGCCTCGTCGAGCAGCAAGGTCAGGCGACGTTCGCTGGTGCTCTCGGTCGTCTGCATGGCGTTTCGGGCTTCTTCACCCTCGGCGGTACCGGGCACGCCGCGCACCTGGAGCGTCGCGGTGGCCGCACGGAGGCTCGCCAGGGTCTTGCGTAGCTCGTCGGCCGAGCGTCGCGGCAGGTACACGTAGATGGTCGGCGAGGCATTGCCGGCCGCTCGCGCGTCGGCGAGGACGGCCTTCTCCTCCTCCTCCCACCCGTCTCGGAACCAGACGTGGACCGCCTTGCCCAGGTCGGCCGGGGGCTCCGAGCCGAAGTGCACGTTGATGGAGCGACTCTCCTTGCACTTGCCCTGGGCGAGCCGGAGGCCCTTGAGCCGCTCGGCGCACTCCTTGCGGAAGAGGTCGACCCGTTCCTGCGCGATCCGCTGAGGGTTGCCCATGATGCGGCTGAGCTGGCTGCGGTACTCGTCGTTCCAGGCGCTGCTCTCGCGCGTCTGGAGGCGGTACTCGTCGCCCACCCGCATGACCTTGCCGTCCTGCTCGAGGGCAGCGAGCAACGCCGGGATGTCCTTGCGGAGCTTCGCGCTGCCGGCCTTGAGGTCCTGCACGAGCAGGTCCGCCAGGGTGTCGGCCGTGGCGCGGACGCCGAGGTCGGCCCCTGCTTCCCGAGGCAGCTTGCCGATCAGGTAGGTGAGGCCGCAGAGCCGAGCCTTCAGCTCGTCGGCCTCGGATCCGCCCTGGAGGCTCCGGATGTAGTCGTAGATCTCGCGCGAGAGCACGCCCGTCTGCAGGAGGTTCGGCGCGATCTGATGGAAGATGAAGTCGCCGGCGACCACGGTGCCGAGCGGGTCATCCGCGGTGGTTCGTGCAGCTTCGTGGACGACCTTGAGCTGGTTGCGGAGCTGCCCGGCGGTGCCGCCCTGATCGACGGCCCGGAGCGTGCGCTCCCAGAAGCGGCGGCGCACCGGCAGGATCGGGTAGTCGGGGGTGAGGACTTCGCGGTCCTCGGAGCGATGCTCCAGCTTGGTGCCGGTGAGGTGCCTCGAGATCTCGCCGAGGTTCTCGGTGATCGTCTTGTCGATCGTGCCGATGGCGCCCGGCTTCTTGGCCAGAATCACCTGACGGATCACCGCATCCACGTCGGTGTCGGAGAGCTCGATGCCGACGGGGAAGCGCCCCATGAGCTTCTGGAGGTTGGGCGTGCCCGAGAGCGCCGTCTGCCCGGTGCCCACGAAGACCAGCTTGCCGCCGAACTTCTTGCAGCACGTCTCCGTGACTTCCTGGATGGCGTAGGTGCGCGACTGGTTCTCGCCGATGTACTGCTGAACCTCGTCGAGGCCGACCAGCGTGACGGGGAACTTGCCGTCCCGCGACAGCGCGTCGCGGATGGCGTCCACCATCTGCTGGTTGGAGACGTCCTGCACGTTGGGGAACTGCTCGCGGAGCAGCTTGCGCACCTCCATCGGCGAGGGGGCGAGGTCGGGGTAGACGTCTAGAAGCGCCTTCGCGATCAGCGGCGAGGCGTAGAGGCTACGCAGCTCGCTGTGCCACTCCTTGCCCTCCGCCTCGACGGCGCCGCGCACCGCGTCGAAGTAGCCGAGCTCCTTCAACCACAGCTCGAACCGCGCGAGCGGGTACTGCTCGGATAGGCCCACGGACCGGAAGACGATGGCGAGGAGGGCGAGTCGCACGTTGTCGCCGACGCCGGCTCCGAGCGTTCCCGACGCGGCGTGGATGCCACCCTCGCGTCGCTGTGCGTTGTCCAGCTCCTTCAGGAGATCGGCGATGGCCGGCGGCACCTTCACCAGACCACGCGCGGTGGCGTTGTCTTCTGGGAACGTGAAGTCGACCCAGAGCGCGCGAAGCATCTTTACGAGGTGCGACTTGCCGCTGCCGAAGAAGCCGCTCACCCACACGCCGGGCTGTTCCGACTGATACAGGTTGTCGAGGAACGTGCGGAGGATGCGCTCGAGGCCGCGCGCGTACTCGCCGTCGCAGACGAAGGTCTCGAGCTCGAAGCGCAGCGTGCGGCGCTCCTCGGCGGACACGGCGTCGGTGACGCTGGCGACACCGTTGTTGAGGAGGCGGTTCTGTGCCGGATCCTTGACGTAGACTTCTCGGTTCTTCATCACGCCTCCGCCCCGTCGTGGGCCGTGATCGGGATGGCCATGTAGTTCCAGCCGTCTCGCGCATCGAGCAGGCGGTAGTTGTTGTCCTCGTGTTCTCCCGGGAAGAAGACGAGGAGTCGTCCGCGAACTGACGACGCGACCTTGTTGATCACGCTCGACACCTTGGTGAAGCCGAAGAGGCAGGCGATGCCTTGCACGGCAACGACCGTGTCTTCGTCGGTGTCCGGCTGCTCGAGCTCGGCCTTGATCTGGTCCACGACGGTCTGCTCGAACTCCGGCAGAAGGAGCTCCAGATCCTCGGGGGCCTCGAAGTAGCTCTCGCGGTACTCCTGCGAGGCCATCCAGCGGCCGAAGGCATCGGTGAGGTCCACGAGGCGCCAGCCATGCCCGGCTCGCTTGGTGATGACCTCGAACTCGCTCACGCGTGCACGGAGCCGGCGCTCGTCGTTCTTGTCGTAGACCGCGAACCAGATCCGCTGCGGACCCGCGAGAGAGCGTTCCCACGGAAGCGAGCAGAACTGCTCGTACCGCTGCGCCAGGCGTTCGACCTTACTGCTCACGGGTCAGCTCCTCTTCCTTGGGGGACAGCCAGTTGGGAAAGCGCAGCTCGACGACGTTGCCCACCTGCCGGTAGTCCATCAGCCCGCGGCGCGCCGCGTCTCGCGCGAGCTCGGGAAGCCTCTCGTCGGGAACGTCGAGAAGTCTGGCCCAGACCGAGGTGAAGATGCGCTGAGCGCGGAAGCCCTCGAGGTACGCGAGGAAGAAGGCGTACGAAGCGGCGACGGGCGTTGCGACGGCGCGCGCGCGGCGCTTCTCGGCTCGGCCCTCCAGGTGGCCCGACTGCGTGAAGGTCGAGAGCACGCGGCTCACGATTGCCTGCGAGTTGGTCTCGCTGAAGCGCCCGGGCACCACGCGTTCGGCTTCCGTGACGAGCGCCTCGGTCGACACGACGCTGCCGACGGCGGCGTCGAGAACGGGCGGCGTGAGCAGGCGAAGGAGCGGGTCACGGGCGTAGCCCGCGAGCAATGCGAGTAGCGGGCGACTCTCGGCGTCGATCGGCCAGAGGCGCACGAGGGTGCGGAACACGGGGATGTCGGGCTCGAGCCCGTAGAGCGCCTTGAGCTTCCGGACGGTGTGCTCGCGGGTGGTCCGAGTCGGCTTCCCCAGGACGTTGTCGTCGACGACGAGGCGTCGGTAGTCGGCCATCGACATGTCGGCGCTGGCGTGGCTCAGAAGCAGCTCGAGCTCCGAGAGCATGAGCGTCCGGCTCGAGTGGGTGCCCTTGTCCCCATCTCGAAAACCGAGCTTCTGGCGACGCGCTGCTGGCGCTGGTGTCGAGTTCCTGTTCAACCCTGCTCCTCGTTGCCCTCGGGCTCCGCTGCACCGCCTGCCTCAATCCACGCGTCGACCTGCGATAGTTTGAACTTCCACAGGCGCC
>CAZVQI010000131.1:0-5582 GCA_964629155.1 uncultured Flavobacterium sp.
TGAAGAAGCTGTTGAAGAAGCTACTGAAGAAGCTGCTAACTAATAAGAAATTAGTAGTTTTTAGTAAAATAAGCCTCGCAAATTGCGAGGTTTATTTTTTTAGGAAAGTTAACATTTATTGTTATATTTTGAAAACCACAAAAGTTAAATGCTTACCTTTGTTTAATTATTTAGAAATAACAACACAAGCAAATTTTTCAAAAAATGAGAAGAGCTGTTTTTCCGGGTTCTTTTGACCCGATTACGTTAGGTCATTACGATATTATCAAAAGAGGTATTTCTCTTTTTGATGAAGTTGTTGTGGCTATCGGAGTAAATGCAGACAAAAAATATATGTTTTCTTTAGAAGACCGGAAACGCTTTATAGAAGAAGCTTTTAAAAATGAACCGAAAGTTTCTGTTGTTACTTATCAAGGACTTACTATTGAACTTTGCAAAAAACTTAAAGCTGATTTTATATTAAGAGGATTACGAAATCCTGCCGATTTTGAATTCGAAAAAGCTATTGCTCATACTAACCGAAAACTATCCAAAATCGAAACTGTTTTCTTGCTTACTGCAGCGGGAACTTCATTTATCAGTTCCAGTATAGTACGAGACGTAATCCGAAATAACGGAGACTACAAACAACTGGTTCCTGATTCGGTTGATTTATCTAAATAGAACTTACAAAATATTAGCCTTCGAAAAAAGGGCGATGCCTATGTTATATCTTAAGAGTAAAACAAAAGTCAATTTTTGAAACTTTGCTTTTTTGAGTCGTTAACCCTACCTTTGTACAATGGAAACAAACAGACAGAAAAAAATAGGTGCTTTACTTCAAAATGACTTGGTTGATATTCTTCAAGGAGAAGTTCGCAAAAATGCGATTACCAATCTTATTATATCTGTGCCGAAAGTCAGTGTTACAACTGACTTGTCCGTAGCCAAAGTATATTTGAGCATCTTTCCAAACGAAAAAGCAGACGAAATCTTAAAAGCCATCCGATCTAACACTCCGCTTATCAAACACGATTTAGCTCAGCGAGTTCGACAACAACTTCGAAAAGTTCCTGACTTGATTTTTTATCTTGACGATTCTCTGGAATACCTTGAAGGTATTGAAAAAGCCCTAAAAGGAGAAGAAAATCCAATAGAAAATCCTGAGCTTTTAATCAAAAGGAAAAAATTGTAAATCAAAATATAATGAACCGCCTCTTACTCATTTTACTTACTTTTACATTAGTTTCCTGCGGGAAAAAAGAAGAACATAAAGAACCTTTATATCCTAACATCAAATCAGAAAAAAAGACAAACCTTGATTTAGGAAAAAGTATTTTTAACGGAAAAGGTCAATGCCTTACCTGTCATAAAACTTCTCAGAAAGTTATCGGACCAAGCGTAGTGGATATCGTTTCTATTTACAAAAAAGAAAATGCCGATATGGTAGCTTTCTTAAAAGGAGAACTCGATCCGATTGTTGACCCCTCACAATTTATGGTGATGAAAGTCAATCTTGAAATCACTAAAAAAATGACAGATGAAGAGCTCCGAGCTGTGGTTGATTATATGTACCACTTAGCAGAAAAATAACTCATTATTTTTTCCGTTTAATACAAAAATTGATTTATGAAGAAAGTTCTTTATTGCTATTTGTTTTTATATTTTTCATTTACTGCTTTTTCTCAAGATTCTCTTACTGTACAAAAAGATTCAATATATTGGACTCATAAAAACGAAGTGGGTCTGGACATCAGTCAAGTTGCTTTTATAAATTGGAATATCGGAGGGAATAACTCCATTTCCGGTCTGTTGAAAGGAAGATTTGAAAGACGTTATGAAAAAGATATGCTCTCTTGGAATAATGACTTAACCATTCGTTACGGAATCAACAAACAAGACGACCGAGAAATGCGTAAAACAGATGACATATTTCAATTTGTTTCTACCGTCGGATATAAAATGTACAAAAACTCTAAATGGAGTTATAGTTCCAAATTCAATTTTAATACGCAATTTACTAACGGATATGCATATCCAAACACCGACTCTCCTATTTCTCATGCTTTTGCTCCTGCTTACCTCTTTTTAGGAATTGGAGCTGATTATTTTGAAAAAGAAAAAGAGCAAGAGCAGGAATTCAACTTTTATGCTTCTCCGCTTACTTTAAAATCTACTTTGGTTTTCAATCAAAGGCTGGCTGATTTAGGGTCATTCGGAGTAGAACCGGCACAATATGATGAAGAAGGAAATCGCATTAAAAAAGGCAAACTCCACAAAACTGAAGTCGGTATTCTTCTTACTAACGGGTGGAAAAAGAAAGTTTACGAAAATATTCATTTTGAAAACCGTGTAAGTCTTTTTACCGATTATTTCAATAATTTCGGAAATATTGATATCGATTGGCAAATGCAGTTAAATTTTATCGTAAACAAATATGTTCGAGCTAATATTAGTCTGCATTTAGTGTATGACGATGACGTAAAAGCAAAAGAAGAGATCGACGGAGAGCTAATTACAGTAGGTCCGAAAATTCAACTTAAAGAAACTCTCGGAATAGGCTTAGTTTATACGTGGTAATCTCAGTACAGACCAACAAAACACATTTCAAAAAAAAGGAGTAATTAATTTATTTTTTAACAAAATTTTTTGTTCCTTTGTTTCAATTTATGTTTACCGCCTTGCTTACTTCTAAAAACATATTAGTTGCACCCCTTAATTGGGGATTAGGACATTCTACAAGATGCATACCCATTATTAAAAAATTGATAGAATATGGGTTTAATCCTGTATTGGCTTCTGACGGAGAAGCTTTAGCTTTGTTAAAAAAAGAATTCCCGGATCTTACTGCTATTAAACTTCCTCCCTACCACATCAAATATACCCGAAGCGGAAAACTTTTAAAATGGAAAATTGCTTTTTCTCTTCCTAAAATACTTCAAACTGTTAAAGCTGAAAAAAAACTAACTCAAAAAATTATTGAAGATTATAAAATTAGAGGAATTATTTCTGATAATCGTTTCGGAATAATAAGTAAAAAAGTTCCTTCTGTTTTTATCACTCACCAACTCAACGTACTTTCAGGAAGTACAACTTATCTGACCGGAATATTTCACAGAAGATTAATAAAAAAATTTAATGAATGTTGGGTTCCTGACACTCCTACAAAACCAAATTTTTCGGGAAAATTAGGTCATTTAAATAATCAAACTCTTCAAGTGAAATACTTAGGAGCTTTGAGCCGATTTGAAAAAAAAGATGAAGAACAGATTTATGATTTAGCAGTGATTTTATCCGGTCCTGAACCACAAAGAACTCTTTTTGAAAGTATAATCACTGAACAACTCTCAGAATATAAAGGAAAAGTAATTTTTGTAAAAGGAAAAATAGAACCTGAGAAAAAGTCAGAAACCATTAACAATATTACGTTCCATAATTTTTTGAATAGCTCTGAATTAGAAAAAGTTTTAAATCAAAGCAAAACAGTGCTTTGTCGATCAGGATATACCAGCATAATGGATTTGGCAAAACTTCAAAAGAGAGCTTTTTTTGTTCCAACTCCCGGACAACCTGAACAAGAATATTTAGCTCAAAAGCTCAAAAAAGAAAGTATCGCCCCTTGTTGTTCTCAAGAAAAATTTAAAATATCAATGTTAGATAAAATCCCTTTATATAGAGGGTTTCAAAGCCTATCTTTTGAACCTGATTGGAAAAAACTATTTGAAATTTTTAATTAATCATTCTAAAAAATCTTCAAAAGAGCTAAAAAGACTTTAGCGTATATTTGCTTTATAAAACTCGCTATTATGAAAACAGCTCTTATCCAATCAAATCTGATTTGGGAAAACATTGAAGCCAATCTCAAAAGTTTTGACGAGAAAATAAGGCAGGTAGATTCGGATACGGATTTGATTATCCTTCCTGAAATGTTTTCTACCGGATTTACGATGAATCCTCAAAAAATAGCAGAACCCGAAAACGGAAAAGCCGTTTCATGGATGGTTAAGACAGCTATTCAGACCAATAAAGCCCTGACAGGAAGTTTGGTTATCCAAGAAAACAACAAATACTACAATCGGTTATTTTTTGTTTTTCCTGACGGAACTTATAAAACCTATAATAAACGTCATCTGTTTTCTTTAGCAGGAGAACCTCAACATTACACTGCCGGACAAGAAAAATTAGTTGTAACATATAAAGGCCGGAATGTTTGTCTTTTAATTTGTTACGATTTACGCTTTCCTGTTTTTTCCCGGAATATTGAGGATTATGATTTGCTCATTTATGTGGCTAATTGGCCTAAAAAACGTATTCAGGCATGGGATATCCTACTAAAAGCTCGAGCGATTGAAAATATGACTTATACTATTGGTGTGAATCGCGTAGGAACCGATGAAAATCAAAATGAATATACAGGACACTCTCAAATAATAGATAGTTTAGGGAATTATCTTATTGAACCTCAGCAAAAAGAAGGGGTTTATACCGCTACTTTAGACATAGCACGTCAAAACGAACTACGCAATAAATTAGGTTTCTTAAAGGACCGAGACGACTTTATACTTACTACTTAGGAGTAAGCATAAGCATTTTCTGTATTTTCTCTCCATAAAAGAAGAATCCGACTACAGCTACAAGCATCGAAAGAATAACAACAAACACAATAAATAATCCGATAAATAAGAGCAATCTTAAAAATATTTTTTCAAAAGTTTGGTCGTGGTAAAACCCGATAAAAAACCAAAATATTGAAAATATCATTATTATAAACGATAAGAGTGATTGCACAGACATAAATATAAACGGAGAACTCTGCAAAAGATATAATATAGGATAGACTACCACAATATTCAGTATAATTATTAAAGATAGCAAGAACGCATTCATTACTATATGCTCATAATAATTGTTTCCCCATTTAGAAAAAGCAACCCAAGTAAATATACTCTGAAAAGGCAAAAACAACAATAGTAAAAGAGGCATATAAGAAGAAGTGAAGGTCTGCATCTTTTGTGTATCAAACACAGGTTGAATATTATACAATCTGTAATATTCCGACACTACTTGTTGAATATCAATTGTTTTATACTGAATAAATATAGACACCCCACTCAGCACAAATACTAATAATATAGGCTTATAATGATTTACTCTGTTTCCGTCAATAAAGGCTCGAGCTGTTTTTCCGGGATTTTTGAGTAGATTTTTTATAGTGTAGAAAAAACCTTTATTAGTATGTAATATTGTATATTGAATTTCATCGCGTAAATATTTTTTACAATACGTTTATATTTTTTTTGACCACAATTAGGACAAAAATTAAGGGAAATTTCGTGCCCACAGTTTAAGCATTTATTAGTATTTTCTCCCATAATCAGATTTTTACATGCTTTGAATCCCTTGTTTTAAAATCTGTCCGAAGTGGTACATATCCTCATAACTGCAATATAGTGGCACAGGTGCCAAACGGATAACGTTTGGTTCTCTCCAATCTGTGATTACTCCGTTTTTCATCAAATAATGGAAGAGTTCTTTTCCTTCTCCGTGTAAGAAAACCGAAAGCTGATTGGCTCTCTCCTCCGGATTTTTTGGAGTAATTACCT
>CAZVQI010000132.1:0-1769 GCA_964629155.1 uncultured Flavobacterium sp.
ACGAACAGCGGTGGGCAAAAACGTGATGTCCCAGCTCCAGGTTTTCAGCGGCGCATGGGCCACCCAGGCATGAGGCTTAGGCACCGCCCGGGGCGGTTGGGCGCGACCGCGCCGGTTTGCCTGCCCATGCTCGCGCAAGACCCGGTAAAAACTCGATTCGCTGGCCAGGTAAAGCCCCTTGTCGGCCAGACGTGGCACGATCTGTGAGGGCGGCAGGCTCTGGTATTCCGGGCTGTTGCAAGCGGCCAGGATGTCTTTCTTGTCGTCTGCGGTGAGAGCATGGCGGCAAGGCTTGCGCGGTGCCCCTTTGCGTCGGTCAACCAGGGGTCGCCTCAGAAAACGGAAAATAAAGCACGCTAAGCCCTTACTTACCCAGATGTTTGACTGTTCGTGCCACTTTCACCATGGCAATTGCAATTGCCCAACCCTTGCAAAATGCCGCACGCCTCTACAGATCGAGAGCCAGAACACTTCTCGCGCAAATCAACCAAGTGCCGTTTTAACTGCAACAGCGCGGACACACGCATTTCCACCTGTTGAATATGGGCCTCCAGCAGCGTGTTGACCTCCCCACAGTCCTGCATCGGGTTGTCTCGCAGACCCAGCAATGCGCGAATCTCGCTCAACGTCATGTCGAGCGAACGGCAATGACGGATGAATTGCAAGCGCTCAATGTGCGCCTCACCGTACAGCCGGAAGTTGCCACCGCTTCGCGCTGGCTTCGGCAGTAGCCCTTCCTTCTCGTAGTAGCGGATGGTCACGACCTCGCACCCAGAGCGCTTGGCGAGGTCGCCAATTCTGATTTCCATGCCTCAATCTCCATTTTTCACTTGACTCTATAGCGACTATAGAGTTTTTAATGGAGGCTGAATAGACGATTTGAAGGAGTTATCCATGAGCGAATGCGCTTCAAAGGGGTGTGGCTGCTCGACTGGGCCAATCATCCAACCCACGGCACAAGCCCCGCTGGCAACCGGATCGGCTCAAGCGGTGTACCGCATCGAGAACATGGATTGCCCGACCGAAGAGGCGCTGATCCGAAGCAAACTGGCCGGTCTGGCGGGTGTGGTTGGTCTTGAGTTCAACCTGATGCAGCGTACCTTGGCCGTGCGGCACGAATTGCCTTCGCTGTCTCCCGTTGAGCAGGCACTGAAGGCCATCGGCATGCAAGCTGTGCGCATGGATGAGGCGTCGGCCGGGCAGACGACCAAGCTGTCCATTGCCAAGATGGATTGCCCGACCGAAGAGGCGTTGATCCGCAACAAGCTCGGCACCGTGGCCGGGGTTGCCAATCTCGATTTCAACCTGATGCAGCGCACGTTGTCGGTACGCCATGCTGACGGGGTTCTGCCGGATGTGCTTGTGGCACTACAAGCGCTCGGATTCGAGGCGCAGGTCGAGGACAAGGCCGTGGCCGCGTCGCCATCCGCGTCCCCTGTGACAACGCCGACCAACTGGTGGCCGCTCGGCATTTCCCTCATCGCTGCATCGGCGGCCGAAGCGGTCTACTGGTTCCACGACGGCAATCATTGGTCAGTCGTCATTCTGGCGCTTGTCGCGGTCTTGACGGGGGGGCTGTCCACCTACAAGAAGGGGTGGATCGCGCTCAAGAACCGTAACCTCAACATGAACGCCCTGATGTCGATTGCCGTCACGGGTGCTATGTTCATCGGCCACTGGCCCGAAGCTGCGATGGTAATGGTGCTCTTCGCGCTGGCCGAGGTGATCGAGGCCAAGTCATTGGATCGCGCCCGTAACGCCATCCGTGG
>CAZVQI010000132.1:1869-5552 GCA_964629155.1 uncultured Flavobacterium sp.
CAGCGTTTTGTCGATCAGTTCGCCCGCTGGTACACGCCCCTCGTTTTCGCCCTGGCCATCGCCGTTGCACTGCTGCCCCCGCTTCTCATGGGCGCGGCATGGATGGACTGGATTTACCGTGCATTGGTTCTGCTGGTGGTCGCCTGCCCGTGCGCACTGGTGATCTCTACACCGGTCAGCATCGTCAGCGGCCTGGCCGCCGCCGCTCGCCACGGCATTCTCATCAAAGGTGGCGTCTATCTGGAAGAAGGCCGCAAGCTGCGCTGGCTGGCTCTGGACAAGACCGGCACGATCACGCACGGCAAGCCCGCACAGACCGACTTTGTCACATGGGGCAATGCACTCGCCTCCGATAGCCGCAGCATCGCTGCCAGTCTGGCGGCCCGCTCAGACCATCCTGTATCCAAGGCGGTGGCACAGGCTGCGCAGCGGGATGGAGTTGCCTTGCTCGACGTGGCCGAGTTCAGCGCGCTGCCCGGTCGGGGTGTGCAAGGCCAAATCGACGGGGAGACCTACTATCTGGGCAACCACCGAATGCTTGAAGAGCTGGGGCAGTGCACACCAGAGCTGGAGCAGCGCATCGCTGCGCTGGAAACCGCTGGCAAGACCGTCGTGATGTTGGTAGGCGCAAAAGGGGTACATGCCTTATTCGCCGTAGCGGACACCATCAAGGACAGCAGCAGGAGCGCTATCGCCGAGCTGCACGCACTGGGCATCAACACCATGATGCTGACCGGCGACAACCCCCATACGGCACAGGCCATTGCCGCACAAGCCGGAATCGACCGTGCGCAAGGCAACCTACTCCCAGATGACAAATTGCGCGAAGTGGAGCAACTGGCCCGAAGCGGCAAGGTTGGCATGGTCGGTGATGGCATCAACGATGCACCGGCCTTGGCGCGTGCGGATATCGGCTTTGCCATGGGAGCCGCTGGCACCGACACCGCCATCGAAACGGCTGATGTGGCGCTGATGGACGATGACCTGCGCAAAATTCCGACCTTCGTGCGCCTGTCGCGTGCGACGGCGCAGGTGCTGATGCAAAACATTGTGCTGGCCCTTGGCATCAAGGCAGTCTTTCTGGTGCTCACCTTCACGGGTCACGCGACCATGTGGATGGCTGTGTTTGCTGACATGGGGGCCAGCTTGCTCGTCGTTGGCAATGGCTTGAGGCTGTTGCGCCGATGAGCTGGAAATTCTTTCTCTATGACTGGGGTGGTCTGAACATCGCGATGTTTCAAGCCATCAACACGGGTACGCCTGCCGCGCTGGGGCCGCTGGCGTGGTTCTTCAGCCTCGTGGGAAGTTACTGGACAGCGCCGCTGATGCTGCTGGGTCTGTGGTGGTGGTCGAAGTCGGCCACCAACCCGACGCATGGCAGGGCCGTTCGGCATCGCCTTATTGGTTTTAGCGCAGCCTTCTTGCTGGCGTTACTGGCCGCCACCATCTTGAAGCTATGGCTCGACTTTCCACGCCCGCCTGCCGTCCTTGGCGACATGGTGCGCGTCATCGGGGACATCGAGCTTCACTACAGCCTGCCCAGCGGGCATGCCACCTATGCCGCGCTGGTGGTCGGCGCGCTCTGGCCTTTGATAGGCCGTCGTGGCCGCATCGGCTTGGTGTTGTACGCCGCATTGGTCGGTTGGTCACGCATCGCAGCCGGAATGCACTTTCCTGCCGATGTGCTGGCGGGGTGGGTACTTGGATTGAGTTGCACGGCGCTCGCCGGGTGGCTGATGCCGCTGGCCGTCCCTGTGTGGCAATCGGCTCGCCGCACATCGACTTGGGTCTGGTTCGCAGTGGCCGCCAGTGCTGTCATGACCGATCAGCTCGCAAAGTTCGCCATCACCCGCACGTTTGCCTACGGTGAACAGGTCGAAGTCACGCCCTTCTTCAACTTCGTCCATGTCCTGAATCCCGGCGCGGCATTCAGCTTTCTGGCGAACGCTGGCGGCTGGCAACGTTACTTTTTCATCACGCTGGGCCTGGTCGTTTCTGCTTGGCTGGGACGCATGCTGTGCCAGCAATTGCCCCGTCTCGAAGCGATGGGATACAGCCTGATCCTCGGCGGTGCGCTGGGCAATGTCGCGGATCGTGTGCTGCGTGGACAGGTTGTTGATTTCCTTGACTTCCATTGGCGACTTGCGCACTGGCCCGCCTTCAACCTCGCTGATGTGGCGATAACTATCGGAGCGCTCTGCCTGTTCTTGACGGTTGTACCGAAAAGCAGTAAAGGCACAGAGGCCGAGGTGTCCGGTTAAGCTATACCCTAACCTGATGTCAGATGCTTGGCGCAAAGCACGTCAGAATAGAGTTGTAGTTTGTATTTATTGACACAAGCCGCCAAGGGTAATGGATTTCATCCTGACACTTTTACCTTTGGAGGCACCTTGCAAGGTCAACGCATTGGCTATATCCGCGTCAGCAGCTTCGACCAGAACCCTGATCGGCAACTGGAGCAAATCGAAGTCGGTAAGGTATTCACCGATAAGGCTTCCGGCAAGGACACGCAACGTCCCGAACTTGAAAGGCTGCTGGCCTTTGTGCGCGAGGGCGACACCGTGGTGGTGCACAGCATGGACAGGTTGGCACGCAATCTCGATGACCTGCGCCGCATCGTTCAGGGGCTGACACAACGGGGCGTGCGGATGGAGTTTGTCAAAGAAGGGCTGGCGTTCACCGGCGATGACTCACCGATGGCCAATTTGATGCTGTCGGTCATGGGGGCTTTTGCGGAGTTCGAGCGCGCACTGATCCGCGAACGCCAGCGCGAGGGAATCGTGCTGGCCAAGCAGCGCGGTGCCTACCGGGGACGAAAGAAATCGCTGAACAGCGAACAAATTGCCAAGTTGAAACAGCGAGTCGCGGCAGGCGATCAAAAAACCTTGGTGGCCCGTGACTTCGGCATCAGTCGCGAAACCTTGTACCAGTACCTGCGGGAAGACTGATCATGCCGCGCCGCTCAATCCTGTCCGCCACCGAGCGCGAAAGCCTGCTGGCACTACCAGATGCCAAAGACGAACTGATACGGCACTACACGTTCAACGAAACCGACCTATCGGTGATCCGCCAGCGTCGCGGCGCTGCGAATCGATTGGGCTTCGCCGTGCAGCTTTGCTACTTGCGATTCCCTGGCATCTTCTTGGGCATCGATGAGCCTCCGTTTCCGCCCCTGTTGCGCATGGTGGCCGCACAACTCAAGGTGCCGGTGGAAAGTTGGAACGATTACGGCCAGCGCGAGCAGACGCGGCGGGAGCACTTGGTCGAGCTGCAAACGGTTTTCGGTTTCAAGCCCTTCACCATGATTCACTATCGGCAAGCCGTGCATACATTGACCGAGCTGGCCTTGCAGACCGATAAAGGGATTGTGCTGGCCAGCACCCTTGTCGAAAACCTGCGGCGGCAGAGCATCATCCTGCCCGCCATGAATGCCATCGAGCGCGCGAGCGCCGAGGCCATCACCCGTGCCAACCGGCGTATTTACGCGGCGTTGACCGATTCTTTGTTATCGCTCCACCGTCAGCGCCTGGACGAACTTCTCAAGCGCAAGGACGGCAGTAAAGTGACGTGGCTGGCATGGCTGCGCCAGTCGCCTGCCAAACCGAACTCTCGCCACATGCTCGAACATATTGAGCGCCTGAAATCCTGGCAAGCACTTGATCTGCCCGCAGGCATCGAGCGGC
>CAZVQI010000133.1:0-5432 GCA_964629155.1 uncultured Flavobacterium sp.
GGACCGGTTTATCTTCGTTTCGGAAGACCTGCTGTACCTAATTTTACTCCGGCAGATCAAAAGTTTGAAATCGGGAAAGCTTTGATGTTAAACGAAGGAACAGACGTGACTATCATTGCTACCGGACACTTGGTTTGGGAGGCTCTTGTAGCTTGTGAAGAATTAGAAAAAGAAGGAATTTCTGCCGAAGTAATTAACATCCATACTATCAAACCTCTTGATGAAGAAGCTATTTTGAAATCGGTTGCTAAAACAAGATGTGTGGTAACTGCAGAAGAGCACAACTTTTTAGGTGGATTAGGAGAAAGTGTCTCGAGAGTACTTGCGCTTAATAATCCTACTCCTCAAGAATTTGTTGCTGTAAACGATACTTTCGGAGAAAGTGGGACACCTGACCAACTTATGGAAAAATACGGACTGAACAGTCAGGCAATCATCAAAAAAGCGAAAAAAGTTATTTCCAGAAAATTCAAAGTAAACTAACCGAAACCTCTTTATAAAAAAATAGTGCGACTAAACAGTCGCACTATTTTCTTTTTCTAAGCCAAAAACTTTTTCAATCCATTCAATACCCTCTTCAAGCGAGGTATTTTCATCTTTGAGATAATTGGCAAATTGAGTGGTGATTTTATGAATGATTCTATTAGAAATTATCTCTGCCTGTTCTTCATCAAAATTGCTGAGTTTTTTTCGCTGAAAATCAAGTTCTGCTTGTTTAATATGATTTAGCTTTTCTTTCAGGGCATTAATAGTAGGAGCAAATTTTCTTGCATTTGTCCATTCTAAGAACTCTGCTTTGATTTCTTCTATAATTTTTTCTGCTTGCGGGATAAATTTCTTTCTGTTCTCTAAAGTAGAATCTGTAATCTGAGACAGTTTATCCAAGTGAACAAGGGTTACGTTCGGATGGTCAGCTAAACTTTCATCTACATTTTTTGGAATAGATAAATCCAAGACCAAAATCGGTTTTTTCGGATTAAGATTCTCCGGAGTAATTGTAGGCTTATCTGCTCCTGTAGCTACAACCAAAATATCCGTATTCTGTAATTCGGCTGAAAGTTGGTCGTATTCTTTTACAATAAGATTGAGTTTTCCTGCAATTTTTTCGGCTTTTTCTCGGGTACGGTTAATTAGTGTTATATGCTCGTTTTTGGTATGTTTTACCAAATTCTCACACGTGTTTCTTCCTATTTTACCGGTTCCGAAAAGCAGAATATTTTTAGACGATACATCAGAAACGTTATCTAAAATATACTGAACTGACGCAAAAGAAACAGAAGTCGCTCCTGAGCTCAATTCTGTTTCATTTTTAATTCTTCTGCTTGCTTGAATTACTGAATTTATTAGCCTTTCCGTGTAAGCGTTTGAAAGACCGCTTGCTTTGGATTCCACAAAACCGGCTTTAATTTGCCCTACAATCTCAAAATCTCCTAGAATCTGACTATCTAAACCGGTTCCTACTCTAAAAATATGGTTTACTGCTTCTTGATTTTTATAGACATAGCCTACTTTATGAAAGTCATCAACCGTCCCCGAACTGTTATCACACAAGAGTTTA
The DNA here is from genome assembly GCA_964629155.1 of uncultured Flavobacterium sp. Classification (GTDB taxonomy): domain Bacteria; phylum Bacteroidota; class Bacteroidia; order Flavobacteriales; family Flavobacteriaceae; genus Flavobacterium. Next base: position 1,559 of record CAZVQI010000133.1, read on the forward strand.
ATCAGTTCAAACGGATGATTGGCATATCCGTAGATTTCAGTTCTGTTACAAGTGGAAATTACCAAAACACCTTCGAGATTTCTTTCTTTTGCCTGAAGTAAAACGGTATTCTTAGCAACTGAATTTAAATTGAACTTCCCTCTGATTTCAGCATCTGCTTTCAGATAGCTCAATCCGATACAGTAAAAAGTCAGGTGTTTGCTCATTTTTTAGTTTCTTTGACCACAGCTAACAATTCTTCTACTAATCTTAATTCTGTGGTAAAAATTCAAGTGCAAAAATAGAACTATACTTTTGATAAAAATACCGCTAAAAGTTCTTTTTTTGTCGTTTGTGGTTTTTTACGGCTAAACTTAGACCTAAAAGGTTTAAATATTGTACATTTGTAATAAAATCAATACTTACAATCATTTTTATATAGAATGATTCTAAATTGCAAAATAAATATTTCAACAAAAATACACTAAAAAAATACCGCTATGAGTTCTTTTGATGAAATTGATATGGGAAACGAATTTGTACTTCTACGTTTTTGGAATAATACACGTGAAAAATTTAATTTTCAACGACTTATAAATCCGGACTTAATACAATTTCACTTCGGAGTAAAAGGAAGGGCAAATTTTATTTTTAATGAAGGAAGATATACGCTTGTGCTTCAGGAATCGTCATCGTTATTTCTTTATAATCCACAGAAAGAACTACCCGTCAATTTAGATATTGAGCCTAATTCACGTGTGATTTCTCTTTTTATTCCTATCAAAAAATTTCACGGACTCTTTTCAGAACAAGCTGATTATATTCCCTTTTTAAGTAAAGAAAACGAACAGAAAAAATATTACAAAGAAAAAAACATTACTTCTTCGATGATGATTGTTTTGAATCAAATACTGAGTTATGATTCTAATTCACCAGTAAAAAAACTATACATCAAAGGAAAAACATACGAGCTATTGAGCTTGTACTTCAACAAAAATGAAGAAACCGATATTGAACAATGTCCGTTTTTGGCAGATGAAGACAATGTGCTTAAAATCAGAAAGGCAAAAGATATTATTATCAGTAGCATGGCCGAACCTCCTACTCTACAAGAATTAGCAGATCAAGTAGGAATTTCTCTTAAAAAACTAAAAATGGGATTCAAACAAATTTACGGAGACAGTGTATATGGTTTTCTTTTAGATTACAAACTCGAATATGCTCGAAAACTTTTAGATTCAGGCTCTTACAACGTTAATGAAGTGGGATTAAAAATAGGATACAGCACTTCCAGCCATTTTATTTCTGCCTTTAAAAAGAAATTCGGAATCACCCCTAAAAAATATCTGATGTCTATTGACGTGAATACCTAAAATACTACCTCTTTACGAAGCCAAATGTTTTTCAAATAATTTTTTGGATTTCTTTTTGGTTACTTCTTTTTTATACACATCCTTGTGTTTGATATAAAAAATGGGGGCTTTTTTACATTTCCCCTGACATTTCATCTTTTCTAAAGCTATACACAAGCCCGAAGTCTCTATCAAATTTTTCAAACAGTTTTTGGCTTCTTGGTTGTATTTACAGCATTTTTTACCATCACAGAAATAAACAACCTTACCTTTATTATTCATCTTGACCCTTCCCATATTTTTAGCGGAACAAAATTATATATTTTTTTTAATTATTCTAAATAAGAATTATCTTTGCAGAGTTATTTTTTAATCCTCACTAAATTATTATATCATGAATACTCAGGAAAAGGTAGAAAGTGTTCAACGAAAAAGCAAACCACTTCAACCTAAAGTAAAAGAACTTATTGCCAGATGCAAATCGGTTATTTTAGCAACCATTGATTCGGAAGGTACTCCCAATTCCAGTTACGCACCATACGTAATGATAGACAACAAAATATATGTGTTGGTGTCATTTATGGCTCGTCATACCAAGAATTTAAGAGATATGAGAAAAGTATCTGTCATGTTTATTGAAGACGAAGCTGATACCAAACAAATTTATGCTCGTGAACGTCTAACCATTGACGGAATTACCAACCCTATTGAAAGAGGTACTGAAATGTGGGATAAGGCCGTAGCCGGACTTACTCAATCTCACGGGAAAATTCTTGACATTCTAACAGGAATGGATGACTTTATTATGATTGAAATAGTTCCTTTGAAAGGAGCATACGTAAACGGTTTCGGAAGTGCTTACTTCGTAGATACCAATTTTGAGGTGATTAATCACAGAAACGATATCAACCACACCATACGTAAAGAGACAGCCTAAACAACAACTCAGGTTATTTTTTGTGCATTTTTTGTTCCTCTCTCAATGAGAGGAGCAAAAGTGCATTAAAACTATAGCAATTTGTGTCTCTTAAATCAAATTTGAATTAAATCCGTATGCGAGGGTCAAGGTAAGCGTAAATTAAATCAACAAGAATATTGATTAGAATAAAAATAGTTGCTATTACTAATACGCTTCCCATAATTACGGGTAAATCCTGGTAATTCAATGCATCAACAATTTCTTTTCCGAGTCCGTTCCAACCGAAAATATACTCTACAAAAACAGCTCCTGCCAACATCGAGGCAAACCATCCCGAAATAGCTGTAATAACCGGATTAAGAGAGTTTTTCAAAGCATGTTTTCTGATAATTTTAATTTGTGATAGACCTTTTGCTTTAGCTGTTCTAATATAATCTTGTCCGAGAGTTTCAAGCAATGAATTTCTCATCAATTGAACCACTACTGCTAAAGGACGAATTCCTAAAACCACTGCCGGAAGTATCAAATTTTTCCATTGAATATACCTCCCCTCTCCAAAATCATCTACTTCATACAAACTTCCCGTCATATTCAATCCTGTGTATTGATACAATACAAAACCAAAAATCCACGCAAACAAAATAGCCGCAAAAAAACTCGGAATACTCATACCAAGCGTACTGATTACAGCAATTACCCGATCTATAACAGTATCTTTATACAAGGCTGAAATTATCCCAAAAAATATACCGAGAATAAGAGCTATTATAATAGCAGAAATTGCCAAAACAGCCGTATTCGGAAGAGTATCAGAAATGATTTCTCCTACGTTTTTTCCTGTTTTCTGAAAGCTTTCTCTCAAATAGGGGGTTTTTACAACAACTTGAGTCTCTCCTACGGAAAAAACAGGAAGAGCGTTATATTTTTCTTCAGATAAATACGAATAATCTGCTTTATCTTTACTATGGAACGAAATAAGAGAAAGATCATTCAAATACAGTAAATACTGTTCAAATACCGGTTTATCAAATCCGTATTTCTTTTTAATGATTGCCATTTGCTCAGAATTCTCGTTTTGGTCAAGCATCATTCGAGCAGGATCTCCGGGGAGTACATTAAACAGAAAGAAAATAACCGTTACCACTCCAAAGAGTGTAAGCAATGAGTATCCTGTTTTGTTGAGCAAATAGCGAAACATTGATACAAAAATAACGATAAACCTAAAATTACAAACAATAAAAAAGGGTTACTCACTGTTTTATTCAAATACTCCTTAGCTCAATTCTAAAAAAACCTGTTTATACCCGCGTAGGTAAATAGCCTAGTTTATCACTCCTAAGTCTAAAGAATCTGCATTTTTACAAGGAATATCGTTTTTTGAGTTTATCAAATTCGTAAATATTAAATAGGAATTCTTTATGTGAATACTGTGTGCTTGTCTATTATAACACAAGAGCTTTCAGAAAACCAAAAAGCAACTGTTAAAGATTTACTCGAAGCTTTTATACTAAAAACAGACCTATTAATTCCTTAAAATAAACCCCAAGCAATGCTCGGAGTTCTTGTTTATTATTTTGGCACGAGCAAGATGCTCGCGCTAGCGGGGGAAAACTTACTAATTATT
>CAZVQI010000134.1:0-5385 GCA_964629155.1 uncultured Flavobacterium sp.
CGATCAATGGAGAAACACCGTCGTTGACGTAGCGGGGATCGACAGGGATATTGTTCAAATCCATATGGGGCATAGCCACGCGGTCCCGAAGCCGGTTGATGCTGATATCCAAATCCTCCTGTGTGATGGTTCCCAATTCGGCTTTGGCTTCTGCATAATTGAGTAAGACCTCTGCAAACCGAAGAGTAATAGCGGGGGTTTCCGAAGTATTGTAGGTAGCATAAGCAGCTATCGGCTCATATACTTTGATGATATGGTACCCTGTTTCCACGGTTTGACCACCATCCATGCCACGTAGCCGGGGATATTGGCGCGTATCATAATTCCCGTATCCGTATTTGAGTACGTCATCCGGATGCAAAATAGTCTGACGAAGCCTGGGATCCCGATTGATAAACAGTTCCTCAAAGGTTTCATCTCCCTGGTATAGGGGGGACAAGGTAATGGGCAACCCGTCGGTACAGAGAAAATCTTCCACAAAACTTTTGGTTGCTCCTCCATTGTATCCTTTGTTGTAGTTTTGGACATGATTGGTATAAATACCGAGTTCATATCTGCGCCAGTACATCACTTCCGGAATACCTGAAAGATCATTGAAACGTTGATGGATCGAATTATAGTCATTCTGGGGATCCCCTGTAGAATACAATTCATAAGGACCGTTGTCTATAACTTCTTTGGCTGCGTTGGCTGCCTCCTGAAACCACATTTCCGGATTGGGTCCACCATGGTATTTCCGCCAAGTGCCTTCATACAGGCAAACCCTGGATTTCACGAGTAGAGCTGCCCAGCGATTGAGCCGACCCGGTGCGCCACCATCTCCCCAGTCTTCCGGAAGGTTTTGTGTAGCAAAGGTCAGATCTTCCAAAACGTGGGCCATGACCTCTTCTCTTGGTGTACGTGTGGCATACAATTCTTCAGAATCCACATTGAGCTCATGATCCACCCAGGGAACAGCACCAAATTTCAGCGCTTTTTCTGCATAAAACCATCCTCTGAACAACCGAGCTTCCGCAGCATATTTATTAATCACCTCCTGTGAAATTTCCGCTTTGTTGTAATTGTCAAGTCCCACGTTGATTGCCCGTACAAAATCCCAACCTTTGTATCCAAACCACTGTGGACTGGATGGGACATTGTGTTTGCCCGACCGAACTTCCTGAAAACGAACATGACGGGAATGCCGGGGTGCGATGTTGTCGGTAAATTCATCCAGGCACCATAAGCTGCCCCAGTGACTATCAAATCCCTCGTGATGTCCCATCATGATCGGAACATTATCATCATTTCGAGCCAAGTGGTACAAACTATTGTTATATACCTTCAAGTCATTTTCGGTATTCCAAAATGTTTCATTACTGATTTCATCCAGCGGATATCGCTCCAAAAATTCGTCGTTGCAAGAAGTGCCAACGGTCAATGCAAAGAGCGCTATAATATATTCAATTCGTATCTTTTTCATTTTCTTGAGATTTTAGAATTATAAGGTAATATTGACCCCCAGCGCAAAAATCCTTTGCAATGGATATTCGACAGCTCCATTAAAGTTTTGACCCGATAAAATATTGGTGTGCAGGTTTTCCGGATCCAACGGTTTGCGCATATTGGTAACTTCAAACAAATTCATCGCAGCCAGATATAGCCTTGCTCCCCCAATCCCGATTCGTTGTGTCCACTCCGGTTTAAAATTGTAACTGAGTGTGATATTTTTCAGTCGCATATAACTGGCATCCTGGATATACCGGGATTGCACCTGGATATTTTGTTTTGTATTGGTCGAAATATGGGGAGCGGCAAAATAAGCATCGCGATTGTCCTCGCTCCAGGTATCCGTGATGTAATACCACTCTACATGACCGGCATTGTACGGAAAGAACCATGTCCAGTTCCCATCGGAAGGCCAATAATCTCTTTTACCAATTCCCTGAAAGAAGGAGGTCAACGACCAGTTTTTGTAGTTGAAATCTAGATTGATCCCAAAGCTATACCGAGGTGTGGAATTTCCGATGATGGTTCGATCTCCAGGATTATCCAGGGTATTGTCCCCCGGGCTGATTTCACCATCGTTATCGAGGTCCGCATACTGTATATCACCTGCTCTCCAATTGGATCCTATGCGAGATTGATCTGGTGCAGAAGCTGCTTCATCGTCACTTTGAAATATGCCCACGGTCTGATATCCCCAGATCTCACCGATTTTCTGACCTTCATAGTATTCAGACAAGGCCCCGGTGGGATTATCATATTTGGTAATTTCGGTCTGCCAATCGGACAGTGCCAGCGTCACACGATAATTAAAATCCTCTCCGACATGATCTCTCCAGGTCAGCGATGCCTCCCAACCGCTTGTTTTTAAATCGGCGGCATTGGATTCGGGAGCGCTGGTACCGAGAATGCTGGGATATTCCACATCGGTCAACATATCTTTGGTTTCGCGGGTGTAAATATCAAATGAAGCGTCCAGTTTTTGATTTAGAATGGTAAAATCGACTCCCAGGTTTTGAGAAATGACCGTTTCCCAGGTCAACGTGGGACTCACCAGCCCTGCAGCGGAAACATAAGGAGTTCTCGATCCTGCCGTCATCATGTAGGGCGACGTTCCAATACCCATGGTGGACACGTAGGGGTAGTAATTGTTCCCTAAGAGCTGGTTACCCAGCGTTCCATACGATGCCCGAATTTTGAGATTGTCCAGAAAATCTCTGCTTCCCTCCATAAATCCTTCTTCCGATATCCGCCATCCCACAGAGAAAGAAGGGAAAAATCCAAATCGATCCTCTTTGGGGAATCGGGATGTTCCATCGTAGCGACCATTGGCTTCAAACAGGTATTTATCAGCGAAAATATAATTGAGTCGGTAAAACGCCCCCCGTAGAGCAACGTGGGATTTACCGCCGAAAGTTTGCTGTCCCCCAGTGGTAGCGTTTAGATCTGTGATCAACGGGGTAATCAATGTATTGGCCTGTGAACGGGTATAGGTATTCTGCCCCCATTCCTGATTGAATCCCACCATAGCCTTGAAAAAATGTGAGGTTCCGGGGTCCAGGGTATATTCTGCGTAAGTATTGAGGACGTAGTACTGATTGTAATCGCTTCGATTGTTTATAAAATCACTTCCACTGAATCCATTGCCGATCACGACATTCTGAAGATCCTGGCCCTCGATAATTTCCACCTTACTGGCCACGTCCTGATACTCTCTGTGATAGGTATTGTACGAAAATTCACCGCGCAATCTCAAACCTTTCACTGGCGTGACCGAAACACCCTGCGAAAGCCAGGTATCGTTGATCGTAAAAGTCTCACGTCCACCATCCTCCAGGTAGGGGAAAAAATTGGTTCCAGCAAAATACATACCGATGTACTGTGCAAATTGATCGCGGTCTCCGGGAGTCAAGTAATAATCCAGGTCCGGAAATTCTACAGGCATGATGGGATTGACTCTCGCTACGGTATTGATGTTGACATCCCAATTATAGAAATGGGGTTTATCACTTTTTTGGGAATTGAAAACGATTTTTTCATCCAGGCTAATCCAGTCCGTGATTTTAAATTCCGCCTTCATCAGCGCATTGTATCGTTTAAAGTTTTCATTGTTTTCATGGTTCAGATAACCATCCTTATTGAGCGCGCCAAAGGAAACGTAATACGAAGCATTCTGGGATGCACCGGAAATACTCAAGTCGTACTTTTGTTGTGGTGCGTACTCGGTCATCAGGCGATCCTGGTAATTGTTGAAACCGTAAAACTGGAGCACCCCGTCTCGTACACCCCAGGCTGGTCCGCCCTCCTGAGAATATTTGCGCACATTTTCCACAAAGGCATCGTTGTAAGACGGTGCCCCATTGGTCCGGATATTAGCTTGATTTCTGGCCAGAACAAATTGATAGGGATCGTTGACGGGATCCATGTTGAAAATGGGTTTGGCCTCTGAAAATTCCGAGGAAAGTTGTATCCTGGCTCTTCCGGTCTGGCCTTGCTTGGTCTCAATGAGGATAACACCGAAAGCGGCCCGTGCCCCATAGACAGCGGCGGCCGAGGCATCCTTGAGCACATTGACACTGGCAATGTCATTGGGATTGATCCGTTCAATATTCATCGGTACCCCATCCACCAGGATGAGCGGGGAACCACCGTTGATGGATTCATAACCCCGGATATTGAAATCCGCACTTTGGGTAGGGTCGCCATTGCGGATAGAAACATTGAGGTTGGGAATCAAACCCTGGAGGCCCTGCCCCACGCTGGGAATGGGTCTGTCTTCCAGAGCTTCACTGGTGATGGAGGAAACAGCTCCGGTTAGATTGACTTTTTTCTGTGTACCGTACCCCACCACGACCAGCTCTTCCAGCAGCTGGGTATCCGAGACCAAACTGATGGTCAGAGAAGTATTACCTTGCACGGGAACCTCCTGTGTCTGGTATCCAACATATGATACCACTAAAATGGCATCTTCAGCAACATCTTCCAAAACGAAGGCGCCGTCAATATCGGTACTGGTTCCATCGTTGGTACCCTTCACCTGAATATTCACACCGACCAAAGGCTGTCCGGTCTCGTCCAATACGGTACCGGTGACCGTGATCGAAAAATGGTTTTCCTTGTTTAGATTAGGCGTGGTCAGTGTATGAGACAACGCGGGAAATGTTCCGAATAAACACCCCAAAGTGAATATACACGCCAGAAGGCAGGTGTTAAGATAAAACAAACTATTCCACCTGATACCGGTGGATCGTGATAAACATTGTAATTTCATGTCTGCATTTTTGAGTGGTTTGCGAATTATAGAAATCGAACTTGAAAATGTAAATTCAAAGGCCGAGCGATGTGGCCGCATCGTTTGGCCTTATTATTTTCAACGAACTGTAAAAGGTTCACCCATCATCGTAATCCATAAAGGAAATTCCTTTCCAGGTACGGATGAAATATAGTATTGATCGCTGGGAGATTTCTGCTAATTCGAAAAAGGCATAAACAAGCTTATGTGTGGATTTTATTCCCACAGAAACTACTAAATAAAAGGGACATAGCTTACCTCCAAACCTATCCCTTAGCATATTTTTATGATTGATTAGCCTGTCCATAGAAAAATCTGGTTATTGCTTAAACGTTTGAGACGCAATTTTGTGTTGTCTAATATATAAATTTTAAAACATATTTTTCCAAACACCCGCTTTAACTTATGTTAAATTTCATGGCTTTAAGTTGATATTAAGAAGGCTTTGATAATGGCTGTTGGCTAACGGCTAAAGAATATCGGCTATTGGGCAGCAGCTATAGCTAACAGCCAAGAGCCACAGCTAACAGCTAACAGCCGTCAGCCCACAGCCAACAGCCAACAGCTATTACCGCACAGCCACTTTCTCCAGATGAGCAAGATCAAAA
>CAZVQI010000135.1:0-5362 GCA_964629155.1 uncultured Flavobacterium sp.
CGTAACTTTCCCTTTGGGAGGTGAATTTCAATATAGTTTAGACGGAATTAACTATTCTGACAACACAGAGTTTTTAATGTTGCCTGCAGGAATTTATAAAGTTACGGTAAAAAGAGGAGGATGTATCTCTCAGCCTCTGGAAGTGATAATTAATTCGGACACTGTTTTAACTCCTGAAGTTGATGTTATTCAGCCTGACTGTCAATATCCTTATGGAGTAATTACGGTTACTAATGGGTACAACGATTTATATGAATACAGTATAAATGGAATTAATTATCAATCCAATCCAGTATTTGAAGATCTACTAAGCGGAACTTATCAGGTAACTATCAAAAAGGATGAGTGCATTTCAGAAGTATCAGAAGTAATTATCTACGATTTACCGAGAATTTCTGCTCATCTTATAGATATTTGTGAAAAGGAAAATTACTATATTTTAAAAGCTGAAATTCCCGAAAACGAAGATAAAGACTATCAGTATTTATGGAACACAGGTGAAATAACCTCTCAAATTGAAATTGACAAAGTAGGGGAGTATTCAGTAATAATTTCAGACGGGTATTGTTCGGATGAGTTTTTTATCACTATTGATTCCATTCCTTGTATGATTCCAAAAGGAATCTCTCCAAACGGGGACTACAAAAATGACCATTTTGATTTATCCGGATTCGGGACAGTCCATAAAGTAGAAATTTATAATCGTTACGGAACCCGAGTTTATTCGGAATCGGATTATACTAATCAATGGAAAGGGCAAAGTAATAGCGGAAATATGCTTCCTTCAGGAATTTATTATTATCTGATTAATTTCAAAAACGGAATCACTAAAACAGGTTGGGTGTATCTAAACAGAGAATAAGAACAAAAAATCCGTATTTTTGAAGAAATTTTTTTTTAAATTATGAAAGTATCTGTTGACATAAGTCTTTATCCTATTAAAAATGACTATAAACAACCTATTTTAGACTTCATTCAAGAGCTTAAAGCCTCAGAATTCAAAGTTATCGAAAACAACCTGAGTACTCAAATTTACGGAGATTACGACGAGTTGATGCCTTTTTTGAACTCCAAAATTAAGGATGTATTTTTTGATGATAATCTGTATGTGTTTGTGCTGAAAATCATTAAGGGAGACAGAAGTAATTAAGTTTGTTTTAGTAAACTGTTTACGGTATTAATTTAAAAATCTTCTTGAATCTTTTCGAACCATACAAAACGTATTCTACTTTAGATATCTTATTAGAAATCACAGCGGTGTTATTTGCTGTGGCAAGTGTTCTATATTCCAAAAAGAACAACATAAAAGTATATCCGACCGGAATTGTAAGTACACTAATTTTTGTTTGGTTACTCTATAAGTGGGAGCTTTTCGGAGACCTGATTATTAATGCTTATTATTTTATAATGAGTGTTTATGGTTGGTATCTGTGGAGCAAAAAATCAGGAGAGCATTCTGTTTCATCCATTACTAAAGCCAATTCGGCTGATTACAAGACTTCGATTGGGATATTTGTCTTTTCCTCTATATTTGTATCTGTAGTATATGTTTATTTTGAAAAATTCGGAGTTTGGTGGAGCTATGTAGATATATTTACTACAGGATTATTTTTTGTAGGAATGTATCTATTAGCTAAACGAAAAGTAGAACATTGGATATTCTTGATTATAGGTGACTTTATTTCAATTCCTTTGTATTATTTTAAAGGATATACTATAACAGGAATATTGTTCGCTATTTATACCGTTATAGCTGTTTTAGGGTATTTAGAATGGAAAAAGATTTGGAACAGAGAAAATCAGAGTGTTTAAGAATCGTGATGATAGGTCCGGAAAGTACGGGAAAAACCACTTTGGCTTCTTTTTTAGCTTCTTATTTTGGCACGACTTGGGTACGGGAATATTTGAGAGAGTTTGCCGAAAATAAACTCAAAAATGAGAACAAATTAGTCGAAATATCAGATAATTACACCGTAGTAAAAAATCAACTTCTTTTAGAAAACGAAGCCATAAAAAAAGCTAATAGGTTTGTATTTTGCGATACGAATTTTTTACAAACCATGATTTATTCGGAATTATATTTTAACAAAATTAATAGTTTTTTTAAGGATTGTATTGATAATTTAAAATATGATTTGTACCTTTTGACCAATATTGATGTAGAATGGGAAGCAGACGGGCTTAGAGACGCCCCATTTGAACGGGAAAATCATTACAATTATTTTAAAAAAAGACTTATGGATTTAAATCAACCCTTTATAGAAATTTCTGGAAATGAGCAAAATAGAAAGAATAAAGCTATTCAGATTGTAAAAGATTTAGAATTGGCTCAAAAAAAGGGCTTTACTGCAGAAGACTTAGCACAGTTTGAAAAACAAGGCATTTCTTTACAAGAAGTACTTAAACAACTTGACATCTTCGATAAAGGAATCCCTTATGTTAACTTAGATCGTGCTGCTACAATAAATGACGGAATCTTTAAATTTTCAGATACTGAAATTCAAGCAAAAGCACACTTTTTTGATCAAAACAAAAATAACTACAACATTCAAAAATTTGTTCCTGCTTCAGGAGCAGCCAGTAGGATGTTTCAGTTTTTAAGTAAGTTTTTGAGTGATTTTAACCCTGAAACCGAAACGATAAATGCCTACATTAATCACCATCATGCTAAAGATTTAATAGCTTTTCTGGTAGGATTAGAAAAATTCCCGTTTTACAAAAAAGTAAAAGCTATCTTAAAAGCTGATTTTCCGGATTATAAATCCTGGTCAAAAGACAAGTATTATTACACTTTTATAAAAATATTATTATCTGAAAATCAACTAAATTACAGTAATTTACCTAAAGGAGTACTTCCATTTCATAAAAGCGATACTCCGATAAAAGAACATCTGAAAGAAGCTTTGGAATATGCTTGTTCAAATCAAAAAACCAAGGTTCATTTTACGGTATCCGAAGAGCATTTAAAAACTTTTGAGGAAGTAACAACAGACTCCATTGAGTCATTAGAAAAAAATGGATTTGAAGTTAGCTTTTCTTTTCAGAAAAAATCAACAGATACTATTGCTGTTCATTTCAACAAAATGCCTTTCAGAAATAAGGACGGAAGTATTTTGTTCAGACAAGCAGGACACGGGGCTTTGCTCGAAAATCTAAACGATTTGGATTCAGATATTGTTTTTATCAAAAACATTGATAACGTCAGCTCTAATTATTTTGATGAGATTATTTTATACAAAAAAGCGTTAGGAGGAATCCTTATCGAATTACAACAACAAATTTTCTCATACTTAAATCAAATGACTGAGAACGTTTCAGACGAAACCCTTACGGAAATAGCTCTTTTTGCTAAACAACTACATATTGCTGTTCCAAATAATTTTGAGAATCTTAATCGACTAAACAAAATAGAATTTCTAAAAAACAAGCTCAATAGACCTATACGAGTTTGCGGAATGGTAAAAAACGAAGGGGAACCGGGAGGAGGCCCGTTTTGGGTAAAAGACAGCAGGGGAGAGGTGTCTCTTCAAATTGTAGAAACTTCACAGATAGACAAGTCAAACGAAGAACAAAAGCAAATTTTAGAAAAATCTACTCACTTTAATCCGGTTGATTTGGTTTGTGGAATCAAAAACTATAAAGGAGAAAAATTTAACTTGCTCAATTACCGAGATAATAACACGGGATTTTTAACCGAAAAGACTAAAGATGGCTATCCAATCTTAGGGTATGAACTTCCCGGACTGTGGAATGGAGCAATGTCTGACTGGATTACTGTCTTTGTAGAGGTTTCTTTGAATACTTTCAATCCGGTTAAGACCGTTAATGATTTATTGAAATCTGCTCATCAATAAATAGTTACATTTTTGTTGTAAAAAAACCTTATGTTTTTTCGCTTTTTTGTTTGGAGAATCCAAAAACAGTCGTATATTTGCAACCACAAAAACGGAAATAAATTCCTCCTTAGCTCAGTCGGTTAGAGCATCTGACTGTTAATCAGAGGGTCGCTGGTTCGAGCCCAGCAGGGGGAGCAAAAAAGCCTTGCATTTGCAAGGCTTTTTCATTTGTATTTTCTAAGAAACTATAAGTCAAAAAATTGGAGTAAAGTATTATAAGTTTAAAATCTTCTAATTCAGTTTTTCGGTTAACTTCTTAAAAGTAGTTCGAGCGTCTTTTCCTTCATACAAAATTTGATAAACCGCATCAATAATAGGAGTTTTAGCCTTTAGCTTCTGATTAAGTTCATAGGCACTTTTAGAGGCATAATAACCTTCAGCAATCATGCTCATTTCCATTATAGCAGATTTAACTGTATAGCCTTTTCCTATCATATTTCCGAAAGTTCGATTTCGAGAGAATAGCGAATAACCCGTCACGAGCAAATCCCCCAAATAAGCTGAATTATTGATATTTCGCTTCATTTTATATACTTTTCGAACAAATCGCTTCATCTCTCGAATAGCATTGCTCATCAAAACCGCCTGAAAATTGTCTCCGTAGCCTAATCCATGAGCAATTCCTGCAGCAATAGCATAAATGTTTTTGAGCATGGCTGCATATTCTGTTCCAACAATATCATCTGATATTTTGGTTTTAATATAGTAATTGGAAAGATATTGTGCTATTTCAGAAGCCGTTTGCTTATTAGCAGAAGCAATAGTGAGATAAGAAAGCCTTTCTAATGCAACTTCTTCTGCATGACAAGGACCTGAAATCACAGCAATTTTATCATACGGAACGCCATATTTTAGATGAAAATGTTCTCCGACAAGTAAAGAAGATTCAGGGACGATTCCCTTGATGGCAGAAATAATTACTTTTCCTTCCAGCGAGGTAGTCATTTTTTTAAGTTCCTTTCCTACAAAAGCCGAAGGAACAGCAAAAACCACATAATCTGCATAAGCTATGGCCTCATTTATATCATTTGTGAGTAATAATTTTTCCGGATTGAATTCCACAGAAGTAAGATAACTGGGATTGTGTCCGTGTGTTTTTATATGCTCAATAACTTCCAAACTTCTAAGATACCAAGCGACTTCAGGCAAATTCGCTTTGAGTATTTTGACAAGGGCAGTAGCCCAACTTCCACCTCCGATAACTGCAAATTTCGGGTAACTATCCATAAATGATTTTATGCGGTTTATTCGCCAAATATAAGGAAATTGAACTATAGAGAAAACTTAAATTAGTGTTGAGTGACTTTAACATTTATTTTATAATTTATAAAGCGTTAATTATCAAGTATTTTTATTAAATATCAAGTGATTACTTTTAAATGTTTTGGACTGCTTTAAATGTGCTATAATATAAATGTACAGATAAGTATTTTTACATTATTCCTTTGATTTTAGGAGATAGGAAT
>CAZVQI010000136.1:0-5263 GCA_964629155.1 uncultured Flavobacterium sp.
TTGAATCTCATTGTATAATCCAAAAATTCCTGATGCATTCTGGAAATTGGAATATATCGGTCTGACCATTTGAAAAATGTCCTCCCCTGAAAAGTAGGATTCTTCCAGATCACGGACAAACCGGGCGAGATCATCAGATAAGTACATCACATACACATTTACCTCTCTGGCAGGAAAGTAATTGTCTTCATTATTCAGGTATCCTGCCTGCAGTCTGTAAAGCAACTCTTTTTCTGTCCAGGTTTCATCATTGTTGTACTGTACCCGATAACGCACTTTTGGCCAGGGTGTCAATTTTTGAATGCCGCCTCCGGAAATCCGTTTAGCCGGCTGCCCCAGGCTATCCAATAATACGGGAAATACCGAGATCGCTTGCACCGGCTCTTTTACCTCCTCCAAAAGAATTTTCAATGCAAAGTTATCCACATAATCGCTGTCCCTTATTGCTGTAGCAAAATTGATTTGTGGCTTTGGTGGAAGCAGGCTGCTACCTGAAGTATAGATGGTGTTGTTGGTCATATCCACCACTTCAAGGGCATAGCTGTTTTCTGGTTCCAGAGAAAGATTATCAGCTGAGATACTAAAACGACCGATGCTGTCCTGTGAAAAAGCCTGACTCCTTTTACCGTTTTTCAGCAACCAAACCTTCATCTGGGGAAGTGGTGGAACAAGATTGTCATCTTTTTCTTTCAATGGCTTGTTGTACCGGATATCGGCCTGCGCTCCGGTCATTGGACTGGCCAGGCAATGGATTAAAAGTTGTGGTTTGTAGTCTGGGGGATCCAGGGGAATGCTTCGACTCAGTTCGCAGCCTGTTAACATTAAAATCCAGCCCACATACCATACGCAGGTCCTGTTTATGCACATAATATATTTACTTCGATGCTTCATACTGTCACAACTCAAATCCAAAATGAACGGATGGAATAATTGGTAAAAATCCATGCACCTTCAGATTCCCATTGTCGTCAGAGCTTATTGAAAAAGGATTAATCCGGTTGTACACATTGTATATACTTAGCCCAAACCATTGTTTTTTACCCCGATTTGTAAGGTATTCCCGGTCCAGATTAATATCCAGTCGGTGATAGGCCGGCATTCTGTAATTGTTGATATCGGTCAACAGCGGATATCCACCGGATAAATCAGTGGACGGACTGTAACTATTGGGCAAAGTAAACGGTCGCCCTGTCCTGTAATTCCATCCGGCTGCGATTTTATAACCCTTGCCCCACATATACATCAACAGTATGCTGGCATTGTGGCGAAAATCAAAATCAGAATCAAATGACTGACCTCTGTTCATATTCGCGAACCGGACGCGCGAATGCGCGTAAGTATAGGATACAGTAGCATGAAATTTTCCTGCCGTTTTTTGCGCCAAAAATTCTGCTCCATAGGTGGTGCTTACTCCATCTTGATGCAGGAAATGCTCATAGTTCAGCACATTTTGGTCTTCATCAGTAGATGGTATAAAACGGACTAGGTCTTTTTGTTTTTTGTAAAACACCTCGACAGACAAATTGTCGATCCATCTGGTGCTGGAAAGTGCTTCGGGATCATTGTTGAAGCCGGCAAAATAACCCATAGACCATTGATACGATGTGGATGGCGGGCTCATGGCATCGGCCGTGGTGTAAAATTCCCGAAAATAAGCCTCCAGGGTTGTATAACCCAGCAATATGGTGGATTGCTGCTGCAGGTTAAACGCAAAATTAAACGTACTCTGTGGATCAAGCTCAAAAATGACCAGTGCTTTGGGCTCGGGTAGAAATTTTCCATAATCATCATATTTATACCAGGGAGAACGCAAGCCGGCTTTTACTTTCCAACGGTCTGATATACGATAAGTAGCATCCCCAAAGAGCGCCATGGTCCGGGCTCCAAGCCGATCCGCAGTACCCGAAAACGAATCTACCGTTGAAATTTCTTCTTTAAATTGATATTGTTGTGATCTGTCCAGAAAAAGATTATAATCCAGCTGTTCCAATTCGGTTCCGTATGACAATTCAAGGCTTTTATTGATTTGTTGGAAACCATATATACCCATTTTTAGTGATCGTATATTGTTACCAGAGTTTCGTTGGAAAATATCCGCTTCGGTATAGTTGGGATTGCCATGGATCCTATAATTATCATATTTATCGTCCTCAAATGCGTGTTGATAAGTCGACATGCTGGCATGAACGCGGTAATTGGAAATTTCATTAAGATGCCAGCTATAGTTGAGTGTCAGAGCACCATTGCGGATGGTATATTTTTCATCGGATGAACTGTCATATGTATTTGTGTACAATTCCACCTTGTCCCGGCCATAAAATCCGGTCAATGCCAGATGTTGATTATCTGCGATGCGGACATCCACCCGGGCATTCGCATCACCCACAGCGATATTGGGTACCTCTCCAATGCGTTTACCCTGCCGGGTGTTGTGAATAATAGGTCCGGTAATCAGATCGATAAACGTTCGCCGGGCTCCAATGGAGTAGGAGACCTTATGCTTCCAAAGTGGACCGGTTAGTTTCGCTTTTGAATAGATAATACCCAGATCAAAGATTTGTTTATGATCTTGATAATTCCCCGGTGCTGACCGGAGATCCAGTACGGATGACAACCGACCCCCAAACTGAGATGGCCAGAAACTCTTATAAAAATCGACCGACCCGATCATTTCAGAATGAAACATGGAAATAAAGCCTCCAAAATGGTTCACGTTGAATAAGGTTGCCCCATCGAGCAGAATGAGATTTTGATCCTGCTCACCACCCCGTACCATCATATGGGAATAGCCTTCGCGTCCACCGGTCACCCCTGGCAGGAAAGTCAGGGTTTTCAAAATATCCGCATCGCCGGTAAGCGAGGGGATGGCGGTGAGAAATTCCATGGACACGTGTTGCCTGCCCAGTGCTGCCTGGCGGTTGAACGGTTCTTCGGACAGAATCACGATTTCTTTCAAAGGACGGACCTGCAAAGCGACTTCATAGTAATTCTTATTATCCTGCACCATCAATGAAGTGTCATGATATCCCACATAAGATATCCGGACCGAGTCACCGTCTTCCACATACAGATAAGCAAGGCCCTGATCATCTGCAGAACGGGTTTCTCCTGATTGCAGATTCTGTACATACGCCATGTAGAGAGGTGCTCCACCATCGGCATCGGTGATGAAAAAAGTGCGGGTCTGGGTCGTAGCTATGACCTGGAACATTAATAATCCACATAAAACCAAGAAAGAAATCCGCATTATTTATTTTGTTGATCGATTGAATTTTGCCTGGGATAGATGACGCTAGATCTTCGTCCATTAGTTCGGGCTGGAGCTAGGAGCTTTGACACACAGGAATACACACGCTTCTTCACCCGGTCCCCAGCACGACAAAGTCGTTCTTTAGTTCAACCTGTAAATCGCATTTACAAACAATCCCATAGCCCGGTATTCGGGGTCAACGGGAGTTCCATCGTCCAATATCTGCCCGCCATGTGTCAACCGAGGTTTAAAGTCCGAAAATACCAAAGCTTCAATTCTTATCCTAGGGTTAATTATTCCAAAAAAGCCCGTGTGTCCCTGCCAGCTGAAAGAATCAAATTTTGTATTCAAATTAGGATTACCACCATTGATCTTAATTTTATCTTCTTCCGGGAATTTGGATAATAGGTAATTAATATTCCCTCCTATCTTCCAGCCAACGGGTCCGAAAACCTGGAAATTAAGTGAAAACGGAACATTAAAGGACCAATAGTTCCAGCGATATATATTATCATAATCTCTGTGGTATATAATATCCGTTATAGCTTCTATTTCATTACCATTTGGCGTCTCAATAGTTGTATAAATATGTTGAATAGAATCAAGTGGAAGATTCTTTAGAGTGGAATTTTTTATTAATATCTGAACTTCCCAACTTAGCATACCCTCTTTCCGAAATAATGAACTTGTTGATATTCCCACCTGAGCCAATGGACCCGGTTTTAAATATGCATGGAGGTAAGAATTATCAGAAAAAGGAAAGCCAGTGTGTAAATCTGAAATCCCGCCGCCCGCAATAGCGGAAAAAGTTACCTGGGCATTTGATGCAGTCCATACGAAAAATAACAGAATTAAAGATGTTGAAAAGGACCTTTTCATAATTAGAATACATTGAGAGTTAGTAATATCGATAGGGATAATCATGTAAAATGTACCCCTGATGGAAATTTATCATCTCAGGGGTACATTTAATGTTTTGATTCTATTATCATTTAGTCTAGGGAGTAAAATAACTGTCACCAACCGTTTGAGGGCAATTCGTAAAGCTCCCACAGCAAACCGTAGCCCATTGCCGATCTGTTCCTCGTGTAGTTGCTCTCCCTTTCACGCTTTCCCATTTTGGCGTGATTGTGTAGTAATTACTGAGCGTTAAATCATCAAATGAAAATATAGTACGAAAGTCTTTTACTTCAATTAATACAAGGTGGCCATAATCAAGAGGACGTGTAACCAATACATTGTTATTGTCATATGCTTCATAATTAACATTTTCGAGTTGATGCTGGGTGTTATACTTTCTCCAGAACAATCCTTTTTTTTCTCCATATTGATCTATAACGACTATAGTTTTACTTAATCCTCCCGAACTTTCTTCTCTGATATTCATTTTCAAATGCGCTTTTCTATTGCCATTTTGCGAGACTCCACTTTGGGTTTGGTTAGATCCACAGCTCGTCCTTAACTCAATCTCATAAGTAGAACCATTATCAATTACGAGGATGCCTTTATCAAAATCAGATTGGTCCATCTCCAAAGCTTCTCCCAACCTGCTACGATCACCATCTAGGATCATAAGGGTTCTATCCGCTAATACTTTGACGTAAGTGTCACCAATCATATATTCTCCCATTCTATTTGCGATGGTTTGATAATAACCATCCTGGATTATTGCAGTAACGGTACTATCTTCTATGGATACCACGTCCCGGTATTTCTCTTTCCAAGCGGGGATTTGATCAGCGGTTGTTAACTCCCCAGCAGCATCATGGGCGTCATTGATAATAGATCTCAAACTTCGGAATCCGATCAAAGATTCCCATTCGTCAAGTTCTTTCTCGTTCATGTCAAATATTCGCTTTACATCGTCAAAGTAGGTGTCGGGATTGGTAAAGTGAAGTTCTCCATTGACCACCCGAACGTTTTTAATACCGGTCGGCTGATCTAAAGTTTTATCGTATTGAATAATTTCGGATTGTTCACACGAAGTGATAAATAGAAGTAATAAGGCTGGTA
>CAZVQI010000137.1:0-5219 GCA_964629155.1 uncultured Flavobacterium sp.
CTGCCTGTTCAGCTGCCAATATCCTGGATTCGGCTTCATGGGCCTTGCGGGTGGCATAGCGTGGGCTTTCCATCAATAGGCGGCCCTGGGCAATGGCGTCATCAACCAGCTGCAGGGCAGCGTCCTGGTTCAATCCAGCCAGCCGGGTGACTTCTGCCGCCCACCCTTCGCGGTTCATGGGCTGGGCTTCCTTGTCCTGTGTGCTGCTGTAGTGTGGCGCTTCCTGAATCAGCGCGCCAGATTCGACACGGCCCTGGATAGCCGCCTGAATGGCCGTGATATCGGTATGACCGCCGGCATGGCGGATGGCGCTGTGCAGAAGATCGGCCAGGGGCATGACGGATTCCCGTTCAGCCAGATGTTGAATAGCCCAATCCAGCGAAGCCTGCGCGACAAGATCGGCAGACGCTTTCTGTGCTTCGGGCGCTTGTCGTTCCGTGTCGTGGCGAGCCTCGTCAAACTGCATTCCGATAGCAGCAGCGGCTTCCCGCCACTGCTGGTGCAGTTCCGTGCGGCTGAAAGACTGGGATTTCTCTTGGCGGTGCGCCAGATTGATGCCCTGGCGTAGCGCATGAGGGGCATTGTCGCGGGTGGTGCCGCGTGCAGTCAGTTCAGCCGTGATGCCGGCGCTGCGCTTACTGAAAAACTCGATCTGCTCACGGGTGATATGGGCCAGCTCGATATGGTTCTTCTCATGGCGAACGGCATACCCCAGGGCGCGGACATTACGTTCCAGCTCAGCCTGATAGATGGCGTCTGTCACCCGCAGCAGCTTGAAAATCGCCTCGTTCGAGAGCGACACCCAGTTGCCGTCGGCGCGCTGAGTCAGGTTCATCAGCAGAGCGTGAACATGCAGGTGAGGGTCAGGGGCTGCATCTTCCGTAGGGCGGGCGGTTTCATGGCGGAACTTGGCGATGATGAGATTGCCTGTCTGTTCCACCCGAGACTTGCCGTTTTCCTTGCGGCGACCCATGGTCAGATGCAGTTCAACATAGGCCAGGGCAGCGGCCACTGCCTGATCGTTGGCGTGGATCAGGCGTTCATCGCCACCGATCAGCGCCTGCAGCGTAATGCTCTTAGGCGCACCAAAGGTCAGATCAAGCGCAGCACGGGCCTTGGCATCCTTTCGGATCGACCGGCCGGCTGTCACGCTACGACCGAAGTCGCCCTGCAGCATGAATTTGAAGCGGGCAGGATCAATCTCACCAACCGCGCCCAGGCGGCGAGCTCCTTCGCCTTGCCAGGTCGCGGCACCGCCGTCGCGGATGTAGTAATCGTCGGCCTGGTCAGCGTAGTAGTGGGTGGCAAGCGACGCGCGAGAGCGGTAGATCTGGCTGTGCGAAATCATTGAGGCTCCAATGCGGGTGATTTGAATAGCGGCGAGCATTTTGCACTCACCCCGTGCAGTGCAAGGCTTATAGATAGACAACGTTCGTGATGCTCTGTTACTTTATGAAAACCACTTTATCTATTTCCGAGTTATGGACAAGAAAACAGTCGCTGAAATCGCGTTCGATATACAGACAGGATTGGGACGTACAGACGCATCGGAGTTTGATCGCTTGCGGACAGTAGGCATGGCCGGAGCGCTGGCCATCCACATTCGTGGACTGGGAGAAATTCAGTATGAGGTATTGAGAAAGGTTTCTGATTTCTACTTCGACATACCGTCGTACGCACTGAAAGATGTAATTAGCGTACTTGAAGAAATTAGATTTGTGGATGTGGTTTCATCTGGGAGTCGATTCGAACGAATAATCCCAAACGTCCCGCATTTTAAGAACGTCTATGCGGTGCTCGGGGAGCATCCCGATCTCGACGATTTGAACGAACATGAACAGGCGACGCTCCACATCTTGGGTGAGCTTCAAAAACAACCGGAGAATCGAGATCGTTTACTAACTAGATCCGGTATCGACAGAACCGTTTTTGAAAGGTGTGTAGAGATCGCCGGTGTTGGGGGACTTGTGAGGGAGCACCGAGTGCGCGGTAGAAATGTTCTCGTTAGTCCCGTGTATTTTGCTGATAATCTGGAGGGGCTCGCAGATCTGGCAGCGGCTGCAGGTTCGGGTGAGATCGGTAAAGTGCTGAATGTGATACGTAGCAATCAAGGTTGGCCGCTATCTCTTGCTACAAGACAGGCCGAAATTGGTGGAACTAAGCTGTCTCAAACACAGGCCTCCATTATGAATCATTTGGCGCGGGAAGGGATATTGAAACCGCCGACTATTTCGTTCCATAATTCTCAGGAATCGTTCTTGTTCACGCCTCAACCAGGTAAGGGAAGACTGGACGCTGCAAATCGAGAGATTTATGAGCGAGCAATGGCGCTAGTGGCGTCCGTTCGTAAGGGGCAGTTACTTCCCGAGCAGTACCGAATTAAATGGCCACTCAGCATACTTCGAGCGCTCCGTGATCGAGGGTGTCTCGGCTCCAATTCTGATGCACATAGTCAGTATCAAAATTTGGTTGTTCTGAAAGTCGCCTACTTGAAGAAAGTGGCAGAGAGTCGATGGCAATTACACCTACATAAAACTGAAGAGAATATCGCGGCTCTGGATTTGGCAATTCAACTCTTAGAGACGGGGGAGCTGGCTGGTATGGAGCTCAATCAGGAAGCGCGAATCGCGTTGTCCAAGGATGAGAAGTATATTCAGTCTATTGTTGCTGCTACTGAGATGCGTAAACGAGGTCATCAAGAAATGGATCGTCAAGCGGCAGCTGAGTTCGAACAGCTAATGCTTCAATTCGGCTAGGGTTAGGTATGGCAGCAACTGACAAAGATGTGCTTCAAAAAGCTAAGGCAATACGGTTTTGCATAGCAACTGGACTTGTACCATTCTACGAAGTCAACGTCAGCAACGTGCGGGAGCTTTCCGATACGCCTGAGCTTCTAACGGATATCGATGTTTTTGGCGTGGGCTTCGACAGGTCAGGCACTAATAGAACAATATTTGATTGTAAAACTAATAATAAAACGAGCCCTATTAATCGGGCGCTGTGGGCCGCGGGTCTAATGTCCTATGTAGGTGCAGATGAAGCCTATGTAATCCTGAAGAAGGCCGCCTCAGAAGGGCATAAGCTTACTGCCCGCAGCCTTCAGGTGCGCTTGTTTGACGAGCGCTTGTTCGAAAGTCATGCAGTCGCTTTGGCTTCCAATTATCAGGAGATAGACCAGTATGCTTGCCACATGGAAAGGTGGCATAAACTGCAAGATGTGTTTCAGAGAAATCCTAAGCTGATAAAGCTGGGTGAACACCTTCGGCACTTCGCTCCGATTGAGACGGACGTAGCCAAAACCCTGAGGGGGGTTGTGGCCCATGTCAAACAGTCCAGAGGGGAGCTCGATCCCGCTCGACGTGAACACATGGGAATATTTGCATATTCTGTTTTTTCGCTCGCATTTTCCCTTAGTCCAATTGTAAGAGATTTCTTTGATATTTTCGATCCTAAGCAGCCAAAAGAGGTATTCGAAAGTTTTTTGCAAGCATATGTATGGGGCGGGCGCGATGCTTATCAACTCCGACGTAAATTACGGGAATTGATGGCGGCGCGGAATGAGCACGTTATATCAGAAACGGAGCTTAATGCTTGGAGCGAATTCGTAGAGATGGTGAGAGCCCTCTTGGATGCTCCAGACGAGCTTCATGCGTGTTGTAATCCAATGCTCGGCATGACGTTGAGATATATGGGGGATGTCGATGCGTTAGCCGATATTTCACTAGGGAAGAGCTTCATGGGCAGTAACCGTATAAGGCAGTTTTGCTTTAGGCTTTCCGGGTATTTAGTCGATGCTACCGGATTACCAAAGGAGTTTGATAAGCGCCTGCGTGAGGATCTGAATGCGGTCGTTGAAAAGATTCCTGCATAGGTTTGTGAAATGAAATCTCATGGAGAATTGATGTAATTTCGGGTGCGGGTAACACTCTACAAGAAGGGCGCTGCTATGCTGATTTGGTGTCGAAGAAGTACTTGGACTCTCGCAATCGCATAATCTCCCGCCAAAGCCACATACCCACCCAGCGCCGGCAGTGCCTGTATCTGCGCTGCGGTCACCACTTCCTCTGTCACCCGTTCCATGTTGTCCGACGTGTTGCGGTTATCCGCACTGCGGCTGATGCTGAACTTTGGCCGTTCCACTTCATGCTTACCCAGGCTTTCGCTCATGTCCTTGGCGGTCTGCGGGTCGGTGCGAGAGCCGCCGAGTACCGCGAGGTTGCGGAAGCTGGCACGGATGGTGGTTGCCATGGTCCTCCCGTATATATGTTCCAGCTGTGACGTGCTTTGCAGGCCGGCGACGATGCGCAGACCGTTCTTGCGGCCTTTGGTCAGGCCGGCTTCCAATGAGGGCAGCGCTTCCAGGCTGGCGAGTTCGTCAATGAAGAGCCACCAGCGGCGGTGAGCGCTTTCGGGCATGGACAGGATGGACGTGATGAATACGTCAGCCCAGGATGACACCAAGGGCTTCATGGAACTCATCATGTCTTCGCGCCAGTTGATATACAGGTTGCCGCCGTCTGGCTCGGCTAGCCAGTCGCGGATAGAAAATCTGCCGGGTTTCATGCCAGTATGTTCCGAGAGCTTGTTCGACAGTACGAAACGGGCAGAGGACAGCGCCTTGCTGGCTTCGCTGGAACCGACAAACAGAGATTCGGCGAGGGTCCCTTCCAGAAACTGCTTCAGCACCTTGGGGTCTTCGATGGTACAAAGCCGGAACAGATCCATGATGCCGGCTTCTTCGCCCTGTAGTTCATAGAGTTTTTTGGCCGTCTCGCGCAGCAGCAGTCGGCCGAAATCGTTCCATTCTTCGGCGTTTCGATCCTGGCTCATGGGGACCATGGAACTGGCCAGACGCTTCCAGTCGTAGTCGGCCCGAACTTCGTTGAAGAAAGACCAGCCCTGACTCCGAGCATCATAGGGATTCAGGATGACATCATTCGGCTGCCAGAATTTGCTCAGCAGATCGCCATTGGGGTCTATGACGACCATGCGGTCATTACGTGCGGGCGTCTGGCTGGGTAGATGCTTGGCCGAGTCATGCTGCGAACGCTTGAGCACCGATGCGGCTATGTTCCGCAGCAGCACCGATTTTCCCGAGCCGGTAGCTCCACTGATGAGCAGGTGCAGGTTTTCATTGGCAGTTGGCATGGGGATGCCGCCTACATCTATCTGCATCTTGCCGCGCTCTTCACACTGGCGTGCCAGGTTTTTGGCGCTGG
>CAZVQI010000138.1:0-5136 GCA_964629155.1 uncultured Flavobacterium sp.
AGCCGTCTATTGTCTGAGTTACATAATAGGTTGTTCCGTCAACTGCCTCTGTAGTGGCAGGAATCTCCTCTGTAAGAGATGCATCAGAATACCAAGTTAAGTTTGCTCCTCCTACAACCAAGTCTGCAAGAGTTTGACCTTCTGTAAGGGTTTGAGTAGTTGAAAAATTATGTGGACCAACCCAAACACTTTCTCCATTGCTACCACCACAATTAGCTCTTACATAAAACTCATAGTTTGTAGAATCTGATAAACCACTAATAGTTAAAGTTGTGCTTGTTGTTGATTCAAACGTAAGAGGAATTCCCGAACCAATCGGTTGTACAGCATAATCCCAAGCTGTCTCTGTTCCTGACGCTGTCCATCCAACTGTAACACTATCAGTTGTAACATCAGAGAACACTACACTTGTTGGAACAGGACAAAGTAATTGAGTAACCTCAAGTGTATAGGGAGTTGTTTGAGGACTATCATCCCAAGTCGAAACAACAATATAGTAAGTTGTACCTGCTTGTAAACTAATTGAAGGCAAGCTTCTGGTTGAATCGGATATCGCCGTATGATAAGCTACTGTAGTAGTGAAAGGACATCCCTCAAAAAGCCACAAAGCATGCCACCCTGATGCCGGTAAGGTCAAATTAAAATTAAAAACTCCGTTTTCTTCAGGTGTAAAAGAATACACGGCATCATTTCCGGCTAAATAATAACCTGACCCTGTTCCTTCAGCATATTGAGCGCCTGTTAATGAAGGTACGCTTGTGTTTCCGTAATCATCTCCGTAATTAGCTGTATCGTCACTAGTTGTATAGGGTAAAGTGGTTATCACTATTGGATTTTGGCAAGTAGAGCCTGCTATTTGAGCAAAAGAAATATGTGTAGCCAAAGTCCTACACAAAATGTTAATAATCTCAACCATTTTTCGGTTTTCCTTGTTCGATCCCCTCCGGAATCATAAAAAGTAAACTTTTTCATCATAAAAATTTAAATTTAAATTAGTTAGTTAATAAAAATTATTCTTTTTGATTTACGGACCTCCTCGCAAAGGCTTGAAAGCTCTGCAATCAAGCAAGTGTATCGTTTTTTTATACCCTTTTAGTGAACACATCTGTTAACAACATTATAATTAACATTTTTTATAATTTTATTAGGTTTTTAAAAAGGTTTCGAAAATTTAGCTTCTTTTCTAATTATCAAAATATTGACTTCTGTTTACTTATTTTGAAGTAATATTTTGAATCAGCAAAAAGTAAACATATACTCTTTCATAAAACTATAAATAGTTGTACTTTTACGGACTAATTTCAGATAAAGATAATGGGTAAAATAATTGCCGTGGCCAATCAGAAAGGAGGAGTAGGTAAAACAACTACTTCTGTTAATTTGGCTGCTTCTCTGGGTGTTTTAGAGAAAAAAGTATTACTTATTGATGCAGACCCGCAAGCTAATGCAAGTTCAGGGTTAGGAATAGACATTGAGAACATTGAAAAAGGAACTTATCAGGTTTTAGAGCATAGTATTCCTGCCCAAGAAGCTATTACATCAACCAAAACTCCGAATGTAGATATCATTCCTGCACATATTGACTTGGTTGCCGTTGAAATTGAACTCGTGGACAAACCGTCAAGGGAGTATATGCTCAAAGAAGCTCTTAAAGAGATTAAAGACAATTACGATTATATACTGATTGACTGTGCTCCTTCTTTAGGGCTACTTACTCTGAATGCCTTAACTTGTGCAGATTCTGTAATCATTCCTATACAATGCGAATATTTTGCATTAGAAGGATTAGGAAAACTTTTGAATACCATAAAAAGTGTTCAAAAACTTCACAATCCTGACTTAGACATTGAAGGACTTTTACTTACTATGTACGATTCTCGTTTGCGTCTGTCTAATCAGGTGGCAGAAGAAGTCCAAAAACATTTTAACGACATGGTATTTAAAACTATCATTCAACGAAATGTAAAATTAAGCGAAGCTCCGAGTTTTGGTGAGAGTATTATCAATTATGACGCAACAAGCAAAGGAGCTTATAATTATCTGCAACTGGCAGAAGAAATAATCAATAAACAGTAACCTAAATCATGACTAAAGCCACAAAAAAGCAAGCATTAGGCAGAGGTCTTTCCGCTCTTTTGAAAGACCCTGCTAACGACATACAATCTATAAAGGACAAAAATGCAGATAAAGTTGTCGGAAATATTGTTGAGCTTGATATAGACACTATTGAAATAAATCCTTTTCAGCCCAGAAGTAACTTTAATGAAGAAACGCTTCAAGAACTCGCAACTTCTATCGCTGAACTTGGAATCATACAGCCTATTACTGTTCGAAAAATAGATTTTAACAAATATCAACTGATTTCAGGAGAAAGAAGACTTCGAGCTTCTAAACTTGCTCAACTAAAGACTATTCCGGCTTACATCCGAATAGCAAACGACAACGACTCGTTGATGATGGCTTTGGTTGAGAATATTCAAAGACATGACTTAGACCCCATTGAGATTGCACTGTCTTACCAGAGGCTTATTGATGAAATCGGACTCACTCAAGAACAAATGAGCGAAAAAGTAGGAAAAAAACGCTCAACCATTACCAATTATTTACGCCTTTTGAAACTTGATCCGATAATCCAAACAGGAATGCGAGACGGGTTTATATCTATGGGACACGGACGTGCCTTAATCAATATTGAAGATCATAACGCACAGATTGAAATCTACCGAAAAATCGTTAAAGAAAATCTATCGGTGCGACAAACAGAAGCTCTTGTAAAAGCTTATCAAGATGGTCTTAAACCCAAACCTGCTAAAAAAGCAAATAAAAATTTTGAAATTACTGATGAGCCTAAAAAATCGTTTGCTAACTATTTTGGAGCAAAAGTTGAAATAAAAGCGTCATCCAACGGAAAAGGGAAAATCATTATTCCGTTTCATTCCGAAGAGGACTTTAATCGAATTTTGAAACTTATTGAAAAATAATTGAAAAGGAATTTATACATATCCTTGTTCGTTTTCCTTATCGGGAACTTGGTTTTCTGCCAAAACAGAAACGGAAATTTGCTGATTGTCCAAGACTCTGTTCCAACTTTTAATACAGACCCGCTAAGACCTTCAAAAGCAGCTTTCTATTCTGCTGTTGTACCCGGATTAGGACAACTTTACAACAAGGATTATTGGAAAGCCCCGATTGTTTGGGCTGCTATCGGGACAAGCGCTTATATTTATATCCACAACAACAATCAATATCACAGATATAGGGATGCATATAAACGCAGATTAGCCGGATTTAGTGATGATGAATTTCAGGGAGATAATTATTTATCAGACGACATACTTTTGGCGGCTCAAAGACAATTTCAGAGAAATCGGGATCTTTCTATGCTAATTACCATTGGTTTTTATATCCTTAATATTGTTGAAGCCAATGTGGCAGCTCATTTGAAGCAGTTTAATGTAAGCGAAAAATTATCTTTAAGCACCGATTGGTATCGAGACGATTTAAATCACTCTAACCACTTAGGGCTTTCTCTTAAATATCGGTTTTAGTTTGTTATTTAAACAGCTGAACCTCTATTTAGCAGTTCAATGCTAAAAAAATTTTAACTTTCATTTGAAAGAAGTATCTTTGCCACGTTTTTTTAATCCAATGAAAGCAAGTTTGAGCACTTCGGAAAATACTTTTTCACTAAAAACCGCAATTTCTGAATTCAAAGAAATTACCAAATTTCGCTTAGCGGCAAGTGTGGTATTTTCCTCTCTTGCAGGTTATGTGCTTGGTGTAGAAAAATTTATTTCGAATAATTGGATTACAATTTTAATGTTGGCTATCGGGGGCTATTGTATGGTAGGAGCATCAAATGCTTTTAACCAAATCATTGAAAAGGACTCTGATGCTAAAATGGAACGAACCAAAAATCGTCCCATCCCGGCCGGAAGAATGACACCCACCACTGCCTTTATCATTGCCGGCCTTCTTACCCTTTCAGGAATTATCATCTTATACAACATCAATCCGAAAACAGCAATGTTCGGAGCGATTTCTATATTTTTATATGTAAGTATTTATACTCCTCTGAAAACAATGACTCCACTTTCAGTCTTTGTAGGGGCTTTTCCGGGAGCTATTCCGTTTATGTTAGGTTGGGTAGCTGCTACAAATGATTTCGGGATCGAAGCAGGAACATTGTTCATGATTCAGTTTTTTTGGCAATTCCCACACTTTTGGGCTATCGGATGGTTTTTGTATGAAGACTACCGAAAAGCAGATATTTTTATGCTTCCGAACGGAAAACGCGATAAAGGCACGGCTATCCAAATTATTATGTACACATTTTGGACAGTTATAACTTCAATTATTCCGGTTATCGGTTATTTTAAACCGGGAATTTTAGGAAAATTATACATCACTCCTATTTCTGCTCTTATTGTATTGGCTTTGGGGGTTTGGATGTTGATATATGCCTTTAAATTATACAGAAAAAGAGATGCTAAAACAGCACGAATACTCATGTTAGTGAGTGTTTCATACATTACGCTTTTACAAATAGTGTATGTTTTAGATAAATTTATACGATAATGATGATGCAGGAAAAACAGATTTTTGACTCATACCAACAAAAAGCAAAGTCATATAAAACTATGCTTTGGGTTGCTATGATTAGTATGTTTATGATGTTCGCAGGACTTACAAGTGCTTACATTGTAAGCAAGTCCAGACCCGATTGGTTAAAAGAGTTTGAACTGCCTTTTGCTTTTACTTTAAGCACAATCGTCATTATATTGAGTAGCTTTACTTTTCATTTTGCGGCTTCTTCTATTCGAAAAAATGATAGGACAAAGACCTCTATGTTTTTATGGATTACATTTGTTTTAGGGTTATTGTTTGTTGTTCTGCAATTTATAGGATTCGGACAAGTTATAGACAACGGGTTTTATTTTACCGGTCCGGAGAGCAATGTAACTACTTCGTTCCTTTATATTGTGGTAATATTACACATCGCTCACTTACTTGCAGGACTTATTTCACTTTCAATCGTAATTTATAATCATTATAAACAAAAATATAATTCATCTCAACCGCTTGGAATAGAGTTAAGTGCAATGTTCTGGCATTTTCTCGACTTTTTGTGGTTAT
>CAZVQI010000139.1:0-5131 GCA_964629155.1 uncultured Flavobacterium sp.
CCAATCTTCTGTAAACAGCGGAGCTATCATTATAATAACTATCAAAAAGAACATCGAGTAAGTCCATTTTGATATTGATGATTTGTATGTCTTTTGCATCTTTTTAAAAAACCTTTCCAAAACATTGAACTTTAGAAAGGTTTATTTTTTATTACAATTTTAAACTTTTCTTTGTTTTAGGTAAAAGTCCGTCTTTGTGTACCATAATCGAAATAGTTTTCAATTTAGCATAAGGTACACTCATATAGATATATCCGTTATTTCCTATTCTTTCGCCTGAACTACCCCATGAGTTTTTAACGGTGTAATAAATATTTCCTTTTTGATCTTTAACTTTTCCGACAATGTGCATCAGGTGATCATCGGTAGTATTGTAATTTTCAAATTCTTGTTGTCTGAATTCTTGAGTAATTTCCATTTCCGGTTTGATTTCTTTCAAGAAAGTTTTCTCTTTGTCTTGAGAATCTGCCGGAACTACAGCAATTCCTTCTTTAGCCGAAAATCCGATTTCGCTTACATCACAATCCAAGGTTACTGTATAACCTTTAGCCAAAGCATTATCAATATTTTCGATAAGTTCATCTATCGGAACATTATAAAAACTGCCATTTGAGAAATTATCAGGAATGTTCAGTATAAAATTGGAATAAAACGGCTGATGAGTAAATGAAGTAAGCGATACGTAGTCGCTTGGGGTAATTTTGATATAGTTCAAAAAGGTTTTCGGAGTATATTTTTTCCCTTCAAAAGTAAACTCTGTCGGGTTTTGCCCCATATAAATATCCAAAACTGAACTTACGGCTTGTCTCCATTTCGGAGAAAGTCTTTTGGTTTTTACAAAAGCATCCAACATCCCTTGTAAAACAGTTTCCATTTCGGTATGGTCGTGTTTTTCTTCGGAGTCATCTTTTCCTTTAAAAACCTCAATCGGAACTACTCCGTATTTAGCTACGCTATTTATAACATCATGACCTAAAGCGCCTTGTGAAAACTGAGCCTTTCCTTGACGCATCACATAATTTTCGGCTTTTTCCATATAAGTATTCCGAACATTATACATTTCGGATAAGTCGATTTGTTTTCCTGTCAAACGGATGATTTCAGACTCCAAAAATGAAGTGGTTGCATAGCTCCAACATGTTCCTGTTTTGTCTTGCGAAATTACAGGTGTACTTTCGATATTAATAACATTTTGAAACTGATAACTTTGAGCAAAAACACCCAAAGAAAATAACGTAAAAGCAGATAAAATAAGTTTTTTCATACTGTGGAATGTCGTTTATAAATTAAAAAAGACGTAATTTTGGGCTAAAATACTAAAAAAATGAGTACAATTAACTGGAAAACGGCTAAAGAATACGAAGATATTACCTATAAAAAATGTAACGGAGTAGCCCGAATAGCCTTTAACAGACCCGAAGTTCGCAATGCTTTTCGTCCGAAAACCACTTCTGAACTGATTGACGCTTTTAGAGACGCTCACGAAGATACTTCAATCGGAGTAGTTTTATTGTCTTCTGAAGGTCCTTCGCCTAAAGATGGTGTTTGGGCTTTTTGTAGTGGAGGTGACCAACGAGCAAGAGGACATCAGGGATATGTAGGAGAAGACGGCTATCACAGACTGAACATTCTGGAAGTACAACGCATTATCCGTTTTATGCCAAAAGTAGTGATTTGTGTAGTAAACGGGTGGGCTGTCGGAGGGGGGCATTCGCTCCATGTGGTTTGTGATTTGACTTTAGCAAGTAAAGAACACGCTATTTTTAAACAAACCGATGCAGACGTAACCAGCTTTGATGCCGGTTATGGTTCGGCTTATTTAGCAAAAATGGTCGGACAAAAAAAGGCACGCGAAATCTTCTTTTTAGGACGAAATTATTCTGCTCAAGAGGCCTTTGAAATGGGAATGGTAAATGCAGTTGTTCCTCACGATGAATTGGAACAAACAGCCTATGATTGGGCTCAGGAAATTTTGGCAAAATCTCCTACTTCTATAAAAATGCTCAAATTTGCGATGAATCTTACTGATGACGGAATGGTTGGGCAACAAGTGTTTGCCGGAGAAGCAACTCGATTAGCTTATATGACTGATGAGGCTAAAGAAGGTCGTGATGCCTTCCTTGAAAAGAGAAAGCCAAATTTTGAGAAAAAGTGGATTCCTTAATCTATTTTTCTGAAGTTAAAAAAAGTAAGCGACTACCAAAAGGATAGTCGCTTACTTT
Organism: uncultured Flavobacterium sp.; assembly: GCA_964629155.1. Lineage (GTDB taxonomy): Bacteria > Bacteroidota > Bacteroidia > Flavobacteriales > Flavobacteriaceae > Flavobacterium. Next base: position 2,223 of record CAZVQI010000139.1, read on the forward strand.
TTTTAATGATAAAGATGTTTTAATTATTTCTTTTCTAAAATTTTTACTTCAAAAATAAGGTTAGCATTTGGAGGAATCATATTTCCTGCTCCTCTTTCTCCGTATCCTAAGTGAGAAGGGATATAAAACAGAGCTTTATCATTGATATTAAGCTGTTCTAACCCTTCCATAAATCCGGGAATAAGTCCTGTTTTATTGCTCAACTTAAAAGGAAAAGGCATATAAGGTCTGTTAGGCATATATATTCCGAATTCTTTAGCTACTTGCTCAATTGATGTATCAAACAAAGTTCCGTCTTCTAAAAAGCCTGAGTATTCTACTAAAATTTCTTGGTCTTGAGTAGGTTTTATGTTGCTTCCTGATTCTATAATTACGTACTCTAACCCTGATTTTGTTTTAGTAGCTTTAGCTCTGTTCATCTCCAAATAAGCTTTTTTCTCTTCTTTTAATTTACGAGCCTGAGCTTCTGCCTTTTTTTGAGCTTCTGCTTCTTCTTTAAAATAATCCGAAAATACTTTAACAGCGTCAAATTTTTCAGCTTTTTTTCCTTTTCTGATAATTCTGATGCTTTCTATTACATCGTTTTGAACAATTTTATCCACTACGTCTTGCCCTTGGGTTACATATCCGAAAACGGTGTGTTTTCCGTCAAGCCAAGGAGTATCTTTGTGAGTGATGAAAAACTGACTTCCGTTTGTTTTAGGTCCCGAATTAGCCATAGATAATGTTCCGGCTCTGTGGTGTTTAAGGTCAGTAATTTCATCTTTAAATTTATATCCCGGCTCTCCTCTTCCGGTACCTTCCGGGCAACCTCCCTGAATCATAAAATCTGCAATTACTCTGTGGAACTTAAGTCCGTCATAATACTTTTTGCCTTTGTACTGTTCTTTTACAAACGGATTGGTTCCTTCTGCCAAAGTAATGAAGTTAGCTACTGTTACCGGAGTTTTTTCGTATTCTAACTTTACGGTAATTGTACCTTTAGACGTTTTAATATCAGCATAGATTCCGTCATCTGCCGAAGGCTTTGAATCGGTGCATGAAAATAAAAGTGCTAAGGCACTTAGCAATAAATTTGTCATCTTTTTCATTTAATTTTTAGTTAATTTAATTTTAATGGTTCGTCTTGTTTTTCAATATCTATGATAGTAACCGTATAAATAATAGGTACATTCATTCCTATTCGCTTTTTGTCTCCCATATATCCGTAAGCCACGTGAGACGGGAATAAGAATTGTGCTTTTTCTCCTTTTTTAAGTCTTTTGATTCCGTCTCTAAGCCCGATTAGGATATCTTCTTTATCTACCATATACTTACGGGTTTTCAACTCGCCTTTTCGGTAGATAGTGTCTCCGTAAACGCTGGTTATTTCCGAATCAAAATAAACAAAATCTCCTGCCTGAGGGAGGTAATCTTCGGTTTCGGATTTTTCGAGGTAAGTGTACCAATAACCTTTTTGTGATAAAAAGTATTCTTTATTCGGATTGGCTTTCATAATCGAATCAAAAATTTCTTCTTCTTCGGCTACTACTACTTTGTTTATTTCAACCGATTTTTTCAGAAATGAACCCGAACTTCGGGAAATCGGTCTTCTGGCCTCTTCCCTATCTGCACAACTTGTGAGTAACATCCCGATAAGGAAAACCAAAAAAATACTTAACTTTTTCATACGCTACAATTTTGCCGGATTGTCGTTTTCTAAAACTTTCAGAAAGTGCGAAACGCATTCTTCCAAGCTATTATTACTCCTTCCGCCTGAAGCATTTTTATGTCCCCCTCCTGAAAAATAATTTCGGGCAAACAAATTTACATCAAAATTTCCTTGCGAACGAAACGACATTTTGATGATTCCTTCCTGCAGATTTTCGATAAAGATAACAGAAAAAACAATACCTTTTATGGTCAGCGGATAATTTACGATACCTTCGGAATCTCCTCTCTGAAAGTTAAATTCGTCCAAATCTTTTTGAGTGAGAACGATATAAGCCGTTTTGAGGTGCGGCAATACAATCATCTTTTCTAACGCGCGCCCTAAAAGCCTCAGTCGGTCATACGAATTATTGTCAAAAACCAAATTGTGAACCTCGCTGTTATTAATCCCTCTGTCAATCAAATCGGCTACCACTCGGTGGGTGGTACTGGTAGTACTCGGATATTTAAACGAACCCGAATCTGTCACAATTCCGGTGTAAAGACAAGTAGCTATATCTTTATCAATCAAGTCTTTGCGATTCAAAGCATCAATAAAGTGATAAACCATCTCACAAGTAGAACCATAACGCGTTTCCGAAAACATATAAGTTGCATAATTATCCGGTTTTTCGTGGTGGTCAATCATCAGAAAAGGAACCGTAAGTTCTTTAAGAACAGCTTCCATAAGCTCACCTGTTCGGTGTAAGGTATTGAAATCTAACGTAAATATTAGAGTAGCTTCTTTCAGATGTTGGGTAGCAACTTCAGGATTTTTTTCAAAAATCAAAACGCTTTCGCTTTGAGGCAACCAAGCCAAAAAATCAGGAAACTCGTTGGGAGAAATTACTTTTGCTTGATGTCCTGCTTTTTGCAGAAAGGCACACAGCCCCAAGGTAGAGCCCATAGCATCTCCGTCAGGATTTCGGTGAGGTACAATAGCAATATTTTGTTTTTTATCTAAAAGGGCAAGGGCTATATGTATGTCTGATTTATTCATAGAAAACAAATGTAATAATTTTTGCTTTAGCAAGTTGCCCTTGTGAGTTTTTTACCTCTTCTTGTTTTTAGTTTTTCTTGTTGCTCAAAAGCGTAATCAATAAGACTAAATTCAGCATTAAAGTAATGATATTCACTGTTTGAGCAAAAGGCGGAGCTCCTTCCGGCCAAAGTTGGCCTAAAAGTACTATTGAGTTGAGCACGAGTACTATTATCAGAAT
>CAZVQI010000140.1:0-5130 GCA_964629155.1 uncultured Flavobacterium sp.
TACCGACTTATGCACTATGTCTATCGTTTGTACTTCCACGTCAAAATCCCTTCCTAGATCATTTTTGAATCAGAATATTGTGATTGACCCAACCTGTGAAGCAAATTAACACAATTGCAAAATACCTTTACCGAAAAGTATTATATGCCTGACACCGATACACCACATTGAACATCAAGACATTAGGTACTTACCATGAAATCTTAATCAGAAACTTCATTCAATTTGTTAAAAATATTTGATTGTGATTTGGAAAAGTTTATGTTTTGCAGTAATATGGTCGAAGAGTCTGCGTGATACTGCACGATTTTCGAATGCTAAACCCGATATGAGCCCAAATGGAAAAAATAAGATACTCTCATTTAAGAATTGTCTTTCAACACAAGTCCTGATGTTTCTCTTTCCAAGAAGACTTTATACCCTTTATGTATCATGATAAATATAGGTTTTTAGATCGAAATATTCACCCCCTCACAATAATGGTGAAACACAATTTCTAAACTATGAAATCGAGACCCTACAAGTACTATAACACTTCACAAATCCTCGGCTTGATACAGAGTAATCCTGACAATTTAGTAGTGGCGATGAACGTCGCGTATGAAATAGCGTGTAGACGAAGAATTTCTAAGGAAAAGCGAGTAGGTGTAATAACTAAATTGGAAGAAATTACAGTCAACGCAATAGACTCAAAGGACAATGAAATCCAAGAACTGAAAAGAAGACTCAACAATAAGGAACAACGTATTAAAGAGTTAGAGGATACTGAAAAAATTATTTCAGGTTCTATCAAGAATTTGAAGGACGAAATTCTTCAATCTATCCACCAGGAAGTAGGGGGTCTAAAATTAACTCTTTCCGATACATCAACCCACCAAAAAAATACGATTAATGAACTTAAGAACAAAATAACGATAGTAGATCAAAATGTAGCTGCTATAAAAGAAACAATCGAAGCAAAAGCAGATAAAAAGGGAATTAGAATTCCTGAGGATTCAGACGATTCACAAACAGAAAGTTCCCCATCCGATGAAGATACTGCGACAGGTGAAAGGATAACCACTCCATCTAAACCAATCACTGAAAGCGACATTGAGGGGGGAAGAATTAAGAATGGGGAGGACGTCATACCTAGCGAATATGACGACATAACAGAAAATGGACGATCAACAATTGAATCGCATAATAATGAGTCTGAAATAAATGGGGCTACTATAACAGAAGATGAAGATCCTTCTAATCCTGATGAAGGTAACATCGCACCAGATGATCCGACCAATGACAGTCATTGTCTATTTGATGAGTTGGTGGCTAAAAAACGATTATCTGTTCATAATAACACCCTGAAAATAGAGGGGGAATTCAGCCAAGAAGATCACAGAAATCTTGTATTAAACCTTACGTTTAATATTACTGATAAAATTAATTCCAAAGAAGCTTGTCTTTATTTTTACTATTGGTGGCTCAGCAATAGGAATGAAGAGAATATAACATCTATATTCATTTTGGATTCATTAAATCGGGATATCCAATCAGTTCTGGACAATAATCCTGTTATAGAGATAAAACCGAAATTCAGGCTCTCCTCAACAGAATTTTTGCAACTCGCTCTTGGAGGAATGCAGGAAATGGGTGCAGTATGGTCCGTACACCCAGAGATAAAGTCTCTGGGTGCAATGCCTGGCGTAGTTTTTACTGACGAAGAAGTAAAATCTAAACTTTCGTCACATCTATCATTACTTTTAAAAAATGTACCGGAAACATTCGAGGGGTTCATGCTTCAATTGATGATAAGAGATCGGTTTCCGAATGGTGTTGATTTTGGTTCCTCTTCTGAACATTTACATCATTTAGTAAAACTTATTGCAGTCAATGCTCAATCTCACGAAATTACAGATCCACAAGTAGATGACCCTGGGGATTCTCCCACATCTACAGTTAATCTAGACATTGATGATATTGAAGACGAAACCCCCGATCCAATTCCTGCGGATATCGAAGAACCAAGATTAGAGGGTACGCCACCAGGCATGCCGATTGCATCATTTGAGATTAAGCATCAAGAGCCGACCACTGATAAAAGGACAAACAGACCTCGAAATTACTGGGTGCTCAGAATTAATGAAAATGATATTCAAATTTATTTAGAGCTAGGCTTAAGGGAAATCTATACCCCGAAATCCCTTTCAACTATTCTTAGTATTGATGCAATAGAAAAAGAATACCAGTTATACTTGAATGAACAACTTATCTGTGTCTTCCGAAAAATGATCAATGGAAATTACCTGACGGAATGGCACCTCCAAGAAAATCTAAAATGGAATGGAGAAAGTACCATTCCCAAAGCCTATGTGACCAATAAGGAAAATAAATATGAAGTATCAGATTTTATAAATTCATATCCGACGCTGAAGGAGCCCAGTCTGTGGCATAAAAGGAGCGATATCGAATGGCAATTGGCCAAGGGAAATAATATTTCAGCTAAAAAAGGAGCTGTACTTCATCCGGAAAAATGGCAAGTAAATGGTGTGGGACATACTTCTACCTATGAGGTGCATGGGAAAAAAATGCAATGGACACTTTTTGAAGGGAAGGTTGACATTCAGTCAACCAGTGGTGTGTCAAAAACTTATCAAAGCAATGTGACATCTTTTAACTGGATTATTTTGGATCAATCACCGAAATGGATGATAAAATCGGACATGGTGGTTGTTCAAAGCACACCCAAAATAGTGGTATACACCTCAGATGAAGAAGTGAATATCACGGATGAAGCTCAAATTTGGATTAAAAGTCGATATAACTCAGATACATGGGATGAATATTATGAAAACATGCCGATTCAAGAAGGCGTCTTAGAATTAAAAATTGAAAAAGATGGTATAACAGTTTATGATACATTTTTTAACATTGGGAAACTTCGAATAGATAACCGAACTGTGTCCAGTACTCAAGCAGTATTAGAAATTTGGAACACCAAATTTGATACCTTTAATATTATTAATTCTCCCGAATATAGTATTACCCAACTTCATAACAGGTACCATATAAATTTGAATCCCAATGTTGATAGTATCCCGAAATCGGTACAATGTCGGATAGGAAATCATAATCAAAGAAAACTTTCATTCCACCTTTCATCTCCAGTCTCAGGGCTGTGCATCGTCGACGCATCGGGAAATTTGTTACACCCCGGAAAACGAATCACCTATGCCACAATGGAAGGGTTTAGGATTTTATCCAGAAAGGATTTAAGCAATATCGTATCATTCAAAAATACGCTGCGATCAGATGTGGTCATTTCTAAGGAATTAAAACACGAATCAACCCCTTTGATATCCTTTAAGGATGAGATATACCGTCTGCTATATTTGACTGATATCATGAATTATCAAAATTCGGTCACACTCGAGCTTTCAGATGAGACGGAAGAGAATACTATTAGCTATACCATCTCTGGATTTACCCATACCCTGAACATTGAAAGTGTATCCAACAATATATTGAGGGTGGAAGGCCCGGATCATGAGTTGAATTTGTTTGCAATACCTCTCAATTGTACTCCTCATAAAATCAAAGCACTTCCCATACCAGGGAATGATATTGAGTTTTTCATACCTGCATGTAATTTTACGGACGATTTCGTTATCATATCAGGGAATCAGGATGGCTATCAATTGATGCCACGCTTCGTAACTTTGGATGCGAATTATACCCCTGTAGATAGGCAAGATCGCATTGACGAATACCATAGAAGATTATCCAACAATTTCTATAGTAACTCGATATGGCGTGAAACACAGGCATATTTTGATATCTGCATTAAATTTGACATTCCTTTTTCAACTTTTGATCAAATTACAGCCATTTCACGATCATCCGAAACAGCAGCTAAAGCTTTTTTATTCTTTGCTATTTTCCAAGAGGACAAAAATACCTATATTCAAAAGATTATACCTGATCTGGAGGAAGACCTCGGAATCAGTTTTCATTGGATCAGAAAATCAGACTGGTCTCGCGCAATAGATGATGTTTCGCTGTATTGTGAAAGAATATACCAGAACTCCCATTTGAATTTTTTTGTCGATGTTCTTAGTATCTATTTGAACTTTAATGGTCTGGCCAAATTATCAACGTTTTTATCGTCTCAAAATCCGATCGAAGCCGATGCAATAAATCATCAAGACATTATGAAACTCAGAGGAAGATTGGGAGAACGTGTACTGGGAGAGTTACCTTCTAATAAACCCATCATTGAGAACACTTACGGTATACCTTTTAATACACATCACATCGTGGCTCTTCTTCTTCATGCCCCCATTGCAGTTGCAGAATCTATTGCAGAAATCCAAAATGATACACCCATCTGGGGAGGAGAAGAAATCAGAGATAAAATTCGACGGAACATTCAGTACTGTCAATATCTAGATCCTGAATTTTACTACCGAGTAATTTTACATGTTTTACATCACATCAACCAAGAATGAATTTTAAAAACTTTTACCATAAAACAGAAAACCGACTGACAGATGCTATCCTTTCGTTATGGGCCACTGGTGATAAGGACATGCAAGATTATTTTAGATTCCTGTTGAGCCAGGAACCCATTATAGCGGAACCCGTATTTCAGGCAACTTTTCCATGGGAACAAAGTAATTCGACATTTGAAGAAACTAGAGAAATCTTTCAAACAGAATTTATTAACGCCCTTGATGGAATAGGAGATGATGAATTTAAGTTCCCAAAATCCCGGCATCCATACCAACATCAGATTAAAAGCTGGAAGGCTTTATTGAATGATAATAAATCTATTGCTGTTACGACTGGAACCGGATCAGGAAAAACGGAATGTTTTATGCTTCCGGTATTACAGGATATTCATGAACATTCACGAAATAGTCACGGTGTCAATGCCATCTTCCTGTATCCCCTCAACGCATTGATAGCTAGTCAACAAAAAAGAATGCACGCATGGTGTGAAGCACTGGGAGGTATCAAATATGCCCTTCTGACAGGCCAGACACCAGATCATGTTTCATCCCTGGAAGAAAAGAACAAGGCTTTACCCCAACTTATTTCGCGTAAACAAATTAGAGATGCACCTCCCCAGGTATTATTTACAAATCCTAC
>CAZVQI010000141.1:0-5108 GCA_964629155.1 uncultured Flavobacterium sp.
TTTTGTTAAATTTTTTTTATGGTTAGTGATAAACAGGTAGTTACAATTTCAAAAAACAACTTCGTATAGGGTTTAGATTTTAGGTATAAAACTTATAAGTTGTCACCTCTACTATATAAAACACGTAGTACAAATATGAGGGCTTTCGGCTTTTTGATAAAAAGTTTAGAGCTTAAAACACCAGTAAATTAATTTCGTTAGAAGGCAATCCGAACCAATCGCCTACTTTTTTGTTAGTAAGTATTCCGTGATAGGTATAAACTCCGTTTTTCAGTCCGCTGTTGCAGCGTATAGCGGTTTCTATCCCTCCGTATTCCCCTATTTCGAGCAAATACGGGATAAGAATATTGCTTATTGTAAGCGAAGCCGTTTTAGAGTATCGGGATGGTATGTTCGGCACACAATAATGCACCACTCCGTGTTTTACAAAAACAGGATTTTTGTGAGTAGTAACCTCCGAAGTTTCAAAACACCCTCCCGTATCAATACTTACATCTACAATTACAGCCCCTTTTTTCATAGATTCCACCATGGTTTGGCTCACTACAATCGGGCTTCTGTTTTTGCCTTTTAAAGCGCCTATTACCACATCACAACGTCTTAGTGCTTTAAGGAGTAACTTATCCTGAATAGTTGAAGTAAATATGGGTTGATTGAGTTGGTTTTGTAATCGTCTGAGCTTACTTACGGAGTTATCAAACACTTTTACGTTAGCTCCTAATCCCAAAGAAGTTTTAACCGCATGTTCGGCTACGGTTCCTGCTCCCAAAATCACTACTTCTGTAGGAGCTACTCCGGTTATATTCCCGAGCAAAAGCCCTTTTCCGGATTCGTGATTACCGATAATTTCGGAAGCAATCATTATAGCAGCTTTTCCGGCAATTTCGCTCAATGATTTTATAAGTGGATATGACCCGTCTAAATCTTTGATGTATTCGAAAGCCAAAGCTGTGATTTTCTTTTTCTGCAAGGTTTCAAAATAACTTATATCTCTTGTTTTAAGCTGAATGGCAGAAATAAGCAAGGCTTTGTCATTCATCATCTTGATTTCTTCAACCGTAGGAGGTTCTACCTTTAAGACTATCGGACAAGAAAAAACTTTTTGAGTATCTACGGTTATTTCAGCCCCTGCATCCGAATATTCTTTGTCGGAATAATCCGCACCTTGCCCGGCCCCTGCTTCCAAAAGCACTCGGTGTCCGTTGTTGGTAAGCGTATTTACCGCTTCGGGAGTGAGACATACGCGCTTTTCCTGAAAAATAACTTCTTTCGGGATACCGATATAAAGATTACTTTTCTTAAACTGAATTTCGAGTTTTTCTTCGTGTGGAAGTAACTCTTGCTTGCTGAAAGGAGTAATAATTCCCATAACTTTCTAACCGATACACCTAACAAATATACCAAAAAAGATTCTAAGAATCCGTTTAAAATTTATTTTTTACAGAAGTCCGATTTTACTCATAATTTGGCTTGTTTAGTTATAAAAATGCCTTTCTGCTCAAACAATTTATAATATCTGTAAGAGTTATGCGTTTCTTGTTAAGAGCAAAACAACTGTAAAATAACACGTTATGTTTTTTTCTCATTTTCAACATATTATATTGTCCGCAAAAGTTGAATTAATTTATTTCTACTATATTTGCACGAATTCATCATATTTAACCTAAATATATCTGATATGAATGCTGATAATTCTTCTAAAAAAACTCATGACCAAGAGATAGATTTGTACTTTCTTTGGAGGAAATTGAAAAATCTTGTAGATAGTTTGGGTTATCTGTTTATCAAAACATTACATTTCCTGAAAAAAAATGCACTTATCCTGACAGGGCTGGTTGTGATAGGAGTAGCTATCGGATATTTTTTGGATATGAGAAAAGGGACAACCTATCAGCACGATGTTATCCTGATTCCGAATTTTGACAGCCAAAGTTACCTGTACGAGAAAATCAAAAACTTAACATTTGAGGAAGATTCAGTTATTATAGGGGTTGAAATAACTCCTATTATAGACGTATATGCGTTTTTGTCTTCGGGCAGTAACCTGAAAATTGCTGAGTTTATGAGTGAAAACAACGTGAACTTCACCGACCATAAACCCGGCAACCAAACAGAAAAAATGTATAAGTATCACAAGCTCAGTATTTATACCCTTAAAGAAGATACTGACAGAAAAATTGTTCAGGATTTTCTGGCAGAATTAAATAAAGAAAAACACTTTTTAGAAAGACAAAAAATAGACGTCCAAAATATTGAAAACCGCATAAAAGAAAGTCAAGTTTCTATCAACAACATAAACGCTTTTTTTGAAAAGTTAGGCAATTCTGCACTAACAGGAGGGCAAAGGGATTTGAACATCGAGATGTATCCGGAGATAGGCGGATTGCTTACCACCAAGCAAAATCTTGTAGAAAGCATCAGTTGGTTAAGAAACATTCAAATGGAGCAATCCAAAGTTTTTTATGATGTGTCTATCATTTCCAACATAGAGGTAAAGCCTATTTCTAATAAAGTAATTCTACCGTTTGTATTGGTATTTCTGTTTATTGCATTTCTGTTTGTAAGGAAAACCTATAAGCGTTATAGTTCGACTCCCGTTCTTAATTAAAAAGTATTTGGGCTGTAATAATGTTTCAAAACATAAGACATTTTTTTCGAAACACAGAATCCAAAGTTCTTGTTTCTAACTTTTTATCACTTAGTGTTCTTCAGGGATTAAACATTTTACTGCCTTTACTGACCATTCCTTTTATCATCAAGACAGCCGAATTAGACAGCTTCGGGCTAATCAGCTATGCAGCTGCTCTTGCACTTTTTTTTATTGTCTTTGTAGAATATGGTTTCAACACCATTACAACTCGCGATATTTCGCTACATTCCGACAACAAAGAAGAAACAGAACGCATATACAGCGAGGTACTTACCTCTAAGCTTTTCTTGTTGCTTATTTCTTCTGTTGTTTTTAGTATTCTTATATTGAGCGTCAATTCGTTTCGGGAGAACTATGAAATTTATTTTCTGTCTTTTTTAGGGATTATCGGTTATACAATTTTTCCGATATGGCTGTTTCACGGATTACAAAAAATGAAATACATTACCTATATAAATGTGTTTTTTAAAAGCATTTTTACTATTTGTATTTTTATTTTTTTGAAAGACAAAACCAATATATGGATTGTCCCGCTTTGTACTTCGTTAGGATTTATTAGCTCAGGGATAGCTTCCGTTATTCTGGTTCGTATAAAATTCAATATTCGTTTTCGGATTGCTTCTTTTGGTTCGGTCAAGAAACAACTGCGAAACGCTTATCACATATTTATCTCAGAAATGTATATTTCTCTGATTGCCTATTCCAACATTTTGATTCTCGGTTTTTTTGCCAGCGATGCAGTTGTCGGAATATATGCTTCTGCCGAAAAAGTTATTAGAGCAGTTGGGAATATGATTTCGCCCGTGGTAAACAGTCTTTATCCACACGTTTCCAAAGTTATGCAAGAAGATTTTTATAAAGGAATCCGCTTTGTCAGACAAACAGTAAAATGGGGAAGATGGACTATTTTGGGTATAATTATTTTGTTGTTCGTATCAGCAGATTTTCTGTTTCAGTTTATAAATCGCTTTATGGATATGAGTGCCTCGGATCTTGAGAGTTGTATTTTGGCTTTCAGAATAATGATTTTTTTCCCGTTGTTCTCTTTCCTTGATCAAGTGTACGGAAAATTGGTGCTTATTGCCAACCGTAAAGAAAGGCTTTTTTTCAGGGTTTTTTCAATTTGTGCCATAACGAACGTGCTTATGTGTGCAATACTTTCGTATAAATTTGGTTATATAGGAACAGCTGTTTCGAGTATGGCAACGCAACTTTTTGTGATGCTCGGAATGTATTATTATGCAAAACCTTTACTCAAAAAAAATGCTTCGGTATGATTCGCTTGGGAATTATCATAGATAACATTGTCAACAAAGCTGGAACGGAAAGAGCCGTTTCGAGTTTGTGTAACGGACTTATGAAATTCTTCCCGAACCGGTACGAAATAACTATCATCAGCATTTTTTCAACAAAAAACCAAACGTCTTTTTTTGAACTGAATGAAAAAATAAAATTAGAACACTTAGAAAAAAATCCCGACTTCAAAATTTGGAATAAGGCATTTTTTTACAGAAATCTGATAAAAACCTTACGGAAAACCAACTCCGAAAACTCGTTTGATGTGTTAATCGGAACGACTTATGTGCATAATATTTTACTGCCTTTTGTCGTAAAAAACACTCAAACCAAAACTATCGGTTGTGAGCACGAAGTGTATGGATATCCTCCAAAAACGCTACAATTAGTCAGAAAATTTGTCTATCCGAAGCTCCATTCGGTAATTGTATTGAACAAAACCGAACAACAGCACTTTTCTTTTCTGAAAAATACTTGCATTATCCCGAACAGTCTTCCTTTTGTAGCGGAAAAAACATCTTCGCTAACGGAAAAACGAATAATTGCTGCCGGAAGACTTACACATCAAAAAGGATTTGATATTCTAATTGATATTTACGAAAAAGTTTACCAACAGGCTCCTGATTGGGAATTGAATATTTTTGGAGAAGGTGAAGACCGAGAACATCTTCAAGAGAAAATTACCCGAAAAGGACTGGAAAAATACATAAAACTCTGTGGTTCGGTAAAAAATATTTCGGAAAATTATCAAAAAAGCAGCATTTTTGTACTCAGTTCTCGTTGGGAGAGTTTTGGTCTTGTACTTATTGAGGCAATGAATCACGGACTACCCTCAATTTCGTTTGACTGTGACGGGCCCAAAAATATTATTCAAGACAATCAGAACGGATTTTTAATCCCTCGATTCGATAAAGAACAATTTGCTAAAAAATTGCTTTTGCTCATAAATGACGATAAGCAAAGACAAAAAATGGGTGAAAATGCCCGGGTATCATCAACCGAGTACGAAGAAAAAAATATAATACCGCTTTGGAACAAACAAATACAATCCATAGTGCACGAACTCTCAAATTAGGTTTCACTTACAAAGAGTTGGGAGTATTCCTCCTGCTTCTTTTTCTGAATCTAAAATTTGCTTCAATTACCATTATTCAGGACAGGT
>CAZVQI010000142.1:0-5108 GCA_964629155.1 uncultured Flavobacterium sp.
GCAAACCTGAAATGACTCCATATGAGAAGCGAAAACAAAAGAAGGAGTTTAATGATCGAAATGCCGTAGAAGGTAGAATCGGTCAAACCAAACAAGGATATGGCTTTAATAATGTCAAAGCTAAATGAAACAACACCTCTCAATCCCGCACAGAAATAACTTTGTTTATCACCAACCAGGTCAAATTCGCAGAACTCCAAGGGTTCAAATTTTAAATTTTTGATTAAACCATAATTGATTAAATTCCTTTCTCCTATCTTTTTTCACTCAACTCCCTTTTTGATTCTCCACCCCGATAATCACCTCCATCTCCTGATTCTTCACTCTTTCCAAAATCAGATCCAAATAATCCGACCCCAAATGGCTTTTTATCCATTTTATTTCCTCAAAGAACTCATTCCTGACTTGTTCAGGGGCGGATCTGGATAGGGTTATTCTTCCTATTCTTCCCAGCGTCCTTTTCGATAATGTATGGTACTTTTTAATGTCCGTTATCAAGGTTTTGATAAATTCTGACAATTCAGAGTCGCTGGGATCTACGATTTTTAAAGCAATCTTTAGATTATTGTGTGCTTTCGATTCGAGGGAAATATCGCTTTTTCTGGCCTTGTAGCTGGGCTTAAATTCCTTGATGGCCTTGTAGCCCGGCCAAAAGAATGACGATAACTCAAGCCGCTCCTCTTCATATTCGCATTGGAGGGATGGGATCAATTCTTCGAATAATAAAGAAGATACCTCGATGCTTTCTCCATCTTGATCGGTGGCTTGTTGCGCAAAAATGGATAGTCCTTTTCTTCTGATTACATTGATTTCATTTTTCGAATATCTTTTTGCGGTCTTTACCCTGGCTGGCAATCCTGAAATATATTCAATAATTTCGGGGTGTTTTTCGACGATGTTGGCATACTCATTCCTGATCCAGGTGGAAATGTTCAATTCATCATCATCATCGGGACTTTCATTGATTTTATTGAACAATCCTGCTGGCGTAGGTTCTTCATCTGCATTAAAGATCTTACTATCTTCACCAAGGCTATTGTGTATGAGAAACATTTTTTGAGCGGCAATTTCTCTGGATTTCACATAATCTGCACCGACTTCTGAGGGAAAGAAATTGTAAATGTACAGCGTGTCAAATATTTTTGCCCCAATCCGGTTGATCCGCCCCACACGCTGTATGACCCGGGTTGGATTCCATGGTATATCATAATTGATAATAGCTCCGGCTCTATTGAGGTTAACCCCTTCCGCCAACTTGTCACTGGTAATCAATACATCAAACTGGTCCTCCTGAATTCCTTTGTGTTGGGCATTGAAATTTTCATTGAGCTGCCTGGCCAACTCTTTCGTCATCGATCCATTGCACACTAATAGCCGATCACCAAGCTTTTCCTTAAAATATTCTTCCAGGTGTAGGACGGTATCCACGTATTCAGAGAAGATAATCACTTTTCTCTTTGAACCGCTTTGTGACAATATTTGATTCACATGACGATACACTTCCACCCTTTTGGGGTCATTATTCACCAGATCAAGAGCCTCGACCTCTAGCTGTATCTTTTTGAATATATTGATGTCCTGATCAATGTCAGATAAAAATTCTTCCTTCAGTTCAAACGTATTGACATCATACACGGTATTGTTTTTTGGAGTCTTTTTGCCCAATAAATCGTTGGCAAATCGATCCAGATAATCCTCTATTTCTTCCTCGTCCAGATTATAAATCGCTTCAATAAGTTTTCGATCCAGAATGTATTTGCCTCCTGAGTTTCGGATAAAATCCCTGACGAGCTGATGAACTCTGGCAAACCGGTCTATTGATTTTGAAAATGCCCCAAAAGAACTTTCAAACCTTTTGACCAAGATTCTTCGCATAAACCCAAAAAGGTTCCTTTGCTGATGAAATGCCCGGTTACCTGCCTCATCTAGTTTCTCCTCATCTTCTACTGCCATTTCATATCTGAACGGTTGATAGATAGCTCCAGTGAATGAATGTTCCCCCTCAGCAAAATACAGCGATAAAATTCTATCGTAAAATTGTGATTGATCATTGGTGAGATGGAAAAACAGCTCTTTGGGGTCGGCTACCACAGAGAGGTCATCAATTTCGGATCGGTACAAATAATCATTTTTGAGATCCAGCCGGTTTCGTCTGATCACTACAGGTGCCATCACCGCTTTTATTTGACGTGCCAAGGCACTAGAAGCCGTTTGGACCTTATCAATATCTATAGGTAATTGTTCTCCTAATGATTCTATGTACAACTTATTAGCTTTTTTTAAATTTTCACTATTGCTGGATTTGTAATTTTTTTGAATATACGATAGGTTTTTAAACCTGTAATTGTACGCACTAAATAGTCCATCCAGGTTATCTTCGAGCGTTATCCCGGATTTCCCTGGGACTATAAACAGCTTCAACAAGGAAAAAATATCCGCCGGCGTGTTGTTGAAAGGCGTTGCTGTCAATAATATAACCTGCTTATCTCGGCAAATTGTGAGTAATGCTTCATATGCTGTGGTATCCTGATTCCTGTATTTGTGCGCTTCATCTACGATGATGACCTCAATATCTCGGCCACGAATGGTTTCAGCGATATCTTCCAAGCGTCCGCTGCTTTCCACCTCCCAATCATACAGCTTAAATTCATTGATATAGCCCCACCACCCGGTGCTGAGCTCTTTATCCCCGATCAGCGCAGGGGGGCAGATGACCATTCCCCTCCGTCCAATGTTTTTGGCAATCAATGATGCGATGACAGATTTTCCCAACCCCACAACATCTGCTATGATCACGCCATTGTATTGACCCATGATGCTCAATGCCTGATTCACAGCATCGATCTGGTATGAAAACTTCTTAAACCCAGCATCATCAATCAATCGTTCCACTTCAGGTTTTATTTTCTTTTGATCATAAAGATCCAGATACGTTTTCAGGACTAGAGCGTACGCTTCATATGGAGTGACTGTAGCTACTTGAGAACGATGCGTGATGAATTTTTGCAGAAATGTTTTTCTTTCCTCCAATTCAGATATAGGTATCGCCACGTTCCATAAATCATCAAAATACTTTTCCGCATTCTCGTATCCATAGTCTTTTATTTCTACGTTAAATTCCTCCTGCCCGGATAATCCGGCTCTGGTTAGGTTGCTGCTGCCCGTGACAAACAAACCTGGTATCCCCTGAAGGTGTGCCTGGTGCTGATCCAGCTTAAACAAATACACTTTAGCATGATTGGGATTCAAAGTCTTTCGGATGATTAGTCTACCGGAATCCAGCATTTCGAGAAAAAAAGACACCTGATTGTAAAAGTCTTCCGTATCCATTTCCTCGTTATTGATCGCATATCCCAGTGAGGTCATGAACTGATTGAAATATTCGTCCGAGGACATTCCTTCATCCTGTCGACCGTGCTCGATCACCAATTTGCCAGGCAACTTATCTACCTGAAGACCAATCAAAAGCTTCAGGGTGATCCCATCCCTGGCTTTGAGACTATGAAAAAGTTCTTTCCATCCCGAAAAATAAAAGAAGCCGACCAAAAACTTCAGTTCATCGCTAATAGAGATTAACGTGTTGAGTCTACCGCGGAGAGTCTTATGCTTTTTATTGTTCGTTATAAAATTCTGCGCCATGTCATTCCTCCTCTTCCTGGTTCAAATTAACCACCATATCCTCCTGCATTACACCGGATACGTCGAGCGTAGGCAATAAAGCCTTTTCCAGCCATGCCGGTTTTTTGGCGTGGATAATTCCCCTGGCCGTACCGACGGTGATGACGAGCAAGTGGGTAATCAAACTTGCCGGTATCGTAATTTGATGATCTGATATTAAATCTGCCCAGTAAGATTTATCAAATTCAAAATGACATCCGCATTTCATCACCATGACCGGCTGACCTTCTTGCTGGAATTCAAATCGTGTAAAAACACCTACATGATCGTAGGGCTTGTTAAAATGCACCTCTACATTCATTCCTATTTCAAATTCTTCCTCATCGCTAACAAAATTATCCCGGAACGTGGCAAATTCTTCTGTCGAGATAGATGCCAATAAAAAAGGTACCCTGGTATTGGAGTTTGCATTCATGATGCAATTTTGAGCTTGGGTTCCGGAAGATTTGAATCAATTCCAGAAGGCAGTTTATTGATATTGCCAGCAAAAACCTGGCGCGGTTTTCCTGGATAATTTACCCGTACATTTTCAAACCGTACGGTATTGACCACCATGGGCTTCGGTTGCCGATTTACAGTGATCAATGCGATATCCAGCACGTTCTCAATCTTCCGTATGGTCTGTAGCGTTAGATTTTGCCTCCCTTTCACGATCCGGGTCAATGCCTGTGGGCTTACCTCCAGCTTTTGGGCCAATTGTTTTTGGGTCATTCCTCTGGCTTTGAGGGTCTGGAGGATCCGGGAGGCAATTATGGTGAGATCCTCCAGAGACTCTGCATGGTCCCGGTTCCATCTGGCGATTTCTTTCCATCGCGCATTTTCTCCCTCAGGCTTACTGATTCGCTTCAGGAGTTCTATCTTTTCTTTTTTCGTCTTTTTCATGAGTTCTAGTTTTGGTATTCGCCTCTATATAATTATAGCATACCCAGCGTTTTTAAGTATTCTGTAGCTTTATCCAGTTTCTTTAGTTCTTCTACGAGCAATGGATCATCCTTCATCTGTCGGACCAATTTGATACCATAGCCTGTAATAACGAACAGATTCTCGTTACATTTTACAGCATATATCCGCACCCAGGGAGCCGTACGAGAATCTCCCTTGGCTTTGTAGTCGGTATAAAACCGAGGATGTTGGTAACCCTCCTCCAGGTGCAATGGTTCAAACAACGCCTCGAGATCCGGTTCTTGTCCTGCCTCGGCATTATGCGCCAGGTCTAGTAATTCCTGCAGGAGGTCGTTCGACTCTTTTCGCGTTCGCCAGACCGCATCGGTCACTGAAACCTGGAAAAATCCGAGTTTTTCCTGGTGCTCGGTAAAAAAATCATTCAAATATTCCACGTCTTGCAATTTTTCCGCCATTTGACTCCAGCAGTTATACTGATCTGAGGGCCATCGGATCGCATACAAGGCACCTTCAATAATGCGATCCAA
>CAZVQI010000143.1:0-5068 GCA_964629155.1 uncultured Flavobacterium sp.
TTTCGGCATGACGAACTAAAATTACTTTGGTTATAACATCCTCTTTTTCTTGACCGGAAGACATAAAGAAAGCTAAACTTGAGAGCAACATAAAAACTTTTTTTATCATGATAATTTGAGTTTGTTTAACAAAGATAAATAATAAAGTTTTGGTTGCTGATTGATCTTTCTGAATGAAATTAGTATTAAGGATTCTGTTTTTTTGTTTTTGGGAATAAGATAACCCTTAATGTAGAATCATTATAAAAATAACTCATCATCCAGTTTATAAAAATTGACAGTTTGTTTTTCACACTTAAAATAAACATCAGATGGAGGAACATCCAGAAAAACCAAGCAAACCGACCTTTAAAGCTAAATTTAGGTAAATCAACAATAGCTTTTCGTTTTCCGACAGTTGCCATAGAACCTTTATCGTGATATTCAAACTGTTTTAAGGGTTTGTTTTTCAGTAAGTTTTTAAAGTTTTGGGCTAAAACCTCTGCTTGACTAAGAGCTACGTTGGCTAATTGAGGGTGTCCGTTCGGATATTTAGGAGTACTCATTAAAGCAATATCTCCTAAAGCATAAACTCCATCAAGTCCTTCTACTTGATTATAGCGATTTACGATAATCCTATTTCCTTTAGTGATAACCTCTTGAGGAATTCCCTTTAAAATATTTCCTGTAATCCCTGCAGCCCAAATCAGGTTTTTGGTTTTGATTTGTAGCCCTGATTTTAAAGTTACCACGTTTCCGTCATAGTTATCTACATAAGAGTTGACTAAAACTTTCACTCCTAAATCTTCTAAATATTTTTGCGATGCGGTTTTGGCTAACTCGCTCATCATATTGAGTGTATTAGGAGAGCCTTCGACCAAATATATATTAAGCCCCGAAAAATCTTTTTCAGGGTAATCTTTAGGGAGTATATGTATTTTCATCTCTGCCAATGCTCCTGCAAGCTCTACTCCCGTAGGGCCTCCTCCAACAATAACAAAATTTAGTAAATATTCTACTTCATCAGGTTGTGCTACCAGTACGTCTTCAAAATTTTGAAGAATGTGATTTCGCAATTGTAAAGCTTCCGGGATAGACTTCATAGGATAGGAAAATTGTTCTATGGATTTGTTCCCAAAAAAATTAGAAGTACAACCAAAAGCAATTACTAAATAGTCATATTGATATTCTCCTAAAGTTGTTTTAAGGGTTTTGTTTTTAGTATCTACCTCCGATACTTCGGTTATTCTTATTCGTACGTTTTTAGATTTCTGGAAAACTTTCCGAAGCGGAAAAGAAATACTTGTAGGTTCTAATCGGGCAGTTGCTACCTGATACATAAGCGGTTGGAACTGGTGATAATTGTGTTTGTCAATAAGCAATACGTCATACTCAGTATTGTTTAGTCTATGAGCTAATTTTAGTCCCGAAAAACCTGCTCCTACTATTATGACTTTCTTTTTAGTTTCCATTTTAAAATAGAATTAGACCATAAAGATAGCTATTTATAATGACTTTTCATGGTTTTTTATATTCAATAATTCGTTAAAATGAAGATGTTTAAGAAATTGATTATATTTTAATTATTTGTTTTAATATGTTGTTAATGAGTGTTATAATTGTTTTGAGGTTTTGAATTTGAAATAAAAAATCAGGTTGTTTGTAACAAAATAATCTTACATTCGTCTGGATAGTATAAACACGAAGGTAATGAACCAAAAAGAGTTTTTAGATTTAGTTCTTCCAATAAAGCAGAAGGTGTTTCGGTTAGCCAAACGTATGCTTACCAGTACCGAAGAGGCTGAAGATGCAACTCAGGAAGTTCTTATAAAAATGTGGAATAAAAACGGGGAGCTCGAAAAGTTTAACAGTGTTGAAGCAATGATGATGACAATGACTAAAAATTATTGTTTAGACAGACTCAAATCGAAACAAGCTTCAAACTTACAGCTCGTACATAGTAATTATTCCAACAGAGATAATTTAGAGAAGCAAACCGAAGACAAAGACAAACTAAATTGGATAGAGAAAATCATAGATGCACTCCCCGAAACACAGAAGATGATTATCCAGCTTCGGGAAATTGAAGAGTTGGAATTTGAAGAAATTGCTCGAATAATGCAAATGAGCGAAACAAATGTAAGAGTTACACTCTCCAGAGCAAGAAAAACAATACGCGAACAAATGACAAAAGTAAATAACTATGGAATTGCATAATATCAAGAAACTATTAGAAAAATACTTGGATGGTCAAACAACTATCCAAGAAGAAAAAGAATTGAAACAGTATTTTTCTTCTGAAAGTATTGCTCCTGAACTTATGCCGTATCAAGATATGTTCAGATATTTTTCTAAGGAGCGACATGTCGAAACAGAAAGAGAATTTACAATAAAACAAAAGTCAACTAAAAAATGGCTTTGGATGGCGGCATCAGTAGTAGTTTTGTTGGGAGTCAGCTTAACGTTCTTGAAACAACCTGTACAACCTGATGATTTAGGTACGTTTGATAATCCGGAAATAGCTTTTGAAGAAACTCAAAAAGTCTTACAACTCGTGGCAGAAAATTTCAATCGAGGAAAACAGAAAATAGAATACATACAAGAATACGAAAACATTAAGAACACTATATTTAAAAACTAAAATCCAGAAATTATGAAAAAAATATTCATGACTTTAGTATTAGCATTAGCTCCGGCTATATTTTTCGGACAGTCAATGTTTGATAAGTTTGATGGCCCTGAAGAAATCACAACCGTTGTGGTAAACAAAAAAATGTTTGAAATGATGGGGAATGTCAAAACTAATGACAAAGATGCTCAACAGTTTTTAAGACTCATCAAAGGTTTAGATAATTTGAGAGTTTTTACAACCTCAGACAAAAAATGGAGTGCTGATATGAAAGCAACCGTTGACAAACATTTAAAATCAAATGCTTTAGAAGAATTGATGCGCGTTTCGGATTCAGGGAAGAATGTAAAAATCTATGTCAAATCAGGAGATACAGCAACAAAAGTAAAAGAACTCTTGATGTTTATAGAAGATGCAAATAACGAGACAGTTTTACTTTCGCTTACCGGAAATTTCGATATGAATGATATCTCTGCTTTAACGGAAAAAATGAGTCTTCCGGGTGGAGAAGAACTCAAAAAAGCCTCTAAAAGCAATAAGTAAACTGTAAGCAGAAAGATAACAAGAAGTATTTACAATTGATATTCTTACAAAGATGAAAAAACTGATTTATATTCCGTTATTGATATGGACAATAATAGGCTGTAGTTCTGAGCCAAGCCTGCAAAAATATATGGCTAAAAATTCTGAAAACGGTAACTTTTTGGCGATTGATTTAGGTGCAGATGTTTTGAGGTTCAATCAGAACAGCCTTTCAAAAGAAGAAAAAGAAACACTTAAGGTTTTTAAGAAGCTCAATATTGTAGCTTTTAAAAAGACTACAGATAACGAAGCTCTTTATCAAAAAGAAAAAGAAGAAGTACAATATATTTTAAAAGAAAACTCGTCGTATGAGCAGTTGATGCGTTTCGGCTCAGCCGCACAAGGAGCTGCTGTTTATGTGGTTGGGAAAGGAGATACCTTTGACGAATTTATAGTTTTCGGAAATCAAAAAGAAACAGGATTTATTATTGTTAGGGTTATAGGTAAAAAAATGACTCCAAATCACCTTATGGATTTTATGAGTATTCTTAAAAAAGCAGATTTTGACCAAGAGCAACTAAAACCTTTATTAGAAAACTTAGGGAATAAAGTAGAAGAGGAAGTTTAGTTAGTAGATTACTATAATTTTGGGTTATGTAAAACTTCAAAGAATTCATATTCTTTGAAGTTTTTTATTTTTATGGTGTATTTTTTGAATACAATTAAATTTTTCTCACAAAAAAAAACAAATAACAAGTGTTAAAAGCAATTTTTGGACTTGATAAAATTCATAAAAATAATATATTTGTTCTCTATAAATAAAATTGATGCTGAAAATTAGGCTTTTAATCAAAAAATCTTTTTCAAATCAATTTTTCGAATCAATCAATTAACATTCAAATCAATTAAATTATGGAGACAATTACTTTAAATGATTCTTCGGGGAATCTAAGAAAAAAAGCAAAACATTGGATAGGTTGGATAATGTTTTGCGTAATGCTATTTTCTGTACAGAGTTTATCTGCTCAGTTTTATTATGTTGCAGGAACCTGTACGATGGGTGTAGCAGGTAATCTGTATGGGCCGATGTACAGCAGTACTGACCCTAACGCTACCAGCAGAACGGCGGTTATTTATCCTGCATTTCAACTTACAGGTATTGCAGGGCAAGAACTGACAAGTATTTATTTTAATCGAATTGGGGCTACGGCAGATCCGACAGCAGGAACGCCCAGCTTCAAAATATATCTTAAAGAAACTACTGATATTGATTTTGGAGCAGGGGCTTTGGATTGGGATACTGTAGTTTCCGGAGCTACATTGGTATATGATTCTAATCCTCTAACGACTATGCAGGGAGGCCTAGGCTGGAAGCAATTTGCCTTTAATGAAAGTAATTTTATTTATTCCGGTACAAATAATCTAATTTTACTGATGGAGTATGTCAACGGAGGAAATACGACAAATGTACAGTGGCAATATGAATATATCTCTCCTTGTGTTGATACTTCAAACAATAATACGACTAAATACATAAATACTACGAATGGAATATTAGGAGCTTCTTTGAGTTCACAAAATTACAGAAGACCACAAATAGCTTTTGATATTATGGTGGATTGTCCTGCTCCTACAGATATAGTATTGTCGGATATTACTACAACCGGAGTAACAATTGAGTGGACAGCAGGAGGAACAGAAACAGTATGGGATTATGCGATACAACTTCAGGGCTCGGGTATTCCGACAACAGCCAATCAAACTACAAGTACTACTTTAACTGTAAATGATTTGTCTCCTTCTACAGGATACGAGTTTTTTGTTAGGGCTAATTGTGGTGGAGATGACGGGGAAAGTGTTTGGAAAGGTCCGTATCAGTTTTATACTGCTTGTGGTGTAGTTAATGCTGGATTTTTTGAAGGTTTTGAGAGTACTGCT
>CAZVQI010000144.1:0-4948 GCA_964629155.1 uncultured Flavobacterium sp.
TTTGAACCCAACCCGAAAGTGTTACCTCTTGACCAATATTTGAGCTATTGAGCTCCCCACAAGTATGACTTCTATACATTTTTAGATTAAATTTTTGAAAGTGCAAATGTAGCTCATTAAATACAGATTTGCACAAGTTTACTGCATAAATAAATCTTTGGAAAAGTTCTATTTTCCTTTAAAAATAGCTTTTCGTTTTTCTAAAAATGCCGTTGTTCCTTCTTTGAAATCCTCAGTTGCGAAACACTCTCCAAACAGTCTGATTTCTGTTTCAAATCCGTTTGTTCCATCCTTATAGTTTGCATTTATAGCTTCAATAGCTTTTCCGATAGCAACGGGAGAGTTTCTCATAATTTTTTGAGCTATAGATTTAGCAAAATCCAATAATTCACCTTGAGTAGTTACATGATTTACCAATCCGTAATTTAAAGCCGTTTGTGCGTCAATCATCCCCGCAGTCATTACAAGTTCCATTGCTCTACCCTTTCCGATAAGTTGAGTCAATCGCTGAGTTCCTCCATATCCGGGAATTACTCCCAGCGAAGTTTCGGGAAGTCCCATTTTAGCGTTATCAGAAGCTATCCTGAAATGGGCAGCCATTGCCAACTCTAATCCACCTCCAAGAGCAAAACCGTTTACGCAAGCTATAACCGGAGTTTTTAAATTTTGAACAAAATCGAACAATAATTCTTGTCCTTTTTGTGCTAATTCAGCTCCCTGAACGGCAGAAAAATTAGCAAACTCCGAAATATCTGCTCCTGCAACAAAAGCTTTTTCTCCACTTCCGGTAACGAGTATTACACGAACCTCATTCGAAGCCTCTGCTTGTGCAAAAGCATCGTGCAACTCCTGAATAGTTTCTTTATTAAGAGCATTCAGCTTATCCGGACGGTTGATTGTAATAATTTCTATTCCGTTTTCTCTTTGAGTTAAAATATTATTCATAATCTTTTATGTTTCAAGTTTCAGTTTTTGTCTTATTTATAAACAGGGAATTTTACATAAAAAGTAGTTCCTTTTCCTATTTCAGATTCAAACCAAATGGTGCCTTTGTAACTCTCAATAATATTTTTGATAATTCCGAGTCCAAGCCCCATTCCGCTTGTTTTTGTTGTAAATTTCGGCTCAAAAATACGATTTTTATTTTCTATTGAGATACCCTTTCCGTTGTCTTTAACCGAAATTAAAATTTCATCATCTTGTTTTTCAATACATACAATTACTTTCGGAGTCGTATTGTTTTCGTCTATAGCTTGAATTGCATTTTTGACCAAATTAGTAATTACACGAATCAGTTGAGTTCTGTCCATTACCGTAAGTATTTCTTTTTCGGTAGAATGAAATTCAATATACCTCTCGTTAAAAATATCTAAAGCCAAATCGACTGCATCTACTACATTAAGTGTTTCGTTCTGTTGAGCAGGCATCGAAGCAAAATTAGAAAAGGCAGAAGCTACTGCGCTCATCGTATCAATTTGCTGGATAAGCGTTTGCGAATAATCATTGAGTTTTTGCTTGATATTTGGGTCATTCGGATCAAATCTTCGTTGAAAATTCTGAACTGTAAGCCTCATGGGAGTAAGCGGGTTCTTGATTTCATGAGCTACCTGCTTAGCCATTTCTCTCCACGCTTCTTCCCTTTGACTTTGGGCTAATTGATTAGCACTTTCTTCAAGCTTATCTACCATTTCGTTATAAGCATTGATTACCAAATTTATCTCTCTACTCGCCTCGTGAACCTCAATTTTTTCATTTTTCTGATTAAGGTTGGTTTCAGTAATTTTTTTAGAGATTTTTTGCAGGTTTTTGGTAATATAATTTGACAGAAAATAAGCCAAAACAATAGCTATAAAGAGCATTATTCCGTAAACCTGAACCAGTCTTATCAAAAAGCTTTTAAGTTCTTCATCATAAAACCCATCATCTTTGATATGCGGTAAACAAACAATCCCTAAAGGCTTGAATTTTAAATCTTTAATATATGTGTATGATGAGCGAAATTTTTCTCCGTTCATCGTTTTTATTTCAATATATCTTTTATCAGACGAGCCTCTAATGGCTTTTAAAATAAATGGCTGTATGGGAGGTATCGGAGCATCAACCGAAAATTGTCCTCTGGAAGAACGGATAAAGTTTCCGTCTAAATCATAAATAACAATTTCGAGATTATGAATGTTGGAAAGCTCATGAATCTTATCCTTAAAAATAGCCGATAAATTATCTTCTGTTAAAGGATATGTAGTAGTTTTCAGCACATAGTTAATATGCTCATGGATGGAATGTTCCTTTTTTTCAAGCCTGTCTTCGTGGTATTCTTTGGCTTGCTCCTGAAACTGATATATCGTGATAAAAACTATAAGAGCAGAGGCAATAAGAGTGAGGAGAATCATCGAAAGAAAGATTCTCATCCGTAAGGATAAACGCTTTATTTTGAATTTTTGTTTCAATTTCCAAGTATAATCTGCTTTTCAACCATCACGAATAGGCAGTTCTCTTTCATCCCTTTTCTCGAATTCTCTTATATAGTTTAATTCCTAACATCAAAAGAATTACTAATCCAAACAATCCGACTACCCCAAAAATCCAATTAAATAAGTTTTTCAGAATTACCAGAAATACTACTGAAAACAAAATCAGAGTAGCTATTTCGTTCCAAATTCTGAAAAATTGAGAAGAGTGTTTAGTAATATTCTGTTGCAATTGCTTGTATATCTGATGTGATTTCAACTGGTAAACCCACAAAAGAGCTACAAATAAAAGTTTAACATGCATCCAACCCATTGTCAGCAAAGCAGGGTTCAGTATCAATAAAATTATGGCAAAAGTAGTTGCTAAAATGGCAGAAGGCCAAGTAATGATATTCCACAAACGAGTTTGCATTAACTGATATTGTCTAATTAAAATACTTTGCTCAGGCTCGGGTTTATCTTTGGCTTCGGTATGATAGACAAACAATCGAACCATATAAAAAAGCCCGGAAAACCAAGTAATGACAAAAATTATATGCAATGCTTTTATATAAAGATACATTGTGTAAAGTTTTAAAGGTGTTTTTTATTTTTCAAAGATTCGCATTTTGCTCACAAAGTCCCAAACTACAATTCCTGCACTGACCGAAATATTGAGCGAATGCTTTGTCCCTAGTTGTGGAATTTCAATATATCCGTCCGAAAGTTCAATAGCTTTTTCGGAAACTCCTTTGACTTCATTTCCGAAAATAAGAGCATATTTTTGATTTTTCCGTACTTCAAACTCGTGGAGCATTACTGAATTTTCCACCTGTTCAATACTCCAAATCTGAACACCCTCTGCTTTTAATTCTAAAATAGCTTCTTCTACCGTCTTGAAATATTTCCAAGCTACTGTATCGGTCGCTCCGAGTGCTGTTTTGTGAATTTCTTTATTGGGAGGAGTAGCCGTAATCCCGCACAAATAAATTTTTTCAACCAAAAAAGCATCTGCTGTTCTAAAAACTGACCCGATATTATTCAAACTCCGAATATCATCTAAAATCAAGATAAGTGGTGTTTTCTCAGATTTTTTAAATTCTTCAACTGACTTTCGTTCGAGTTCACTATTTGGAATTTTTCTGCTCATTTAATGGAGGTTTAATTTTTCTACATCATTATAATGTACTTTTTGCATAATAGTTCCTTTATGCAAAACCACAAAATTCGGATTTGACCTTTCTATGGTTTTTAAAGTTACTCCGTCAACTGTAAAAAACGGAATATCCACATTATAGCGATTTAAAACAGGGCGATAATTGTCTTCAAGTGACGCAGTAAGTCCTACAATCTTGTAACCTCTTTTTTCAGCTAATGAAGCTACCTCCGATATTTTTTCCAATCCTTTTGCGTTTGAACGCATCAAATCATAAGCTACTACCAAAACAATTTTCGGTTCCTGAAGAATAGCCTCCGTATAGTCTTCTCCATCTCTTTCAATAGTAAAGTTCTGAATAGGCGGAACAAAACCTTCTTTAATAAGTTTTTCTTTACGGTCAACAAACTCTGCTCCTTCAGGCAAGTTTGTCAATTCCGTCATATCAAATTCTTGTTCTTTACCATTTACTTTATAAATAAATTTGATTTCATATTCGCTTTTTGGAGCATTTTCAGGGATTTCCATTGCTTTCGGAATATTCGTTCCAACCTTATAAGCTCTAAAATCAATTATCGGAAGGTGATTTAAAACCCAATAGCCTAAAACCCCACATAAAACAAAACTGATTGCTACAATACCATTACGTATCGGAGTTCGAAAAATAGGAGTAACATATCTTTTTCCTTTAAACAATATCAATATCAAAATCAGTAGGATTAGATCTTTCCCAAAGCTCTGCCAAGGTGTAAGTTTCAAGGCGTCTCCAAAACAACCACAATCGGTTACTTTATTAAAGTAAGCTGAATAAAACGTAAGAAACGTAAAAAACACAATCATTAAAAGCAGTGACCAAAGTGTGAATTTCTTTTTATACCCTAACAATAACATTACCCCCAACATTACTTCAAAGATTACAACAAAAACAGCAATAGATAATGCAAAAGGCTGTAAGAATGGGAGATTCAATACCGGTTCCGAAAAATATTCTTCTAACTTAAAAGAAAAGCCAACGGGGTCATTGAGTTTGATAAGTCCGGAAATAATGAATAAAATTCCTGTAAAGATTCTTGAGAAAGAAGTGAGTAATTTTAACATTGCGAATGGTTTTTGATTTAAACTCTCAAAGATAATTTATTTGTGTATAGTTAGCAAAAACTATTCCCTAAACCGAAAAAATAGCCTAATTTTGGAACTCAAAATAAATTTGAATTTGAAAATGTGTTATTTGAAGAGGTGAAGATGCGAGAAAATTGTAAATTTTAAACCAGAAAAATGATTCTAATTGCTGACAGCGGCTCTACCAAGGCAGATTTCGTAGCTTTGGATAACCAAGGGAATAACC
>CAZVQI010000145.1:0-4882 GCA_964629155.1 uncultured Flavobacterium sp.
ACTAGCCGAGTTTCTATAGGCTGCAGTTTAGGTGCTGAAGTAATGCCTGGCATTTTGGTGACTTTAACAATCTCATCCCATATGTCGTTTGGAGACTGAATGTGCTCCCTCCAGTTTCGAAAATATTGTCCTTCTTCATCAGGGATCAATACATTAGCGGTCACTCCTGTGGTAAGCGCATCTTGATTGCTCAGCTTTTCGCCTGAAGTAAGGAGGAATCGTCCTTCATCGTCAACTTTAAACCGTTGTCGCTGTCCTTTCTCATCCACCATGTACTCAGGTTTGTAATTGATGACATTTTCGAACATTGAAATAGGAGCAGGATCTAAGGCAGACTCTGCACGACCTAGCTTTCCTACCGATGATTCCACTTCTGGAATATTGGCCACTAACATGTCCAATTGACCTAGAACCTTGCGGTTGTACTCTATGCCTGAATGGGGCATGGAAGTAGGCATCAAAAGAAAACTCCCTTCATTGAGAGAAGGCATAAACTCTTCTCCTACGCCTGGAAAGGTGTGGGAAAGGTTTGACCACAGCGCAGTGGTTCTAATGTTCCATCCTGTTGTATCAAAACCTTTGGCTATAAAGCCAAAGATGCCATTAAATCCAATCCAAACGGTCGCTCCCATAAGAATGAGGGTTGTAGGGATCAGTAAGAATGCGGCTTTGTTTTCCAGACACCATCTCAGGATCGGTGTATAGAAATACTCTAATAAGCTAAAGAACCCTAGAACCGCTCCCACTGCTAGTACTACAAAAATGAAATTGAGCAGCAAGCTTTTTGCGGGACCTAAAGGAAGCCAGTATTCGGCCAAAAGCCAGGACACGGCGATCACTGCAATGATCAAGGAGAGGTTAGTTACTAACCAGTTTTGTTTCGGGCTGTACTTTCGCACCAACCACGCAATTCCAAATGCGGTAAGGATAAGCCCGGCAAAAAAGCTATGGAAAATGGCAATAAAAGCGCCCAATACAATCAATGCAATGTTTAAGCCTTTAGTTATCTGGATGTTTTTAATCCTAATGCCAAAATACCAATGAGCCAAGGTAGGTAGGATCACAATTGTGATGATGAGTGCAGCGACGAGTGCGAAAGTTTTTGTGAATGCCAATGGGCCAAATAGTTTTCCTTCCGCTGCTTCCATGGTAAACACCGGAACGAAGCTCACGATAGTAGTAGCAACCGCAGTAAGAATGGCAGAGCTTACTTCTGACGCACCGTTATAAATAGTATCGATGAGCTTTTGGCCAGGAGGGGCCTCATTGATATGTTTGATGATGTTTTCCGATAGAATAATGCTGAGATCCACCATGGTGCCAATTGCAATAGCAATGCCCGAGAGTGCCACTATGTTGGCATCGACATGAAAATATCGCATGGCTATGAAAACCATGAGCACGGCAATGGGCAGTAAACTTGAAATGAGCAAAGAAGCCCTAAGATTCAGGACCATCACAATCACTACAAGGAAAGTGATAAGAATTTGCAGTGAAATGGCTTCTTCGAGTGTACCAAGCGTTTCATAGATTAGTCCCGATCGATCGTAAAAAGGCACTATGGTAAGTTGGCTTTCCACACCATTTGCCAAAGTTTTTTTAGGAAGCCCGGGACTAATTTCTTTCACCTTCTCCTTCACATTATTGATGACTTGAAGGGGGTTGGCTCCGTATCTGGCCACCACTACACCTCCGACTGTCTCAGCACCATCTTTGTCTAGGAGCCCTTGTCTGGCTGCTGGCCCCAAGGTTACCTCAGCTATGTCTCTAATACGGATCGGGGTGTTGTCTTTTACTGCTACTACAGCTTCTTCGATATCCGCTATTGTTTTGATATATCCCAGTCCTCTGACCAAATATTCGGCCTGGTTAATTTCAATGGTCTTAGCGCCAACGTCTTTGTTCGACTGCTGTACGGCCTGCATGACTTGGTGCAACGGCACATTATAAGCTTTGAGTGCATCAGGGTTAACGTCGATTTGATATTCCTGCACAAAACCACCTATCGAGGCTACTTCTGATACCCCTTCCGTGGCATTGAGGCCATATTTTACATAGAAATCCTGTACGCTTCGAACCTCATGCAGGTCCCAACCGCCAGTAGGGTTGCCGTCTTTATCTCTTCCTTCTAAAGTATACCAGAACACCTGGCCTAAAGCAGTGGCATCGGGACCTAATGTCGGTTGGGCGTCAGCGGGCAATAGTCCTGAAGGTAATGAGCTGAGTTTTTCGAGGATGCGCGAGCGAGACCAGTAGAACTCGATGTCTTCCTCAAATATGATATGTATACTAGAAAACCCGAACATAGAGGAACTTCGGATAGATTTTACACCGGGAACCCCCAAAAGGGAAGTGGTAAGTGGATATGTGATCTGGTCCTCAATATCTTGTGGTGAGCGCCCAGGCCATTCGGTAAAAACAATTTGTTGATTTTCGCCAATATCAGGAATGGCATCTACGGGCACAGGATCGGATGGCAACGACCCTATTTGCCAGCCGAATGGAGCGGTAATTAAGCCCCAGACAACAAAGCCTGTAAGAATGAGAATAGTAACAAGCTTATTCTCAAGGAAATATTTAATGATCGTATTAAGCATAATATGAAGATTGTGATGAACTAATAGGACAGTTCAAGGGCTACGATAGCCCTATAGCTATGCTATAATGTAGCACAGCTGCAAATTCATATTATGCAATACTATATAATGAAAACTTGGTTCAAGATGTGAATGTCCCTAAGAAGGAGGGGAGGGGAATAATGGGCGTATTGGGGATATCCTTGTCCAGGTACTAAGACAATTTCCAAAAGTGAATGTACAAATGTTGCTATAAAGTCTAAGTTGAGCGATAGTTGAAGAAGACTAAAATCATCTTCAATCTCAAAAGACTGATATTGATTTTCACAACACCCCGAGGACTCGTTATCCACCGCCTTGGATTGTTCAGAGGAGGTCCTCATATCCATACCACAGCCCAAGTTACCGTGTCCAATCGTTAGTTGGCTTTTTACCGCTTGGCCGCCACAATAATGTGTGACCATAGCAAGCCCAATATTGCTTGTGAGCAAAACTAATGCTAACGATATGGCCATGAGCTTTTTCATGTTTACAAAGCTACAGAATTATTTTAAAGAGGATTTACACAATTCTCCACTTTTGTTACAAGATTATTGGCTTGGAAGAGGAATAAACTCGGATGTATGGAGAATTATGAAACTGGAAGGAAAGCATATGATACCCAATAGAATCCCATATGTCAGATAATTCATGAGGTGTAAGTTTTGTGTAATAAAAAATGCGAAATTAAATAATGATGAAAATATTCACCTTTTGATTGTCTGCAAACGATCCCTATTAACATTTTGATAAATCTCAAACCGTTGCGATGATCAAATTATTAACAAATTAATATTTTAATAACCTTACAATTATTATCAATACAATATAATGGTTACTTTTTTATAAATTTGATAACTAATAAGCAGTCATTTACGTTAAACAAATAGCACTCAAAAAATTATTTTAAAGATGAAAACAAAGTCAATTAGAGCAAAATTATTAGGATTAGTAATTGTTGTATTGTTACTGCAAAGCACAGCAGGTATGGCTCAGTCCAACATTCAGTTGTCGCTTTATAAGCCTAATGCCAAGATTGCTGAGGTAAAAGTAGAAGGCCTTGAAAAGGACACTGAAACCAAAGTAACTTTAACGAATGAGTACGGCACTGTTTTGTTCTCTGACAAATCAAACGGCGACCGTTATGTGAAGATGCTGGACTTCGCAAATGTAAAAAATGGCGTTTATTTTCTTGACATCGCCAAAGATAAAGGAATGATAAGGAAGCATATCATTAAGGACAATAATGGGTTGTCTTTTCAAGAAGAAGCTTATGTTTTCCACAATCTTGTGAAATTTGAAGAAGAAGACAAAAAACTTTTTGTTAAGTTCAATAACCAGTTGAAGGAACCAGTAACCTTGAGAATAACAGACAGAAATGGAAAAGTATTGCATGAAATAGCTGATATCAAAGATGTAAGCTATGCTGCATTGTTTAACCTTTCACAGTTGCACAGTGGTTTGTACAACATGACTGTAACCAGTGGAAGCTTCTCAAACTTTAAGCAGATCCAACTTTAATCGTCGGGTTGAGCTAAAGATAGATTAAGAAGTCATAGTTGAAGTTTAAAAAAAGGTGTGAGATTATATCCCACACCTTTTTTATTGCTGTTATTCTTTATAAACCTTTTCGCCAGCAAGAATTGCTACGTCTAAATGATTTTCCTGAGGCGGGAAAGGGCAACTGTAGTTTTCATTGAACATGCAAAAGGGGCTGTAAGCTTTGTTGAAGTCGATGATCACTCTTCTGTCATTATTTAGCCTCAGGTCTATGTACCGGCCTCCGCCGTAGGTCTCATTGCCGCTAGTTTGGTCAGTAAATGCCAGAAACAATGCCTTGGGATCATTTTCTACTTCGGATTGCAGCAATAGCAAGCTTTGGGGGGTGCCATCGATTGTAAATTCGGCCATGGCGTATTTTATGTAGGTTACTTCTTTATTATCCGAAGTTGGGATTGTCATCGTTGTTTTTCTTTGGAAAGGAACCAGTTTGGCGTTTACGATGTAATCCTGATTAGGAGGGAAGTATTCAAGCCCCCTAAAAGTCCTTTTCTGTGGTTCTGTAAGAGGAGACTCGCTGCTTCTTCGCATGAACTGGTCTGTTTCTGCACGTGCCTTCAGAATCTGTTGCTCATAATTGCCCGTATCCCATATGCCCATTGAATAGCTTATGATAATAAGGGCTACAATAGCCACGAGCGTATATACAATATTCTTCTTCTTCATTGTAAATATCAGTTTTCAATAAAGATACAAATATAGTCAGT
>CAZVQI010000146.1:0-4847 GCA_964629155.1 uncultured Flavobacterium sp.
GGAGTTCACGATTCTCCCGCTCGAGCTCCTTGATCCGCTCTCGCTCTGTGGTCGTGGGCCCCGGCCGCTGCCCCGCATCCCGCTCGGCCTGCCGCACCCAATTCCGCAGCGTCTCACCAGAGCAGCCGATCTTTTCGGCAATAGACTGGATGGCCGCCCACTGCGAGGAGTACTCGCTCTCGTGCTCGAACACCATCCGAACCGCCCGCTCCCGCACCTCGGGGGAGTACTTCTTTGCCTGTCTCATGACCCCAATCTCTCAAAGGTTGGAGTCTCCGGCAAACCCGGGGCGGTTCACAGATCGGAAACATCGAACTTGTGGATGAGCGCACACATGAGCCGCGGAGCATCCGAACCCCAGCTTTTCGACGAACTCGCGCCGGGAGGTGATGCGAGGCGAGGCCGCCGTGTCGCCGATCACACCTGCGCTCATCATCACCCCGGCGATCTGCTTGTCGAGCTCATCACGGTCGGTGACGACGATGACTCGCCCCTCGGGGTCGTTTTCGAGCACCCACTTCGCGAGCAGCACCATCAGGATGCTCTTGCCGCTACCTTGCGTGTGCCAAATGACGCCGCCTTCGCGCTTGGCGATGCGTTCCTGCGCTGCTTTGACCGCAAAGTACTGGTGAGGGCGCGGGACCTTCTTCTGGCCCGCGTCGAAAATGATGAAGTTGCGGATCAGGTCGAGCAGGCGCTCCTTGTTGCAAAGCTGCGCGAGCGGCCGGTCCAGTAGCGCTCCGGCGGCCGGCGCGGCACCGACACCGTCCGGATCCTCGTCCTTCCACTGCACGAAGAACTTCTCGGGCGTGCCAGTGGTGCCGTAGCGCACCCCCTGCGAATCGCTCGCCGCAAGCAGCAACTGAACCGTGCTGAAGAACCCCTTGTTGAAGATCTCTTCCTGGTTGGTGATCAGCTGGCGCACGCCGTCGGCCACCTCCACTGAGCTTCGCTTCAGCTCGATCACGGCAACCGCGATCCCGTTCAGGTAGAGTACGATGTCGGGCCGGCGCTCGTAGCCGCCTCTGAGCGTGACCTCCTCCGCGAGGGCGAAGTCGTTGCTCGCCGGGTCGGTCCAATCCACCAGGTGCACCGTCTCGTGCGGCTCCCCCACAGAGACCTGTACCGGCACACCGTAACGCAGCAACTGGTAGGTGCGCAGGCTGGCCTGGTAGAGGGTGACGCCCGTCGTGTCCGCTGCAGTCTCGAGCTTCTGCAAGGCGGCGGAGATCTGTGCGTCTGAGTAGCCGCGCTTCTTCAGGTTCTCGCGCAACAGCGCCGTCTCGATTGGACGATTGTTCCCGCGCTTGCTCCAGTCGCCCAGATAACGGTACCCGAGACCGTCGGGGCGTGCGGGATCGGTAAAGAGCGCGATGACGCGGTGCTGGGTGGCGCGCTCGGAGCGGGGCTGGTCAGTCATGGCTTGCAACCGCGAGGATCTGCGACTCGACGTACCGTTTGAATGACGACACGTCCGTGAAGCACCGGAAACCCGCTTCGGCTGCGAGCCGGACCGTTGCAGCCTCCTCATCGAGCAGGACGGCGACGGGTTGGCTCAGCTCTTCCTGCAGCCCGCTCGGCCAGGCCAGGTCGAACACGGCGCGCTGTGCACCCGTTTCCGGGTCGGCGAAGTCGTATGAGAGCACGCCGCGCGGAAGCCCCTGCGCCTTTACCCAATCGTTCAACGCGATCAGTTCGGCCTCCTCCTCTTCGCTGGCAACGCCGCCGCCCACCACAGTCACCGACGGTGCCGCCGCCGGGCCGGAGAGCCAGCGGGTATCACCGTGCAGCAGATCCTCCATGCGACGGTTCAGCTCTGCAGCCAGCAGCTCCTTTCGCGCCTCGAGGAAGTCCGGGAACCGTTCCACCTTCCACAACTCGAAATCCATCGGAATCCACTGCGAAGCGAGCACACCCGGATGCGCCGCTTCGACCTCCGGGAAATACTCCTCCGGGAGCCGGTCGGTGATGTCGAGGTTGGTGTCCTTCGTCAGGAAGCAGAAGTTGGCGAGCGCGTTGACCGCGGACCGCGTGTGCCCTTGCTTGTAGAGCTGGGCCTTGGGGAAGATGTGGTGTACCTCCAGCCGATTCATCTTCCCGAGCAGGTTCGCCTTGAGCGGCAGCCCCGTGCCCCAGTCGCGCGCCTCGCCCATGCGGGTCATCAGATAGAGCACCGGGTAGAAGCGTGCGCCAAGGCTCGAGCCGGAGAAATGGCCCGGCTCGGCGCGGAGTCCGCCGTGCCAGAGACGCAACTGGTCGAGCAGCCGGTCGAGGCCGTCGCCATCACCCTCGAGCGCCGCGAGGTCCTGGTCGATGAACGACTCCGTCGACCCTGAGAACCGACCCCACATCGCGGCCTGCACGTACCAGAAGAGCAGCTTGTCGCGCTCCTTCTCGCCCATGGGGCCGAGCTTGCGCTGCTGCCGCTGGTCGAGGTAGCGCGCCATGACGGGAACGGCGAAACGGCCAAAGAACACCCGGTCATGGTCGAGACCCAATCGACCAGCGATCATGTTCAGGATCGTATCGATATGCTTCGCCGCACGCTCCAGCGCGTCCTGCACCTCTTCCGCGCCCTTCTCATGCAGGTATTGGAACTTCGCCTCGCCCGTCAGCACGGTGTTCACCGAGCGAAGTAGCCAGTCGAGGTTGAAGTGGTAGCCCGCATTTGCCCACTCCTTGAGCTTCGCCTTCATGGCCTCGCGGCCCTCCGGCCAGTCGGCGCAGATCTTCGCGAGCGCCAGGTCGCCCTTGGAGAGCTTGGTGCCGCCGCTATTGACGCGGTTGAAGATGTCCACCACCACATCCAGCGTCTTGTCCGCCCCCGTAACCTCCTCAACGTGTAGATCAACATCTGTGATGGCGAGGAGATGACTCAGGCGAGCGACGTATTCACCCACTCTCGGTGCGAGCTCCGGGTTGGCGGAGAGTCGCGTGACGAATTCCCCCAGCCCCGCCGTTCCTCGACGCATCAACTCCGTCACGTCGATCCATAGCGGATCGTCCTTCATCTTCACCGGCTGGTAGAAAGCGAAGACTTCGTCTTCCAGGTGAAATCGCAGGCCGGTGAACGCCTGGGCGTTGCCGTCGAAGAACTTCGGCGGCCGACCGCGCACCACGCCGTAGAGGGAGGTGATCCGCTGCTGGCCATCGAGCAGAAGCTTGACAACGCCCGGCGCCAACGCGCCGTCGCCACGATGCGCTGCCCCCTTCGATTCCGTGGTCCACACAAGTAACCCGCCCACCGGATGGCGCCGGTAGAGCGAATCGAACAGCCCGCGCACCTGGTCACGGTTCCACACGTAGCCGCGCTGGAACTCCGGCAGCGCCATGTGACCGCTGTCGATGTGGTCGAGGATGGTGGAGATCTTCATACCAGACGCGTCCTCCCGGTTAGGAGCTCCTGCATCATGGCCTGCTTCAGCGCGCGCGTCTTGTCGCGACGCGACTCCAACGCCGCGATCTCCGCGTCCATGTCGGAGAGGACGGCGGCGATGGCGGTTTGCTCTTCAATAGCAGGAACGTGAATCTCTAGGGCTGCCACGTTTGCTTTTGAAATCTCCAAAAACGTCGATCCGAAGGCACGCTCTACCATCTGCTGCTTCATCGTAAGCAACTTGTAGTAGAGGTACTCATTACTGATGCCTGGCCTGCAGACAAGGGATTTGAATCCCTGGTTCGTGCAAACCTCGCAACCGGCAATCTTGATTTCACCGATGGTCGCACGACTACAAAGGAGCAATGCTCCAGCCGGCAGTAATTGAGCGCCGCTGCTCTTTAATCCAAGCGGCGAGATCGTACGCGCCGTGTGCAAAAGATACTTGCCGGGAGTCCCGGTAATATCGGTTGGCGTGCACCATTTGATGCCACCGTTCCAGTTTGCTGGTTC
Organism: uncultured Flavobacterium sp.; assembly: GCA_964629155.1. Classification (GTDB taxonomy): domain Bacteria; phylum Bacteroidota; class Bacteroidia; order Flavobacteriales; family Flavobacteriaceae; genus Flavobacterium. The sequence continues at coordinate 3,890 of CAZVQI010000146.1, forward strand.
AGTGGTTCTTGGTGTTCCACCACTGACAATGTCTGCAATCTCCCCCAACCGCCGCACCTCCCACTCCCCACTGAACCCCGGCAGCCGCATCTGACCGGTGAGGAGCTGCTGCATAGCGGCCTGCTTGAGGTCACGCTTCTTGGAGATGATGCGGTCAAGCGCGTCGAGCAACGCGTCCACGTCGCTAAGTGCCGCGGCGATGGCGCGTTGATCGGATTCCTCCGATGGCCACGCAAGCAACAGTTGCTCAAAACGCTTACTGCCGAGATGAGCAATCGATGTTGTTTGCAGTGCCACGCGGGCGAACACACCAGTCTGCTGGCAGTAACGAAACAAGTGAGCTGCGAATTCTGCGGAAACACCAGGTCGAGCCCGGAAGCGTAGCAACTGATTCTGGATCGCGCATGGTTCGGGATACTCGTCGTTGTAAATTGCGCAACGCCCTACAAGCTCGAGGCTTTGTCCCTCATTCAGCAGCACGTCACCGGGACGAAGCATGAAGTGGCTGAACTGCGCGTCCGTCATCGGCATTGTAAGGACGTCATCGATTTCGATGCGCCCATCAAGGACATTCTTAGTGCGCAAGTATGGGCGCTGTTGACCAGGAGCATTGACCGCCAAGGCCTTCCCCGCGACTACCTCACCCATGTGGCCAACAGGCCGCACCTCCCAGTCCTCCGGAATCACCCCCACTTCCGTCCGCTTGTAACCCGGCTTCATCTCCATGCCGCCCCCATCCGCGCCAGATGCTCCTCCACTCGCGCGGCCAGTCTTTCCACCTCTTCGGCAAGTTCCGGCAGCGGCGAGGCGTAGCGCTCGGCCAGCTCGTGGATGCGGCCGGTGAGCCGGTTCGACACGCGCTCCAGCTCGCTACGAACGGTAGCGGCGAGGTGAGACATCCATTTGTCGTCCACAACGAGGGTCTTGATCTCGGGTTCGGTCAGTTCGAGGTACTTTT
>CAZVQI010000147.1:0-4795 GCA_964629155.1 uncultured Flavobacterium sp.
CCATCGATATTCTGATCCGGATTTTCTGCAACCCCGGACAGGACGCGATCCACGTACTGGAGCCGACCTACGGTATGTACCGCGTGGCCGCCGATATCAATGATGTGCAGGTCAACACGACCATGCTCACGGAATCGTTTGACATCGACCGGGATCAGCTTCTGGACAACGTCCGGCCCCACGATCGCATACTGTGGATTTGCAGTCCCAACAATCCGACGGGCAATCTCCAGGACCAGCAAATCATCATCGATCTGCTCCGGAATTTTCCGGGGATCGTAGTAGTGGATGAGGCCTACATCGATTTTTCAAACGAACCTTCGATGGTGAATATCATCCCGGATTTTCCCAATCTGGTGGTTTTGCAAACGTTTAGCAAAGCGTGGGGTATGGCGGGTTTGCGATGTGGAATGGCGTTTGCTTCCCCGTGGATTATTCGGTTGATGAACGCGGTCAAGCCCCCCTACAACGTCAACGAATATACCCAACGGTACATTACCGGATTATTGGACGACACCGTTTCGATGCGCAAGGAGGTGAGCCGGATTCTGCAGGAACGGGACCGGGTCATCCAGTTTTTGGAATCGCTGGAAGCCGTCACCGACGTTTTCCCCACCGATGCCAATTTTGTCCTCTTCCGCATCCAAAATTCCCAGGAAATTTTTGCGGGACTGAAGGCGGCAGGCATCGTCGTGCGAAACCGCCATACCACTCCGCTGTGCCAGGATTGCCTGCGCGTGACCATCGGGACCGAATCGGAAAATACCTTGTTTATGAAACAACTTAAAATTTTGACCAAAAAATGAAAAAACTCCTGTTCATCGATCGCGATGGCGTCCTGCTTCAAGAGCCCCCGGAAGATTACCAGGTGGATTCGTATGAAAAATTTAAACTGGTTCCCGGTTGCATTTCCGCGCTGCGGGACATCGTGGCCCTGAAAACCTACGAACTGGTCATGGTGACCAATCAGGACGGGCTGGGCACGGATTCATATCCGGAGGATACGTTTTGGGGTCCCCAAAATCTGCTGCTGGAAATCCTGGAGAGCGAAGGCATCCGGTTTCGCAACGTCCATATCGACCGGAGTTTTCCCCATGAGAACAAACCGAACCGCAAACCGGGTACGGCGATGTTGACCGAATACCTGCACGGCGAGTTTGATCTGGAAAAATCGTTCGTGATCGGAGACCGGAAAACGGATATGCTGCTCGCTCGCAACCTCGGAGCGAAGGGGATTCTTCTCGGCCAATCCATTGATCCGCTGGATCAACGCGAGACGGGGACAGAAGATTGGGCCGGTTCTGTGGCGCTGAGAGCCAATACGTGGGCTGAAATCCGGGATTACCTGGTCGGTTTGCCGAGAAAAGTGACTTATGAACGGGATACCCACGAAACGAAAATTAAACTTTCCCTGGATCTCGACGGGTCCGGACAATCCCAAATTTCGACGGGGCTGTCGTTTTTTGACCATATGCTCGATCAAATTGCCCGGCACGGCGGAATCGATCTGGTGCTGGAGGTGGACGGCGATCTGCACGTCGACGAACACCACACGGTAGAAGACACGGGGCTGGCGCTCGGAGCTGCTTTTCGGGAAGCCATGGGGGCCAAAATCGGAATGGCGAGGTATGGATTTTCGCTGCCGATGGACGATTGCAGAGCACTGGTTCTCATGGATTTTGGTGGCCGTCCCTGGTTTTTGTGGGATGTGAAATTCCTGCGGGACCGGATCGGAGACGTCCCCACGGAAATGTTTTCGCACTTTTTTAAATCGTTCTCCGACGAAGCCCGGATGAATCTCCAAATCGATGCCCGGGGCGAGAATGATCACCACAAGATCGAGTCGATTTTCAAGGCTTTTGCCCGCGCTTTGAAATCCGCGATCCGAAGGGATAAAAACGATTTGACCTTAGCCAGCACCAAAGGAGTTTTATGAAAGAAATCGCCGTCCTCAATTACAACGCGGGGAATATTCAGTCGGTGCTTTTTGCGCTGGAGCGGCTGAATGTCAAACCCGTACTTACCGGAGATCCGGACCGGTTGATCAAGGCAGATAAAATCATTTTTCCCGGGGTAGGGGAGGCGAGTACCACGATGAAATACCTGCGAACCCATCACCTCGACGAGGTCATTCGGGCATACACGGGTCCTTTTCTGGGCATTTGCCTGGGCCTCCAGCTCATGTGTCGCCATTCGGAAGAGGGGGATGTGGATTGTCTGGGCGTGTTTGATATCCCGGTGGTACGTTTTCCCGACCGTCAGGGAATGAAGGTCCCCCATATGGGCTGGAATACCATGCGTTTTGCGGATCATGATCTGCTGCGGGGTATACCTCAGGATTCTTTTTTCTATTTTGTGCACAGTTATTACGCTGCGATCGCGCCGGCAACCATAGGCCGGACCATATACGGAGTGGAATTTACGTCGGTGCTGGCGCGGGACAACTATATGGCGACCCAGTTTCACCCCGAAAAGTCGGGTTTGGTGGGGCACCAACTCATTGAGAATTTTATAAATTTATAACTATGAGAATTATACCGGCCATTGATCTGATTGATGGGAAATGTGTCCGTTTGGAAAAAGGTGATTTTAAGAAAAAAACGATTTATCGAAACGATCCACTGGATGTGGCGAAGGAATTTGAGGATCACGGCATCGAATTTTTACATTTGGTGGATCTGGACGGGGCCAAAGCCGGGAAGGTAGTGAATTTCAGGATTCTGGAAAAAATCGCTACGCGGACCAACCTGGCCGTGGACTTTGGAGGCGGTATTCGCAGTCCGGAAGATGTCGAAACGGCCTTAGACAGCGGGGCAAGTCAGGTGGTGATCGGGAGCATGGCGTTTCGCGATGAAGAGATGTTTTTCGGTATTTTGGAGACGTATGGAGAGGAAAAAATCATTCTGGGAGCGGATGCCCGTCAGGGAAAAATCGCCGTAGGGGGGTGGCAGGAGACGACCAGGATGGATCTGGAACAGGTCGTCCGGGATTATCACGATTCCCGGGTGCAGTATGTTTTGTGTACGGATATTGACCGGGATGGGATGATGGAAGGCCCGGCCACGGAATTGTATTCCTCTTTATTGGATACGGTTCCCACTATATATTTGATCGCCAGCGGAGGAATCCGGCACATGGGTGATGTGGAAGAAATGGAAAGGATCGGCTGTGAAGGCGTGATCATTGGGAAAGCCATTTATGAAAATGCGATTACGCTCAGGGAACTTGAAAAATTTATCGGATGATAGCGAAACGAATTATCCCGTGCCTGGATGTGAAGGACGGGCGGACGGTTAAAGGGGTCAATTTTGTAAAATTACGGGATGCAGGTGACCCGGTCGAACTGGCGTTGCGGTATTGCGAACACGGAGCTGACGAGTTGGTGTTTCTGGATATTACGGCCACCGTGGAAAAGCGAAAAAACATCGCACACCTGGCCAGGCGGGTAGCGGAGCAGATCAATATCCCGTTTACCATCGGAGGTGGAAACCGGACGGTGGAAGACGTGGCGACGGCCCTGGAGAATGGGGCGGACAAGGTGGCGATTAATTCAGCAGCCGTGCAAAACCCGGATTTGATCGACGAAGCAGCGAAAGCATTTGGTTCGCAGTGCATCGTCATTGCGGTGGACGGCCGTCAAATCGGGGACAAATGGTATGTACATACGTCGGGAGGAACCAAAAAGGTCGAGCTGGATGTTTTTGATTGGGTAGTGGAATGTGAAAAACGGGGGGCCGGGGAGATTTTGTTTACGTCCATGGACCACGATGGTACCAAACAGGGTTTTGCCATAGATGTACTGGAGCGGATCAACCGTTCCATAAAAATTCCGCTGATCGCGTCGGGCGGGGCAGGGACAAAGGCTCATTTTCTGGAGTTGTTCCGGGCGAATGCGGCGGATGCGGCGCTGGCGGCATCGATATTTCATTTTAACGAGGTACCTGTTCCGGAATTGAAAGCGTATTTGAAGGAGAATGGGATTTCGGTTCGGTAGAATTGGTCCCCAAAATTAAACCGGAGCTGCGGTTTCGGGTCAATATAGAGCATATGAACGAGATTACGACAAAAAACATTCACACCATCGATTTTGATAAAGGAGGCGGTCTGGTCCCGGCCATCGTGCAGGACCATCGAAGCCGGGAAGTGTTGATGTTAGGTTATATGAACGCCGGGAGTATTCTAAAAACCCTGGAAGAAGGCAAAGTCACGTTTTACAGCCGGCGCAAGAAGCGTTTGTGGACGAAAGGGGAGACATCGGGCAATTTCCTGAATGTGCAAAATATATTCCTGGATTGTGATGCGGACACCTTGCTGGTATTGGCTGTACCTGTTGGACCCGTGTGTCATACGGGAAATCGCACTTGCTTTGACCTGGCGGCGGAGGACAGCTTTGACCTGAGTCGGTTGGAAGAGATCGTGCTGGATCGCCAGGCAAATCCGAAGGAAGGAAGTTATACCAACCTGTTATTTGATAAAGGCATCAATAAGGTAGCTCAGAAGGTGGGGGAGGAGGCCGTGGAATTGGTGATCGAAGCCAAGGATGAAAACGAAGCGCTTTTTAAGGGTGAAGCTGCAGACCTATTGTATCATTTTACGGTATTGCTGGCGGCAAAAGGGATCCGTCTGGAGGAGGTGATGCAGGTGTTGAAGGAAAGGCACCATGGTTGATTTGCGATTTCCAATTGGGACGGTCTTGGTGGGGCGTTGATACCGCACGGTCGTGCATGTCAACCATGATATCCATGAAACCCCGGGCGACGGTCACGCGTATCCATACGGCCGTACGCAACCATAC
>CAZVQI010000148.1:0-4778 GCA_964629155.1 uncultured Flavobacterium sp.
CCAGCAAATAATCGATGCGCTCACGAGCGGTCATTTTGCCTTCTGCATGAAGTTTTTCTATTCGTTTTTGACCTCCACCAAGCTTTATTTTTGCGAATTTTTTACGTAAATCCGACACTAAAAGTTTATTGTAATCTTCGTTTATATTAAAGTTAATATCCATTGATTATGAATTGTATATTGATTGATTATTTTGTTAAAGTTCTACTCCATATCTGCCTACATAATACTCTCCGAGATGAAATGCGGAATTACTGTTATAAAACAACACGTTTTTAAGAGTTATATAGTGAACATACCCCACCAAATCTCCCGTTACTTCATCATAAACAGCTTCTGTTTCTACTTCAATAATTCCTGAATCTCCTTCTCCATTCTGAGCATACCATTCTTCTACCACATGCGGAGAGGTCTGTGGAATAGTTGAACAAAAATAAGTTCCGGTAATATTATCATCAAAAACCTTATAAATAATGCGATTAGTTATTCCATTTATGTAAGCCACTCTTGGGCTTATTGTCACCTCATTCGGAAATAAATGTTCATGGTCTAACTCAGCTACCAGTGACTCCTTTAAATTTAATTTATAAAGTAATTTATTCGGGCAACTCTGAACTACATCCGTAAAATTAAACTTCACCAAATTAGGAGCTATGTAGTTTCCGAAAACGTATTCTTGATATACAATTTTGTCGCTTCCTTTCGTAAAAATCACATTTTTAATCACAATATGATGAGTGTAGCCCGAAACTCCCAATATTCCTCCATTTTGAGAATCAGCATTTGCAATTGTTGTAATTTGTATTTCTGCTCCGGCAAGTGCTGTCCACTCTTCTACAACGGCTAACTCGGAACTCGGAAAACCTGAACACAAAAAAGAATTACTTACGGTACCATTGTATAATCTATAAACCAGTTTGTCGTTTCCTGTTAGAGTATAAGTATAAGTATCAGATATTATACTTCCGTCATTACCCCGATTAATCTGATTTTTGAATACTGACAACGGAATATCCAACATCATTACTTCATTTCCATTGGCATTATAGATGAAAGTATTGTCAGAACATTTACTCAAATTCTGTCCAGGCAAGTTGAAAGCAGTTACAGATAAATCTCCATCGTCACAACCAAAAACTAAAATCAACAAGCTTATAAAACCTAAAATCCGTTTCATAAAAATAAATTTAAACAAAAATAGCGTTTTTTGACAGAGAATAAAAATAGATTTAAGTAAGGTAAACAAAATCGGTGTTCCGTACTAATGTAAACGATAAATATTTATAAATCAATCTTTTAAAAATTTAACTTGGATTTTTATTGTTTTTTTATTATACTACTGGCTAATTAGAAAAACAAAAAGATGACAAAAACAAAGATTTTTAACCCAAAGAACAAACCCAACTCAACCGAAAAAAATGAAATTGTAAATTTCCTTTATACACATTTGGAGCAATATGGAGACGCTAAATCTTCAATTGAAAGAGCTATTGATTATTCGTTAGGTGAAAACGATTCAAAAGGCGGTTCAACCATATTGCTCTATGATGATATGATACTTAAAGGAGTTGTAGTTATAAATCGGACGGGAATGGGAGGTTATATTCCGGAAAATATTTTGGTTTATATCGCAACTCACAAAGATTACAGAGGTGAAGGATTAGGGAAAAAACTTATGGAAAAAGTAATTTCTGAAACAGAAGGAGATATTGCTCTTCATGTTGAAGCTAATAATCCGGCTAAAAAATTGTACGAAAAATTCGGATTTACTAACCCATATCTCGAAATGAGATTGAAAAAATAAAAAATGGCAGAGCTTATCATTCATTCAAGTAAAATCAAACAAAATATAAAGTATCTCAGTGATTATTTTAAAGAAAAAAACATCAAATGGAGCTTAGTAACCAAAGTATTTTCGGGAGATAAAGAGTTCTTACGAAATATACTTACTGAAGATGTTATCGAAAACATCAGTTCTGTTGGTGACTCCAGGCTAACAAGCCTGAAAAATCTGAAAGAGGTAAATCCGGACATGAAAACCATCTACATCAAACCTCCTTCAAAAATTTATGCTGATGAAGTAGTTAAATATGCTGATATTTCGCTCAACAGTTCTTTATCTACTATTAAAGCTCTTAATCAAGCGGCTCAAAAGGCGGGAAAGGAACATCAAATCATCATTATGATTGAACTTGGAGAACTGCGAGAAGGTGTGAACAGAGAATCTTTAATGAATTTTTACGAAAAAGTATTTCAACTCCCACATATTGAAGTTATCGGAATCGGGTCGAATCTGGGGTGTATGTACGGAGTGGAACCTACTTATGACAAACTCTTGCAGCTTTCTTTATACAAAGAACTTATTTCGACTAAGTTCAATAAAAAATTGGAGCTTATCTCGGGAGGAAGTTCTATTACATTGCCTTTGGTAGAAAACGGAGTAGTCCCGAAAGACATCAATCACTTTAGAATCGGAGAGGCTGCTTTTTTCGGAATTAGTCCGCTTGACAACAAGCCTTTCAAAGAACTAAAAACTGATGTTTTTGAATTAAATGCTAATATTATTGAATTGGAGTACAAAAAAACTGTTCCCGAAGGTAAGATAGGGGAAGCAAATATCGGACATACCGTGGAATTTGATAAAAAAGATACCGGAAAAAAATCTTATAAAGCCATTGTGGATTTTGGTTTATTAGACGTTGACCAAAACGACATTAAGTTTGTTGATAAAAATATGAACTTTGTCGGAATAACCTCCGATATGTTGGTAATAGATATAGGTAAAAATAAAGACCAAAAGTATAAAGTAGGCGGAACTATCGGCTTTATTCCTAACTATATGGCTGTTGCACGACTTTTGAATTCGAAATTTATTGATAAAAAGTACCAATAAATCTACCTATATTACACTCTGAAAATTCCTCCTATTGCGATAACGGTTTCTCCGAAATAAAAGCTTTGTGAGGCTGTATCGGCTTTTGAGTTTGTTGTTCTGATATTTGCCATATTGATATAACCTCCTTTAAGTTCAGTTTGGATAAAGATATATTTCCAAAAGGTAATATTCAGACCAACTTTGGCAGAAATTCCATATCCCGAAAAATGAAAATCATCGTGACGGTCTTTATGCATCAAAGTGGTATTGGTTTTCGGATATAAAATACCTGCTCCTACTCCTCCTGTAAAATTGAATTGAACCTTATCTGTATCCCTGATTCCTAAATATTTTGAAAAATCATCAACACGAGAAAACTCAATATTGACATAATTCAATCCATCGGTGTGTTCAAACAACAGGAAATCTTCCGTAAGGAAGATATTTCCGTCTGAAACTGCTTCTCCATACGAACCTCTTTCAGGATAATTTCCGGAATAGCTAACCGTTCTATCATTATACATTACATATTTCATATGGTCCACTCCAAGTGAAATATTGTAATGGTCTGTAATAAAATATCCTATTCTCAAATTAGTTTGAGGAATAGTCATTCTACCCGGATTAAAGTAGTCAATATGCCAACCTTTTGGTCTGTCATGAGCTTTGACTTTATTCAAGGTAAAATCGTAATTTTCTCCTTTAAAATGAATATCGGATCTGGAATAAAAATCTCGATTCCCTCCCCAAAAAATATATATTTTTCCTTTGTTATGAGCTGTAAACTTATCTGGAGACACATAATCTTCTGATTGGCTAAAACTTTGAGCACACAAAGCCATAGCCATTAATAATATAACGCGTTTCAAAGTAAATAAGACTTAATTTTTTTAAAACTGATTAATAGTTTTTCGGATAGCAACAAGTTTTGTCATCAATGCCTCGAAGTATTTCAAATCAAGCATATTGGCTCCATCGCTTTTTGCATTGGCAGGGTCGAAATGAGTTTCAATAAATATTCCGTCCACTCCAACGGCAATCCCTGCTTTAGCAATGGTTTCAATCATATCCGGTCTTCCTCCGGTAACACCCGAAGTTTGATTAGGTTGCTGTAGGGAATGAGTTACGTCAAGTACAGTAGTTGCAAAGTTTTTCATTGTCGGAATTCCTCTGAAATCCACAATCATATCTTGATAACCAAACATTGTACCTCTGTCTGTTACCATTACATTTTGATTGTTAGAATCCAATACTTTCTGAACTGCATGCTTCATACTTTCAGGACTCATAAATTGTCCTTTTTTCAGGTTTACGGTTTTACCGGTATTAGCAGCCGCTACAACCAAATCCGTTTGACGTACCAAAAATGCAGGAATCTGCAACACATCCACATACTCAGCTGCCATTGGAGCATCTTCGTTTGTATGAATATCCGTAATAGTCGGTATATGGAAAGTTTCGGATACCTTTCGTAAAATTTTCAAGGCTTTTTCATCTCCGATTCCTGTGAATGAATCTACTCTTGATCGGTTTGCCTTTTTAAAAGACCCCTTAAAAACATAAGGGATTTGTAGTTTATCAGTTATTGTAACTAATTCTTCTGCAATCCGGAGAGCCATTTCTTCTCCTTCAATTGCACAAGGTCCGGCAAGAACAAAAAAGTTCCCACTATCTAAGTGTTTAATTTGAGGTATATTTTGTAAGTTCATTATTTATGATTGAGTTGCAAATTTAAGAATTTAAACCCTAAAAAACCTTTAAATTTTATAAACTTTATAAACTCAGCCATTGTTTAAACTCTGAAGCTTTATTTTTACTCACAATAATATTTTCAGGGGGTTTAGGAGTTGTTTCTACCTTAAGTTGATTATTTCCGTATTTATAAATCTTATCAATAGACTTT
>CAZVQI010000149.1:0-4714 GCA_964629155.1 uncultured Flavobacterium sp.
TTGACGCACGGCGGCCTGATCTCATCCTGTGCGACATCTCGATGCCGCGCCTCGACGGTTTCGGCTTTCTCGAAACCATGCGCGACACGCGGCCCGATCTGGCGGACGTTCCTCTGGTTTTCCTCACCGCGCTGGGCGGGCGCGATCATATTATCAACGGCAAGCGCGCGGGCGCCGACGATTATCTGGTCAAGCCGATCGATTTCGACCTCATGCTGGCAACCATCGAGGCCCGCCTTGGCCAGATCGAGCGGATTGGCCGGAAGGTCGAGGAGGATGTCGCGGCACTCCGGGATGCGCTTTCGGCATCCCCCTCCGGCAAGAGCGCGGGCATGGAGCGCATCCTCGACCTGCTTTCGTTTGGGGTGGTTCTGGTCTCGAGATCGCGGGTGGTGTTTGCCAACCGCGTTGCCCGCGACATCCACGAGGCTGGTGGCGGCCTCGTCATCGGCGAAACGGTTTTCGCCCCATCGTCACGGTTCAGCGGCGAGCTTGCCGCGATCCTCGACGCCGCATGCTCTGCCGCGAGCGAAGGTCAGGATCATCTCGCCAGCCTGTGCGTGCCATCATCGGGCGAGCGCGATCTGTTGCTGACGGTCTGTGCGCTTCCGCACGCGCATGATCGGGACATCGGCACGCCGCAGGCGGTTATCTTCATATCCGATCCGTCGCACCGGCCAAAGGTCTCCGGTACGGTCCTTTCCGAACTTTTCGGACTGACCCCGACCGAGGCCGATGTCGCCTGCGCGCTGGCGCATGGTCGGCGAACCGGCGAGATCGCCGCCGATCTCTCGATCTCGCCGACCACCGTGGCTTTCCATCTGGGCAATGTGTTCGAGAAGACCGGAACCCACCGGCAGGCAGACCTGATCGCGCTCATCCTCACCGCGCTTGCCTCGATCGCCGCCCCCGAAGCAGGCAATGCAGGAGACCGACAATGAACAAGGCCATCCTTCCCGGTATAGTGATGGGCATGGCGACCCTCGGTCCGGCAGATGCACAGGAATGGCGCAGCGCCTATACCGATACCGATTCCTCCAACTGCATCACGCTCTCGGCCGATCCGGGCTACAGCGCCGAACTCGCCTGTCCCGGCTATAAGGGCTACCCGCTGCTGATCAGCGACGGCGATCTTCGGATGTTCGTGTCTTATGGATTCGATGCCCGCAACGAAATGGCGGCGAGCCAGACGATGCCCGGCTTCAACACCATCGGCGAAAAGCTCGAATGGCTGATCGCCGATCATCCCGATCTCGGCGAGCAGCCCGTTGCCAGCATATTGCGCTACCATCTCGATCGATCGGAAGGGTTCATTCCCAATACGCAGGTACTTGTCGTCACGAAGATCGAACCGGGCAATACCTGCCACGTCGCCTATATCGATGCGCTCGCCAACCGGAACGCCAACGTGCTGGCACGCCAGGCGGCGGCCGATCTGGTTCCCGGCTGGGACTGCCGGACCATGGAAATCCGGCGGATCGGAAACCTCGATCCTCACTCAGCCAATTAGTGAGATACCAGAAATCTGGCGGAGAGCATCTCGGTCAAATGATGGGAGTCTACTCAATCAAGGAGACTATCAGGGAGCGCGAAGGTGCGGCAACACCCTAACCGAGTTTGAAAGGAGGCACCTGCGGACGCCGCATCGCCGCTCTTGAGGAGGGAGCAAATTGGCGATGAACGGATCGAATCCGCCTTTATGGGAACGCCCCGTGCGGTGGCCTGCGGAAGGGCTTCCATTCGATATGAGGGCGCTGCGCTATGTGCTGGCGGCGGCCGAGCAGACGAGTTTTTCAGGCGCAGCCTGCGCGCTCGGCATGAAGGTGTCCAGCGTCAGCCGCCATGTGCGCAACTTCGAGGACGACCTTGGCATTTCCCTGTTCGAGCGCACCACTTCGGGCGTCCGGCTCACCGATGCCGGCAGCCGGTTCCTCGACGATATCATCCCGGTTCTCCAGATGGCCGAGGCGGTCCTGCAACGTGCCGGCGCGGCGGGCCGTGTCGAGGAAGGCACGGTGCGGGTCGGCATCATCACGACGCTCGCCGGCGGCTTCCTGCGCGAACTGATCGCCTCCTACCGGCGTTGCTATCCCGGCGTCGAGATCGACATTCAGGATGGAGGGCGGCGCGAGCATTTGCGCGCGATCCGGGCGCGGCAGCTCGACATCGCTTTCTTCACCGGCAATGCGCCGGTTGCCGGCTGCGACGTCGAGGAGTTCTGGCGCGAGCGGGTGCATGTGGCGATGGCCGTCTATCATCCGCTGGCGAGCAGCAACGCGCTGGACTGGCCGCAACTGCGCGACGAGCGATTCATCGTCTCGACCATGGAGCCGGGGTCGGAGGTGCATGACTACATCGTGCGCCGCATCGCGGACTACAGCACTTACCCGGAAGTGACCGCTCGTCATGTGACGGTGGAGACGCTGATGCATATGGTGGCCATCGGCGAAGGCATCACGCTTGTTTCGGAAGGGTGGACCAGCATGGCGCATGCCGATCTGGCGATGCGCCCGCTGACCGCGGCCGAGGACATCGTTCCCTTCAGCGCAGTGTGGTCGCCCTCAAGCGACAATCCGGCGCTGCGCCGGTTCCTGAGCTTCGCGCGAGAACTGGCGGCAAGGCGGCGCGCCTACCGGGATCAATGATCGTTCGGCGTGGTGGATGGGTGGTGGCTACCGGCCGGCGCTACCTTCATCGCGCCCGACGTCGATGTCTGTTCGCCGCCCTGTCATTGCTTGGGTGTCTGGCGGTACACAGCACCTGATCTCAAAATTAGCACGCGAGGCGTGGGTGAAACGCGGTTTGTCGGCGCAGATACGGCACTCGTTACCGCTGCCGCTCATGCACGCCGCCACCGGGATATGGTGAAGTCACCCATACAAAACGCCTTTGATTTCGCTGGCAGAATCGCCAATGCATATGCACGACCGACCGCCATATGCACAAAATACCAAGCCATTCCAATAGCTTGACGGTGATTTGTGCAGGCGCTTTTATCTTGCCGTATTCCAGTCGCCGTATCCCTCCCGGCCCGCGACCCTCCCATTCCTTTCCGGCACTTCGCTACGGCCCGAAATCGCGCGATGCGCTCATGGCGCGCCTCCAGAGGCCGGATGCGCGTCAAACAGCGCCTCGGAGGAAGCGAGGATGAGCGAGTTGAGCGACGCAGTAGGTGCGTCCGAAGGTGCGGCCACTTTGCGTTGGCGGTGCAGGGAGGATGCACATTTCGAGCAGATCGAAGTCGGGAAGAGGAAGGGCTATCTGATAATCCGGTGACGCTCACCGGCTAGGGAAAGCGCCGAGAACGAGCAGTTCGCCAACCAAAAGAGAAACGAGCATGGTGACATAATCGCGCGTCCCGGCTGACCGTTCCCGCCCACTCGTCAGGTATTCAGCTTGGCAGCCGGAAGGGACATTGTAGGCCGCAAGCATGCCGCCGATGATGCCACGTCGGCTCCAGATCGCGCGGACAAAGAGTTGTTGCAAGCCGCCTACAATGTCGCCGAGCGTCGGCCAACTGCGTTAGGCTTTAGCTTCCTCACGCATGGCCTGCCGCTCGCGCGCCTCCGCCCGCTTGCTGCCGGGCGGCGCGGCCCGGTTCTCGCCGCTGCGGTGACGGAAGGGGCGATAGTTCCCGAGACGGGTGCGCGAAATGTATCTGCCATCCTCGACGCCGAGCGGCTTACCATCAGCGCCGGAGGTTGCGGGAGTCGTTTTCACCACCGGGGCGATGGGGGGCAACTCCGTGACGGGTAGTGGCGCGGCGGGAGGCTGAGGTTCTGCACCGATGACGTTCATCCGGCGCTGCGTGACGGCTTCCGCCGCCGCCCTGACAGGATCGTCCTCGGTGTGGACGTAGCGCATGAACATCGTCACCGTCTTGTGCGCGGTGAGCGCCATGCCGACCTTTACCGGCACGCCGGAATTGGCGATGTCGGTTGCGGAACGGTGGCGGATGCCGTGCGTACCGACATGAGGGATTCCTGCGCGCTCCAGGATGCGCTTCCAGCCCTGGTAGTAGGTATGGGAAGACATTGGCTTTCCCGGATCGAAGACTGACGGGCAGACGAAGGGCGAGTCTTCCAGCCGTGGGACAGTCCTGAACAGACGCAAGGCTTCGGCGCTCATCGGCTTCGACATTCCGCCGGTCTTGCTATCCGGCCAGACGACTCGGCGATTGTCGAAATCGACCCATGACCATTCAAGTTCGACGATCTCCGACATGCGCGCGGCGAACTCGAACTGGAGCCTGATTGCAAGAAGGATAAACGGATGCTCCAGTCCTTCCGCGTCGGCGCGACCGAGATATTCAAAGAGCTTGCGCATCTCCGCATCGGTGATGAGGCGGGTCTTGCCGCGCTCGGGATATTTCGGGACATGGCGGCAAGGATTGGAGCCGTCCGGCCGTAGTCCCCAAACCTCGGCGACGTTGAACATCTTCCGGCACATTGCGAGCATCCGGTTCGCGCTGACAGGTGACTTCGCCATCTTCTTCATAAGGTCGGCGATGTCGGCGCGCGTCACCTCCGGCACTTTCAGATGACCGAGTTTTGGAATGAGGTGGCGTTTGGCCCGATCCCGGTTCGATTTGACGGTCGATGGCTTGTTGCGCCCCTCGGAATAGTCGGTGATGAAGCGGTCGAACAGTTCCTTGACAGTCGGGGCCTGACGGCTTGCCGTCCGCTCGGCGCTGGGGTCTCCCCCGCGCCGGACT
>CAZVQI010000150.1:0-4706 GCA_964629155.1 uncultured Flavobacterium sp.
AAATTCATTTATTTTTTTCATTACATTCATTACATCTGATTCTTTCATAGGTTTTTGAGATGTTCCATCGGTTTTATTTATCCCCCAGAAAAAATATTAAAAGTTTTAGGTTCAAAATTTTCCAGATATTCTATATTGTATGCCCCTGAATAAATATTATTATTGTTATTCGATTTTCCTTGAAGAGGAAAGGTTATAGATTCTGTTAAGCAGATATGCTCTTCTTGAGCAAACAAAATAAATGTGCTCATAAAGAACAGTACTGAATAAAGTAATTTTGATTTCATAATATTGATTTTTAATGTTGATATCTACAAATTTAAGAAAATTTTATGAAAGAATAAATGAGAAATCCTCAAAAATGGATAAATAAAACTCTGTATTTATGATGATTATATATAGATTGATAGGTTTCGTTGAATTAGTGTCAAAAAAAGTAATCTCAAAAACTTTGAGCGATTGTTTTTTCCACATTGTTTTTTTATTTTCAAATGGTGAAGGTTTTAACAACAATCAATTCTTTCTTCCCGAAAAATAAACTCCCACAAGGATTATTAAAGCTCCGATGATTTGAGCGAAATGAACACTTTCATGGTCTAAAATTCCCCAACCAAAAGCCACAAGCGGAATCAAATAAGTGGTAGAAGAGGCAAAAACAGGTGAAGACATCTGAATGAGTTTGTAGAAAAACAAACTTGCTAATCCTGTGCTGCAAATTCCGAGAATTACGGTATAAAGAACAGCCGTCTGGGTTTCGGGAGTACTGATATGACTAAAGAAATCAGTGGTAAACAAAATCAGCGAAGCAGGAATCAACAGAAAAGCGAAATTCCCCATAGCAATCTGCACAGGACTTAAGTCTGATAAGAATTTTTTTACCCAATTTATGTTTATGGCATAGAAAATACAGGCTACTATAGCGAGCAAAGCATACCAATAATTTTGCTCGGGATGTACATTCGCTCCTGTAAGTATAAGCAATATACACCCTATAAAACCGATAATTACTCCAAAAAATTGTCTTTTTTGGGAAATGAGCTTAAAAAATAAAGCTCCAATAACAAGTGTAAATAAAGGAGTTGTTGCGTTTATGATAGAGCTTATAGTTGAATCAATTTCTGTTTGAGCATACGCAAACAAAAAAGCCGGAAAAAATATTCCGAAAAGAGCAGAAGCAACCACGTATTTGTATTTGTTTTTTGGTATGGAAGCTACGTGTTTTCCTTTGAGTAAAAGCATAACCACAGAGGCAGAAATCATTCGGACACTTCCGAGTTCTATTGGATTTAATCCGTTCAGACCTTTTTTAATGAGGATAAATGAGCTGCCCCATACAATGGCTAACGCAGCCAGTATTATCCATTTGGATTCTTTCATAAAAATAGAGCAAGAAAATATTTGCAAAATTCAGACTTTTTAAGAATAAAAACGCAAAAATTCCGTTATATTTGTTGCTGTTGAATTTTAATCAATTGAAAATCATTATGAAAAGAACTAAAAAAATCTTGTTTCTGGCTCTTATCGGATTGTTTTTTACAGCCTGTAAAGACGCTAACTCTTCACAAAATCAAGATATAACAGAAAATAATACACAAACAGAAGTAGTTGCAGAGAATCTTCAAACGGCTAGTTTTACTATAGAAGGAATGCACTGTGAATTTGGTTGTGCTAAGACTATAGAGAAAAAATTAGCAAAAATGGAAGGGGTAAAATCAGCAAAAGTTGATTTTGAAAGTAAAAAAGCAGAAGTAGTATATGATGCTACATTACAAACTCCTCAGGTATTGAGACAAACTGTAGAGGCAATGGCAGACGGCAAGACTTATACAGTATCAAAAATAACTTCTTCATCAGATCAATCCTCTTTATATCTCGATCAAGAGCAGAAAAAAAAGAAAGAGAAAAAAACAAAAAAATCTAAATCAAGTACTCCAGAGGCAAAAACAGAAAGTAGTCAGCCTGCTGAAAAGAAAGGCGGATGCTGTTCAGGTAAGAGTTCTTGTTCTTCTAAATCAAAAACAGGAAGTTTATAACTTATAAAACAATAGAGGATGAAAAAAGTACAATTATATTTGTTACCATTGGTTTTGGGGCTTACTTTGACTTTTTGCAAACAAGAACCAAAAACTGAACCACAGGACGAAGAGGTTGCTAAAACAGAAGAGGTCGTTATCTCAGGGTATAAGATAGGAGATATAGCTACTGATTTTTCATTGAAAAATGTAGATGACAGGATGGTATCGCTTTCTGATTATACTGATGCAAAAGGGTTTATAGTGATTTTTACTTGTAATCATTGTCCTTATGCTGTAGCCTATGAAGATAGAATTATTGCTTTAGACAAAAAATACAAAGATTTAGGTTATCCTGTAATTGCCATAAATCCAAACAATCCTGAAAAACAACCGGAGGATAGTTTTGAACTGATGAAAACCCGTGCAAAAGAAAAAGGATTTACTTTTCCGTATTTGGTTGATGAAGGTCAAAAAATCTATCCTCAATATGGAGCCACTAAAACTCCTCATGTATTTTTACTTCAAAAAACTAACGAAGGAAATATTGTAAGATATATTGGAGCAATTGATGATAATCACGGAGATGCGTCGGCTGTAAAAGAAAAATATGTAGAAAATGCAGTTGATGCTCTGTTAAATGGAGAAGAAATTCAAGTAAAAGAAACTAAAGCAATTGGTTGTACAATTAAGGTAAGATAAATTTCAACTAAGCATTATACACGAAGTAAGTTTCTTTTATAACTTTTACCACAGATTTTGTTTAGACAGATACCCTCTGTCGGAGTAATAGAATCTGTGGTTTTTTATTAAAATTGGAAATAAATGAAGGGTTGAGGTCCGCTTGAAGCGGTTGCATATACAATCCAAAATACAAAGCCAATGATCAGTGCTTTTATAACAATTGGAGTTTTTTCAAAGAGTAAACAAAGCTTATCGGTCACATGTTGAGGGAAAAAGTGCCACACATAGCCAATAACAAAAAGTGTAAACACATTTTTATATCCTGAAATAATTATTTGCCATTGTTTAGGGGCAAAGGTCAAGTTACCGATATTGTTGATGATGTCGGTAGCAAGAGTGAAATCTTTCGCTCGAAAAAATATCCAGCAAAAAGCAACAAAATGAAAAGTAAACAGTATAGTAAGTGCATTATAAGTTCTTTTACCAAAAGTTCTACTTTGAGGATTTTTTTCCGGAAAAAGTTCTATAAAAAATTTATGAACGGCAAGTGCCATCCCGTGTAGAGCTCCCCAAATAATAAAGCGCAAACTTGCTCCGTGCCACAACCCTCCTAAGAGCATAGTGGTCATTAAGTTCATATTAGTAACCTTGGTCTTTTGCGGATTTTTGGAAAGTATGAATGATAAAATGAAAATAGTCAAAGCTCCCAATGAAATTACAAACGGGATTATGCTGTTTTCGATATATGAAAAAGACCAAATCAATACTCCGATAAAAAATAAAATAGGGAAGAAGTATCCCCAAAAAGTTCCTTTCCGGTTTCCACCAACTGAAATATAAAGATAATCTTTAAGCCAAGAAGATAAAGATATATGCCATCTTCTCCAAAATTCGGTTATGCTTTTCGATTGATATGGAGTTCGAAAATTCGTAGGAAGACTGAATCCCATCAGTAATGCTAATCCTATTGCCATATCAGAATATCCTGAAAAATCACAATATATCTGTAAAGAGTACCCATACACAGCCATTAAATTTTCAAATGAAGTATAACTGTTTGGTGCATCAAAGACTCTATCTACAAAATTGAGTGAAATATAATCAGAAATTACTGCTTTTTTCAGAAGTCCCCCAATAATAAGAAATAGAGCAAAATTGGTTTCTTTTTTTGTAAGTGTGATTTTTTTGTAAATCTGAGGAATAAAATCCTTAGCTCTTACAATAGGACCGGCTACCAATTGAGGAAAGAAACTAACGTAAAAAGTAAAATCAAGTACATTTTTAGCAGGTTGAATTTCCCTCCGATATATATCTATAGTGTAGCTCATAGTCTGAAAGACATAAAACGAAATCCCGATAGGTAAAACAATATCCTGAAAAGCAAGCTTGCCACTGAAAAGATTATTGAAACTATCAATTAAGAAATTGGTATATTTAAAGTAACCCAGCAAAGTCAAATGAGCTACCATACTTGTTACTAAATAGAACTTACGGATTTTTTGATTTTCAGTTTTATGAATTCCTTCTGCCAAAAAATATCCTCCTATAGCTGAAATCAAAAGCAATATAAAATAGTTTCCCCCCGCTTTATAATAAAAGAAAAGCGAAAAAAGAACCACATAAGCAGTTCTAAAATGCGAATGCCTTTTTGTACATATATATATAAAGTAGAAAATAAGAAAGCTAATCAAAAAACCAATACTACTAAAAAGAAGAGGATTTTTAGGGTCATAAACAAACCATGTGCATATTTTATCCCAAGAAATTGAGGAGATATTTTCCATAAATTAAGTGATGCTGAAAAAAAATATTCTGATTTTTGAAAGGCAAAAATAAACTAAAAGATTCCGTTTCTGTTATAATTAGATAAAAATACCTCTTTTGAAGTTGCTAAAGGAGCCTAAATTTTATCCGTTTTCTCTGGCATTTACTTAGGGTTATTGGTTTATTAGGGTTTTTTTGATGTTGTATAATGTTCTTATTCAGTGGGTTGATTTTTGATTGAAAAAT
>CAZVQI010000151.1:0-4677 GCA_964629155.1 uncultured Flavobacterium sp.
GGCAAGTTACTAACGACGAGCTTTTAGGAAATATTTTTGCGAATTTTTGTATCGGGAAATAACCTTTTTCCTACTCCATTGCCAAACGTTCTTGCTCTAGTTTTTCTGCCAAACGTTTTTCAATAATTGGAGTAATCAGGGTCTTTCTCGGATTTTGTTTTACGAACGGAAACAACTCTAAATCATTTTTCATTCGGTCTTCTTTGTTCGGATATTTATTTGTTCCAAGCAATACTTCTTTACCTTCGTCAAACATTTTTTGCTCTTTGTCCGCACTTTCCACAATTTTTCTTTGAATAGTCCCTTCAATCAGTTGGGTAATAAAACCTCCGTTTTTCTCAATATCTTTAAACAAATCCAAAGCTTTTTCGGCTATTTGCTGTGTAAGAGCCTCTATATAATATGCTCCGTCTGCCGGATTATCTACTTTATCAAAATAGCTTTCATGCTTTAATATTAAAAGCTGATTTCTGGAAATTCTGTCTCCAAACTCATTTTCCTTATGAAATAAAACATCATACGCCAAATTAGAAACAACATCAGCCCCTCCTAAAATTGCACTCATACATTCAGTTGTGGTTCGGAGCATATTTACGTTGTAATCATAAAGTGTTTTATTTCGCTTAGTTGGTTGTGCAATAATATGACAATCTAAATCATGATTGTATTCTTTTTTCAAAGTTTCAAACAATATTCGGAACGCTCGTAATTTAGCAATCTCAAAAAAGTAATTTGATCCTACACTTACTTCAATCTGAATTTGAGATGTAAGAGATGATATTCTGCCGAAATATTCATTTATGTGAGCTAACGTATAAGCCAACTGCTGTACAATATTTGCTCCTGCATTTTGATACAATCCGGCATCTATACTCAAAAACGGAATTTCAGATTCAGTATTCATTGTATTCAAAACCGTAAAATCCGAGTCTAAATTTTCAAACCAATTTCCGTCTTTGGCAAGTTGCCCTATTGGGTCAACCAGTAGTCTGATTTTAAATCCATGAGTTTTTGAAAATGCATTTATTTTTGCTGAAAAATCTGCTGACAAAAACAATGGTTTTATGTAATAGACAACCTCTTTCGGAAGTTCTGAAAACAAAACTGCTAAATCGGTCTCCGATTCTTCAATGATGAAATATATACTTTCTGCTCCACGATTAAGTGTTTCTTGAGCTCTTTTGTTAGATTTCTCTACATCAAAAACATAAATCCTCTGAAGGATTTTAAACTCTGAAACTCGGGTATTTATCGCCGTTTCTTTTTCAAATTCATCATAGTGATAAAAAGGTTTTACCTTAATACCTTCAGGTGTTTCCCAAACAAGTGTTTGGTTATAATCTGCTCCTTTAAGCTCTACTTGAATTTTTTGTTTCCACTGTTTAGAAGAAACCTTATCAAAATCTTGAAATAAATTTTTGCTCATCTCTTGATAGTATCGTTTTCGTACTCAATAATATAGATGTCTTCATCTGCCCTTTTCATATAATATTTTTCTCGGGCATATCGCTCTATCTTATCTATATTATTCAGTTCTTTGATTTGTTGTAAATCTTTTTTAATCTCGTTTTTGTAATAATCTCTGTTTGATTCCAGAATTTTTATTTCCTTATTTAAAGCTCTATGTTGCAAAAAGGACGCATCGTCTAAAAACAAAATCCAAACGGTAAAA
Source organism: uncultured Flavobacterium sp. (assembly GCA_964629155.1). GTDB lineage: Bacteria > Bacteroidota > Bacteroidia > Flavobacteriales > Flavobacteriaceae > Flavobacterium. Next base: position 1,673 of record CAZVQI010000151.1, read on the forward strand.
AGCAATAATACTACAAAATATCTGTTTCCGAACAGTTTTAGGAAAGGATATTTTTGAATACTGTTTTTAAATGGATTTTTCATCTTTTTTATTTCTTTTCCAAGAAAATATTATTTGAATTTCAAATTTACACAAATCCTTCTAAACCTGTATAAATAGTCTGAGAATCTCCGAGATTTATCTCTTTACTTTTTATGCTTTTATAACCAAAAGCAACTACGGACAAAGATAGTGCTTTTGTGTTATTTATCAGATAAGAATTTATCCGCACTATCTGATTTTGACAAGAAATTCAGAGCTTATTAAAAACTAATTCTGTATGTTTTTCTACCATAAAACAAAAAATTGTACCTTTATCTGTTCAAAATAACATCTTAAAATATTCGCATTATGGCAACAGTAACACTTAAAGGCAAACCTTTTCATACTGTGGGAGAATTGCCAAAAACAGGAAGTCAAGCTCCTGATTTTGAACTGGTAAAAACTGATTTATCAAGAGTTACGCTAAAGGATTTCAAAGGAAGTCGTTTGGTTTTAAATATATTTCCGAGTATTGACACCCCTACTTGTGCCATGTCGGTAAGAACATTCAACAAAGACGCTTCAAGCCTGAACAACACAAAAGTTTTATGCATTTCAAAAGATTTACCTTTTGCACAATCTCGTTTTTGTGGGGCCGAAGGTATAGACAATGTAATTACTCTGTCAGATTTTGAAAGTGGAAAATTCGGTCAAGATTATGGGCTTACTCTTGCAGAAGGGCCTTTAAAAGGTCTGCATTCAAGAGCTGTTGTGGTTATTGATGAAAATGGGAAAGTAATTTATACACAACAGGTAAGCGAAATTGCAGACGAGCCGAATTACGAAAAAGCCTTAGCTTCTTTATAAAAATATGAAAGACACTTCATTTGTAAAAGGAAGATTAAAAAGCCTGAAATATGCTGTTTTAGGAGCGTATAAACTCATCACCACAGAACATAGCATAATGGTTCAGTTTTCTCTCGGGATTATTGTAACTGTATTAGGATTTGTTTTTGACATCAGCAAAACGGAATGGATACTTCAAACACTGGCTATCGGGCTGGTATTAGCTATCGAAGGATTGAATACAGCTATTGAAAAAATAGCCGATTTCATACATCCGGCCCGACATGAAAAAATAGGTTTTATTAAAGATATTGCTGCCGGAGCTGTAGCTTTTGCTGCTATTTCTGCCATTATAGTCGGGCTTATTATTTACTACCCGTATTTTCGGGCTTTTTTAAACCAATTTTAGTCGACAGAATCACTTTAAACACATGATTGTTAGGGCAATACAAACATAAAGTTTATATTGAGTTGAAAATAAATAATTTACCCATCTACGGTTATATGCCGAAAATGCTTATATTTGTAGAGTTAATAAATAATTTAAAAATGAAAAAAATGTTCTCTTTGCTACTTGTAGTAGCTGCTGCTCAATTCGGATTAGCACAAAATGATGCTTTCAAACAAGACGCTATTAAAGTTATTGAAAAATCAGGTGCGGGTTCTCAGTTTGAAATGGTTTTAGATCAAATTAAAACCATGATTCCTGAAGAAAAACACGAAGAATTAACTAAAGACTTCAAAGCGACACTTCCTAACCTATACTCTAAAATCGCAGATGTTTACATGGAGGAATTTACTCATGAAGACATTAAAAAAATGTTAGCTTTTTATGAGTCTGAAATCGGTAAAAAACTTAGCTCAAAACAAGATATTTTGTTTGAAAAATCTATGGCTGCCGGAGAGCAATGGGGTTTAGATCTTCAGATGCTTATGATGAAATATATGGATTAATAATCCTGAATACTTTAAAAAGCCTTCTAATTGTTTTAGAAGGCTTTTTTTATTTTATTAAAAACATTATCTTTATTCGATTTTTAACTCAAAAACCAAAATAAGGTATGGAAATGTACGTATTTTTAGCCATCGGAGCTTTTTTGCTATTGGCTTCATTTTTTACGGTAAAACAACAAACTGCCGCTATTATTGAGCGTTTCGGAAGATTCAACAGTATCAGACAATCCGGATTACAGCTCAAAGTTCCTATAATTGACCGAATCGCAGGACGTGTTAATCTTCGTATTCAACAATTGGACGTAATTATTGAAACAAAAACCAAAGACAACGTATTTGTCAAAATGAAGGTTTCTGTTCAATATAAAGTTATTCAAGACAGGGTATATGAAGCTTTCTATAAATTAGAATATCCTCATGACCAAATCACCTCTTATGTATTTGACGTGGTTCGTGCAGAAGTCCCAAAACTGAAGCTAGATGATGTCTTTGAAAGAAAAGATGATATTGCTATTGCAGTAAAACGCGAGTTAAATGATGCTATGCTGACTTACGGATACGATATTATCAATACCCTTATCACAGATATTGACCCTGACATTCAGGTAAAAAATGCAATGAATCGCATCAATGCTGCCGATCGCGAAAAAACAGCAGCAGAATATGAAGCAGAAGCTCAAAGGATTCGCATCGTAGCAAAAGCAAAAGCCGAAGCCGAAAGTAAAAGACTTCAAGGGCAAGGTATTGCAGACCAAAGACGAGAAATTGCAAGAGGATTGGTAGAAAGTGTAGACGTGCTCAACAAAGTGGGAATCAATTCACAAGAAGCCTCTGCTCTTATTGTAGTAACTCAACATTATGATACCCTGCAATCAATCGGTTCAGATGCCAACTCGAACTTAATTTTACTTCCTAATTCACCTCAGGCAGGAAGTGATATGCTCAACAATATGGTTGCATCATTTACAGCTTCTAACCAAGTAGGAGAAGCTATGAAAAGAGCCACAAAATCTCAGAGAAAGCCTAAAAAAGATGATTTCGGGATAGAAACAAATCCGGAAGATGAATAAAATCATCCGGAAAACAGAATCTATTCCATCTATGAAATATTTACCAAAAAAATCGGCAGCTGATTTCGGTTGCTGTCAAACAAAAGCAATCTGTTGGTGTTTTTGAGATTGTTT
>CAZVQI010000152.1:0-4670 GCA_964629155.1 uncultured Flavobacterium sp.
TCTCTAATCCGATAACCTCATTTGACTTATGATGTTGTTTGAGTTTAGATGTGTCTATTCTGAATTTAGGCGTGTCATCTTCACAAGAAAAAAAGATTATTCCTAAAACAAAGAGTATAAATCGATTACACTTTTTCATATCCGATTATTGCTAATATTGTTAAAACAGATGTTTGCAAAGATAGAAATTTATCATACCTTTGCAAAGGCAAGTCCTACACGACCAGCTCCTGCAAAATCCTCCAGGGTGGGAACACAGCAAAGGTATGCGGTTGTAGCGGTGCGATGTAGGTCGCTTGCCTTTTTTGTTTCTCCTTACTTAAACTTTCCCCTTTTAATTTTTAATGATTTTTACCTCTTCAAAAAAACATAAGTTTTTGAGGGCTATCTTTGTTTTTATTTAAAATCAAATAATAAAAAACAGGTAGTAAACCTCCGTTTTATCTCACCCCAAACAAATTTTAGAATCACAAAATAAAACTTAAGAGTTTACTACCTGTTTCAGTTGTCTTACTTATGTTCTTTAATTATATATACATAAACAGGAAAGTGGTCACTATATCCCACCTCACTACTTGTATTTCTGAGAGGATATCCCTTATATTGTCCGGTTTGTTGTACTAAATATGGCTTGTTAAATATTCCGGCTTTCCAGTATTTATAAGTAGAATAATCGGTGTCATTGGTATCTAAAAAAGAACCTGTCATAATAATTTGGTCAAACAAATCCCATGCATCACGATAAGCCAATGTACCTAAGCCTTTCTTAGACATTTCTTCAAAAGGATTAAACATTCCATGCATAGGAGTATCTTCTTTTTTGCGCTCTGCTCCCAAAAACTTTTTAATACTCTTATTATATGGTCCGTCATTCATATCACCCATAGTCATCACCTTAGCTTTAGGATTAATCTTTTGCAAAGAATCAATAATTTTTCTGTTTAAAGCTCCTGCTGCTTCACGATACGGGCTACTTCTTTTTTCGCCTCCCGAACGAGAAGGCCAGTGATTAACTATAAAGTGCATTTCTTCTCCATCCAAATATCCGCTTACTAAAAGCTGATCACGAGTATATACTCTTTTTCCTTCTCCATCAAAAATATACAACGGAATGTTTGAAGAAGATGTAACTACAAAATCTTTTTTTCTGTATAGAAGAGCAACATCAATTCCTCTACGGTCAGGAGAATCATAATGAACTATACCATACCCCAGATTAACAAGTTTAGGTTGTCTGACAAGATCTTCCAAAACTCCTCTGTTTTCTATTTCCGACACTCCCAAAATAGTAGGCGGTTCTTTTTGTTGGTCACCTGTACCGATTTCGGCAATAACTCGACTAAGGTTTTCTAATTTTTTCTTGTATTTTTTTGAAGTCCAAGAGTTTTTTCCTTCCGGAGTATATTCTAAATCGTTGATCTCCGGGTTCCTTATAGTATCAAAAAGGTTTTCCAAATTATAAAACGCCACTGTATGTACTTTATACCTTTTTTGTTGAGCTTGCACACCAAAGGTAAAAGTCAGCACTAAAAGCAGAATTAAGTTCTTGATTTTCATTGTTAAATTAAATTACGAAGTTATTTTTGAGATTTTACAGATTAATTTTGTGTGAAGCCAGTGACAAAATACGGTACAAAAGTAAATAATATTCTGAAAAGACGTACCTTTGCCCCGATTAATAAATTGATTTCTTAATCATCAGAATAAATAATTTAATTTAATTTTATGAGAAAACTCGTTTATGGCATTTTGTTTATGCTACAAAGTTTTGCCGTTTTTGCTCAACAAACCGGTTCTATTACTGGAAAAGTAATTGATTCGAAAAACCAAAAACCGCTCCACAATGTGGTTGTATCTCTTCAGAATACCAACTACACTAAACTTACCAACATTGAGGGAGTTTTTCTTTTTGAAGAAGTTCCTGCAGGAAATTACTTAATGCAAATCAGAAGCAACGGATTTGCTACACAATTATTTTCTATTGAATTGCAAGAAAAGCAACTGTTAGATTTATCTACTATTGTTTTGGAAGAAGATATTACTGCAGAACAAGAGTTGAGCCTGATTACCCTTACGGAAAATGATTTAGGTGATGACAATTCAGGTTCAGAAACTACATCCGGACTTTTACAGGCCTCTCGCGATGTATTTGAACAGGTAGCTGCCTACAATTGGGGACAAGCCAGATTCAGAGTAAGAGGTCTTGACAATGAATACGGAAACATAATGATTAACGGAATTACGATGAATAAGCTCTATGACGGAAGACCGCAATGGAGCAACTGGGGAGGATTAAATGATGCTACTCGTAATCAAGAATTTGCTTCCGGCTCTAATCCTTCTGATTACACATTTGGAGGAGCATTAGGAGTACAGCATATTAATACAAGAGCTTCATATCACAGAGTAGGTTCAAGAGTTTCTGTTTTAGGAACTAACACAAACTATAATTGGAGAATAATGGGTACTCATGCTTCCGGTATGGACAAAAATGGTTGGGCTTATACCGTTTCTGCTTCGTACAGAATGGCTGATGAGGCTCATTTTGAAGGTACAGATTATGATGCTAAATCTGCTTTCTTAGCAGTAGAAAAAAGATTTAATGATAATCACAGCTTGAATTTCACCTCTATCTATGCACAAAACAGTAGAGGAAAAAACTCTCCGAATACAGAAGAAGTTAACAATTTAATGGGAATACATTATAATTCCTACTGGGGCTGGCATAACGGAAAAAAACGCAATTCTCGTGACAAAGACGTAGAAGAACCTATTTTAATGCTCAGTCACTACTGGAAGTTAAACGATAATACTCAATTAAATACTAACGTAGCTTACCAATTTGGTCATATCGGTAATTCACGTATTGATTTCTTTAAGGCAGATAACCCTGACCCGACTTATTATAGAAATCTTCCAAGTTATGCCACTACTTATTTCGAAAACGGACAATGGATTGGGGAAACCCCTGAGCAATTAGCTTTGGCTGAACAACTCAAAAACACTTTCTTAAGCAACAGTCAGCTTAATTGGGATGCTATGTATGCCGCTAACGCTAACCCTGAATTAAACGGACGTAGCGTATATGTTCTTTATGAAGATCGAGTAGAAGATAAATTATTTACAGCAAGCTCTATTTTAAATTCAAGACTTGCTGATAATATTACTTTGAACGCTGCTGTAAGTTATCGTAAATTAAAATCTGAAAACTTCCAATACCTTACTGATTTATTAGGAGGAGAATATTATATGGATTATGACCCTTTCTTTATGGAATATCCTAACAACGAAATGCAAGCTGATTTAAGAAATCCTGATAGAGCAGTAAGAGTTGGAGACCGTTTCGGGTACAATTATATTTTACATGCTAATGTTGCAGATTTCTTCACACAATTCAAGTTTTCATACGAAAAGTTTGATTTTTATTTGGGGCAAAGCTATAGTCACTCCAGATATCAAAGAGAAGGTCTTTTCCAAAACGGAATTTATGCAGGTAATTCATACGGAAAAGGAGATAAAATTATTTTCGAAAATTTTGGATTCAAAGGAGGTATGACCTATAAACTGACAGGTCGTCATTTGTTTGACTTTAATGCCTTACACATGACGAAAGCTCCTACACTCAGAAACACATTCCCTAATGCACGTTTGAGTAATGCTATTACTAACGGTATTACAAGCGAAACTATTTCAAGTGTAGATGCAAGTTATATCGTAAGAGCTCCGAGATTTAAAGGACGTTTGAGCGGTTTTTACTCAAAAATACAAGATGCAACCGAAATCGGATTTTTCTTTACTGAAGGTCTCGGATTGCTTGGAGAAGGCTCTGATGGAAACCAATTCGTAGCAGAAATTCTAACAGGCTTAGACAAACAAAATTTAGGTATTGAGTTAGGAGCCGAATATCAAATTTCTCAAACGCTAAAAGCTACTTTTGCAGGAACTATCGGACAGTATATCTATAGCAACAACCCTAATGTATCTGTAAATATTGACAATCTAAAAGGAATTTATAATTTAGGAGAGGCGAAACTTAAAAATTACAGACAGCCCGGTATGCCACAAACTGCTGCTTCAATTGGTTTAGAGTACAGAGACCCTAAATTCTGGTGGATTGGAGCGAATGTAAACTATTTAGACCACAACTATCTTGATATTTCCGCTATTATGAGAACTGACAACTTCTTTGCCGCTCCGGGTAACTCAGGGTTTTCTATAGCTGATTTTACTGACCATAACGGAAATATTGTAAATGTAAAAGAAACCGGTAGAAAATATTTGAAGCAAGAACAATTTGAGTCTCTTATGTTGGTTAACTTAGTAGGAGGAAAATCATGGAGAATTAGCGGAAAAACCATTGGTTTCTTTGCTAACATCAATAACGTTTTGGATATAGAGTACAAAACAGGCGGTTTTGAACAAGGACGTAATGCAAACTTTATGGAAGTGTACCAAGACCACCAAGGCCCTAATCGTTCTTTCGGACCAAAATACTTCTATGGTTTCGGAAGAACTTATATGCTTAACCTTTATATGAACTTTTAATTCATTAAATGAAAAAATTATGAAAGCAAACATTTTAAAATATAGCTTACTTACTGCTATAGTGCTGTCAGTATTTACTTCTTGTGTAGGAGAAGATGATTATGCTCTTCCTGCCTACAAAGACA
>CAZVQI010000153.1:0-4580 GCA_964629155.1 uncultured Flavobacterium sp.
ACGTCCCCCTCGGCGAGAGCATCGAAGAGTACATGGCTCGCGAGGTTCTCCCGCATGTGCCCGACGCGTGGGTGGACGAGTCGAAGACGAAGATCGGCTACGAGATTCCCTTCACGCGGCATTTCTACAAGTACGAGCCGCTTCGGCCGCTCGAGGTGATCGAAGCGGAGATCAAGGCGCTCGAGGCGGAGATCCAGGGGATGCTGGGGGAGGTGCTTTGATGGGCGATCCTCGACGCCTTCACCGCGCGCCACCCACAAGTTGGCTAGTCCTTCGCGCTCGAAGGCTGTTTTCGGAGCGTTCGCTCAAGGATCACCCGGACGAAGAAGTCCTCTCAGCGAGCCAACAGTTCGGCGTAGTCCCACAGGCATTCTTAGAAGTGCAGAGGGATGCGAGGGTGATGGCAGCATTCAAAGGGCTTGAGAATTTCAAGCTAGTGGAACCGAACGACTTCGTTATCAGCCTTCGAAGCTTTCAGGGCGGCATCGAACGGTCAAAGCATCGTGGGATCGTAAGTCCGGCATATACCGTCATGCGTCCTGGAAGCCGGGTCCATCCACCATTTTTTCGGCACTACCTAAAGGACGCCGCCTTCATCGACCGCCTGAATGCCGTCACAACGGGCATCAGAGATGGGCGCACCATCCGGTATGGAGAGTTCGCCGAGATGGAGCTACCTCTTCCCCCACTGCCCGTGCAGCGCGCCATCGCCGACTTCCTCGACCGAAAGACCGCGGCCATCGATGGGCTCATCGCGAAGAAGGAGCGGCTCATCGAGCTCCTCCAAGAGAAGCGTCAGGCGCTCATCACCCGAGCCGTCACCAAGGGCCTCGACCCGAACGTGCCCATGAAGGACTCCGGCATCGAGTGGCTCGGCGAGATCCCGGCGCATTGGGAGGTAAAGGCTATCAAGTGGATTAGCTCCGTGAAGCGGGGTGCATCTCCACGGCCAATCGACGACCCGAGATACTTTGATGATGAAGGTGAGTACGCTTGGGTACGCATCGCGGATGTCACGGCCGCTGGGGAACGATTGATGGTTACCACTCAGCGCCTGTCGGCCGTGGGCGCATCTCTCAGCGTGAAGCTTCAACCGGGCGAACTGTTCTTGAGCATCGCGGGAACCGTAGGAAAACCATGCATCACCGAAATCCGGTGCTGTATTCACGATGGCTTCGTGTACTTCCCACGACTCAAGAACCTGCTCCCGAGCTTCCTATTCTACGTGTTTGCCTCTGAGCAGCCTTACAGAGGACTTGGGAAACTCGGCACTCAACTCAATCTCAACACCGACACGGTAGGCTCAATACGCATCGCAATTCCTCCTTCGACAGAACAAGAAGAGATAGTTTCTGCATTAACGGATGTGCTTGAGAAAGTAGACCAGGCAGCCTCGTTGGAGCTCAGAAGCATCGACCGTCTCCGCGAGTACCGCCAAGCCCTCATCACCGCCGCCGTCACCGGCCAGCTCGAGGTCGCAGAGAACATCGCCGAGGAGGCGGTCGCGTGAGCGCCATCCACAAAGAGAAGACCTTCGAGGACGCCATCGAGGCGCACCTCCTCGCCCACGGCTGGCTCAAGGGCGCCCCCGGCGGGCTCGACCCCAAGACGGCCATCGACCGCGAGCATCTCTTCGCATTCCTCGAGGCCACGCAGGGCGAGCGCGTCGCCGAGCTCCGCAAGAACCACGGCGCGGCGCTCGAGGAGAAGCTCATCGAGACGCTGGCGAAGGCGCTCGAGAGCCAGGGCGCGCTCCACGTGCTCCGGCACGGCTTCAAGTACTACGGGAAGCAGATCGACCTCGCGGCCTTCAAGCCGGCGCACGGGCTGAACCCGGCCGTGCTCGAGCGCTACGCGCAGAACCGGCTCGTGGTGACGCGCCAGGTGCGCTTCGACCCGAACGGGAGCGACACGCTCGACATGGTGCTCAGCCTCAACGGCATCGCCGTGGCGACGGTGGAACTCAAGACGCCGAGCTCGGGGCAGACGGTGCGCCACGCGATGCGACAGTACCGGCACGACCGGCCGCCGAGCTTTCCGCTCCTCAAGTTCAAGCGCGGCGCGCTGGTCCACTTCGCGGTCGACACCGAAGAGGTGATGATGACCACCCGCCTCGCCGGGGAGAAGACCTTCTTCCTCCCGCTCAACAAGGGGAGAGACGGCGGCGCGGGCAATCCGGCGAACCCCGGTGGCTACCGCACGAGCTACCTCTGGGAGGAGATCTGGGAGCGGGAGAGCCTCCTCGACATCATCCAGCGCTTCATGCACCTCGCCGTCGAGGAGCGGACCGAGCTCCTGCCGAGCGGGCAGGTGAAGCACACCAAGAAGGAGACGCTGATCTTCCCCCGCTACCACCAGCTCGACGCCGTGCGGAAGCTCGAGCGGGCGACGCGCCGCGAGGGCGCCGGCGGGCACTACCTCGTCCAGCACTCGGCGGGCTCGGGCAAGTCGAACTCCATCGCCTGGCTCGCCCACCGGCTCCAGAGCCTCCACGACGAGCACGACCAGAAGCTCTTCCACGCCGTGGTGGTGCTCACCGACCGAAAGGTCCTCGACAAGCAGCTCCAAGAAAACATCTACCAGATGGAGCACAAACAGGGCGTCGTCGCGCGCATCGACAAGGACTCCCGGCAGCTCCAGGACGAGCTCGAGAAGGGCACGCCCATCATCATCTCGACGATCCAGAAGTTCCCCTTCGTCGCCGAGCGCATCGAGAACCTGCCCAACCGCAACTACGCCGTCATCGTCGACGAGGCGCACTCCTCACAGACGGGCGAAGCGGCCAAGGGAGTGAAAGAGGTGCTCGGGTCGGGCCAGGGCTACCAGCGCTCGGGAGGACCGCCGGACGAGGAGTTGGGCGGTGGGGTGACTTCGCGAAGCGAAGTCGGGGACCCCGCCGGGGAAGGGCTGGGTATTGTTGAGGACGAGGGGTACGACAGCGAGGCCGAAGTGCTCCGCGTGATGGCCGCGCGTCAGCGGCAGAAGAACCTCAGCTTCTACGCCTTCACGGCCACGCCCAAGTTCAAGACGCTCGAGGTCTTCGGCGTCCCCGGCGAGGACGGCAAACCCCGGCCCTTCCACCTCTACTCGATGCGTCAGGCCATCGAGGAGGGGTTCATCCTCGACGTCCTCAAGAACTACACGACGTACAAGACCTTCTACCGCCTCGCGAACATCAAGGACGACCGCGAGGTGGAGAAGAGCAAGGCCCGCTCGGCCCTCGCCCGCTACGTCCGGCTTCACCCGCACAACGTGGCGCAGAAGACCGAGATCATGGTCGAGCACTTCCGCCACAAGGTCCGCCACAAGATCGGCGGCCGAGCGAAGGCCATGGTCGTCGCCTCATCGAGGCGGCACGCCGTCATGTACAAAGAGGCCTTCGACCGCTACCTCGCGGAGCAGGGCTACACGGACATGAGCTGCCTCGTCGGCTTCTCCGGCACCGTCAAGGACGAGGACACGGGGAAGGAGTACACCGAGGGCTCGATGAACCCCGACGGCATCTCGGGGAACCGCATCCCCGACGCCTTCGCGACCGACGAGTACAAGATCCTCCTCGTTGCGAACAAGTACCAGACGGGCTTCGACCAGCCGCTCCTCCACACCATGTACGTCGACAAGCGGCTCGCGGGCGTACAGGCCGTGCAGACCCTCTCCCGCCTGAACCGCACCGCGCCCGGCAAGGAAGACACCTTCGTCCTCGACTTCGTCAACGAGGAGAGCGAGATCCTCGCGGCCTTCGAGCCGTACTACGAGACCACGGGCATCGAGGAGCGCGTCGACCCCCACCGGCTCTACGAGCTTCACCACGAGCTCGACGCTGCCGGCATCTACCACCTGGTCGAGGTGGAGGAGCTCGCGAAGGTCTTCTACAAGCCACGCGGCAAGCAGAGCAAAGACGACCAGGCCAAGCTCAACGGCTGGATCCAGCCCGCTATCGACCGGTTCAAGGCTGCCGAGGAGGAGGCGCAGGAGAAGTTCCGGGGCCAACTGAACGCCTACGTGAACCTCTACGCCTTCGTCTCGCAGGTGATGGAGTTCACCGACGCCGACCTCGAGAAGCGCTACACCTTCGGCCGCTTCCTCCTCAAGTACCTCCCCGGGCGCGAGGGCGGCCAGGTAGTCCTCGATAACGACGTCGAGCTCGAGTACTACCGCATCACCAAGACCTTCGACGGCGCCATCGGGCTCGGCAGCGGCGAGGCGAACGAGCTCAAGGGCCCGACCCAGACGGGCACACGCAAGGTCGAGGAGGAGAAGGCGCCGCTCAGCGAGATCATCGCCCTCTTCAACGAGAAATTCGGCACCGACTTCGACGAGGCCGAGCGCCTCATCATCGAGGGCGTGACGAAGAAGCTACAAGCCAACGCCGTCGTCAGGCAGCAGGCCGAGGCCAACAGCTTCGAGAACTTCTCCATCTCCCCCGCCGTCAAGGGCGCCGCCACCGACGCCATGGTCGAGCACCTCGACAACCACGGCGAGCTCGTCGACAAGTTCCTCGGCGACGAGGAGTTCGGCCGGGCGGCCTTCGCGATGATGATGAAGGTGGTCTACGAGGGGCTGCGGAAGGCGGGATGAGG
>CAZVQI010000154.1:0-4575 GCA_964629155.1 uncultured Flavobacterium sp.
ATCCGGGGCTCGTGCGTTTTTCCACTACGAGGACGCGTTTGCCTTTAGAAACAGCTTCCAGGGCGGCAAAATACCCTCCAAGTCCTGCACCGTTAATTATTAGGTCATAATGACTGAAAGATTCATTTCCGAGAAACTGATTATTTATTTCACGGAAGATCTTTCTATCCATAAAGCCTTGTCCTAATAGTACTGCTCCTGTTGCGGGTAAACTGATACTGAGGAAATCACGTCTTTTCATAATGGTAAATTTGTATTTCGATATAAGATAAAATATATTTTTTCTAAACGGTAATGGCGTTCTCGCTTTGAATTAATATCCCGGATTTTGGGTCAGTTCTTCGCCAATATTGGAATCTATTACACTCTGGGGTAACGGCCACAGGTTGTGGTGTGGCTGGACAGAACTGGCTGAAGATGGATTGTATTTGGACACGCGGTCATAAAGCAATCTGAGTCTCATCAGCGTTCGCCGTCGAGGTTCTTCAACCAGCAATTCCCGTGCTCGTTCATCGAGTAGAAAATCGATATTCACCTGGTCCGGTGTAACCGGTGTAGCCTGGGCCCGGTTTCGCAATACATTGATATCAGCAGCCGCTTTTTCCAAATCTCCTTTCATAAGATATGCTTCGGCCCTGTATAAATAAGTTTCAGCGAGTCGCATTCGGATAAAATCGTTGGCCGATTGTCCGGATACGATATTGTCATCAAAAGGTTGACCTTCTCCCTTTCTGACCATGGGATAATACTCTCTAAGCGTATCCACTACGAATGATGTTAATGATCCGTCATTTCGAACGATTACCCGATTTCCCTGAGCATTCAAATTGGTAACTATTGGTTTGCCGAAATATTCAGGGTCATCAGGATTGTTGTAAAAGAAAACCCGGCGAATGTTGTATTTGGAATTTCTCATGTCAGAATGATCCATCTCCCAAATATCATATTTGACGTAGTTTAACAAGGAATTCACCCCGATACCTCGTATCAAACTATCTGCGGCAATATTGAAAAATCCGTTGGGAGACCTAATTTTTTCCTGTTCAGGATGCCACCATCGTGGTGTGTAATTTCCACCTGTGGAGCTGGCGCCCCCCTTTGTGAAACTTTCATATTGCCAGGCCCAGATCACCTCTCTGTTCCCAGAACTTAAATTTTGCTGATTATGATAGAATAAATCCGAAAAAACATCCCCCTCCCGGGACAAATCTCCGAATCGTTCGGTCATTATTCTGTAATCACCCACTTGTCCATTGATGACCGTGTTAGCAGCCTGAATGGCCTGATCATAGTACGATTCATTCCCGGTTTCGAATGCAAGGGATAAAAATACTTCGGCCATGAGATGATAGGCTGCAGCTTTATATATCCGGCCATTGTTTACATTTTCCATTACAGGCAGTTCCTGAGCGGCAGCCTGGAGATCTTCGAGTACGAACTGTAGGACCTCAACTTTAGTGGCTTTTTTAAAGTCAAACTTAGGCTCTTCCACAGTGGAATGGACAATGGGAACACCCCCATATAGGGTAGCAAGAACGTAATAGGTGTATCCTCGAAAGAATCGAGCTTGTCCCGAAAAATTTAGTCGCGCATCCTCACTCAGGGCCACTTCAGGATCCTCGAGGTTATCCAGGATAAGGTTGGCCTGACGAATCATGTTGGTGTAAGCCCATCTCCAGTATCCTTCCACGGCATCATGTTGTGAATTCAGGAGGTGATAATCCTTGAAACCCCGTGAATCATATCGACCCCATTCCACCAAGTCCGTTCCCAGGTTCATGTAATCGAAATTTGCACCACCCAGGGCATGTTCCTGTCTGGCTGCCTGATATAAAGCAATTGTGGCTGCTTCAAACCCGGCCTCATTGACCAGTAAGTTTTCCGGACTAAACCGATCCAGTGGTACTTCATCCAGAAAAGAATCACTACAGCCGGAAAGGCTAAAAACAAATAAAAATGCACTGAATGCCTTTAATATGTATATTATTTTTTTCATCGTGTCAGAGGTTTATAGTTGAACATTTAATCCAAGTGTGTACGACTTCAGAATCGGACCATTGTTTCCAGGTCCCCTTCCACCTCCGCCAAACTCGGGGTCCCAACCCGTCCATTTTGTCCAGGTAAATAAGTTTTTTCCACTGAGGTATATTTTTAAATTGGCAATACCTATTTTATCCAGGGCCCTCTGTGGAAGATCATAGCCCAATGACACATCCTGAAGACGAACAAAGCTTCTGGATTGATAAAATCCGTACCCTAATGGATTTCCATAGTTGATTGCAGGGTGGGTATTGATGGGGTTGTCCTTGGTCCAGTATGGTACATCGAGCGTATTGGATTCATAATAAAAATTTCGGCCAATATTAGTGGCTGGATTCGCACTTTCACCTCCATGTCTGATGTTGAACATAACCATTAAAGTGAAGTCGCTGTATTTAAAAGTATTGGTGATTCCTGCCAGGAAATCAGGTTGCGTAGTGCTCAACACTACCCGGTCGGCAGGTGTAATGGCGCCATCCCCATTGATGTCTTTAAACTTCACATCTCCTGGCTTGGAGCCAGGTAGCAGATCAAAGTCAGTGTCACCTTCCTGATATATTCCGTCAAAAACATAGTCAAAGTTGGAGGCCAGGGGATGTCCAATAAACCAACCACTGGCAATGTCATCATCCTCTACCCCGTCACCATTCAAATCATTACCGGTCAGCTTAAGTATCTTATTGTAGTTCCTTGAAAATACAATTCTCGAATCCCACTCAAAATTCCCTTTCTGGACGTTAAGGGTGTTCAGGGATATTTCAATTCCTTTATTTTCCGTTTCTCCAATGTTCCTCAAAAAGGAGGTAAATCCAGACAGATTGGGGATTCTTTGGTTAAGCAAAAGATCGTACGTATTGGAATGATAAAGTTCCATTGAGCCGTTTACACGGTAGGAAAACAGTTCAAAGTCCAGGCCAAAATTGGTACTCGTTGTCGTCTCCCAGCCAAGATTAGGATTTCCGATTGAAGAGGTATATAGCCCTACCGAAGAAGGCCCGCCGTCACCGAAAACATAATTAGTCTGACTTACTGAACTCAATGAGGAGTATCGACTCACTCCTCTGTTCCCATTTTTACCCCAGGATAGTCGTAATTTCAGATTATTGATGGAAGGAACATCCCTGAGAAAGTTTTCCTCTGTCAGAATCCAGCTTGCTCCCACAGAAGGGAATAAACCATATTTATTTCCCGCACCAAATGCAGAATACCCATCGCGCCTCAGGGTAGCATCCAAAATATATTTTCCTTTGAAACGATACCCGATTCTTCCCATCATGGAAAGTTGTTGATCCTCCCCTGCACCCGTATTAATTTCGAAATTCTCACCTATTTCCAGTGCATTATACCCCAGTGCATCGTTAAATATGTTATCGCTACTCAAAGAGGCAGATTCAGCAGCAGATTTGTAAACGCCGTACATTAAGGTGACATTGAGTATATGATTGAGCGCAAAAACCTGATCATACCGCAGAATGTTTTCAAGAGTCAAATTCCTTGATTCGGAAAAGGCTTGACTTCCACTTCCCAAATTAAAAAATTCACCGCGGTCAAAAGTTGGCCTATAGTTAAAAACCTTGCCATTTCTTTGGGTGTATCCCGTATTCAATCTATAGCTTAACCCTTCCAAAGGCAAATCTAAATCGAGATAAGTATTGCTAAACAGGGTATTGGTTTTATCAAGATTTTCATTCTGTAGAGCTGACAGCATTGGATTCCGTGCCTGGCCCACATTCATGGGTAGAGGTCTTGGTACCCCGTCTTCATAATACAAATCTGCATATGGACTCATGAAAGTAGTAAGCGAAAGGTCTGCACGAGTTCCAGAATTATCTTTTAAAGTATAACCGGTATTAGTTCCCAGACTTAGCCAGTCCGTCACATTAACATTGAGGTTTAATCGTCCTCCTAGGCGCTGGAAATTATCCCCGTAAACCGGGGATTTTACACTGGTGTGAGAGCCAGAAAAATAATAACTGAAAACATTACCTTTCCCGGACACGCTCAATTCATTACTGTAAATGGGGGCATCCTGCCTAATCTCCTCGAAAGGTTCAATGACTTTGCCCGCATCAATATTAGCTTGCTCAAGCGGGCTGAATGGAATCGGACCTCCATCAGCAATTTCTGCATCAGCCCGAACCCTGAGGTACCCCTCTGCATCTAAATATTTCGGAATATGAGCGAAATCTGATTTACCGAAATAAGAATTTAGATTGATACGTGGTTTTTCGGTAGTGCCTTTTTTTGTGGTAATTAATATAACACCGTTCGCCGCCAGGGATCCATAAATAGCTGAAGCACTGGCATCTTTGAGGATGTCAATCGATTCGATGTCATTTGAATTGATATCTGACAAACTACCTCCGGAATATATAATTCCATCCAGGACGATCAACGGATTATTACTTGCAGAGATTGAATTCGCACCTCGGATCCTAATCGTTCCGTCAGAGCCAGGTCTTCCATTGTCTGTAATATTTACCCCCGCTACCGTACCCCGGAGATTTTGTACGGGGTTAACATTGGGTTGGAGTC
>CAZVQI010000155.1:0-4551 GCA_964629155.1 uncultured Flavobacterium sp.
AAAGGAATATCGGAAGCTAATTTTTGGAGTTGTTCTTCCAGGAAAGGCAATAGACCTTCGGCTTCTTCACTTCGTGCTTGTGGGTTTTGCTCCAACCAAGCCAAATGAGCAAAAGAACGACCACCGTGGGTTTCTCTGCGGGTAACAATTTCGGGGTGCAAGGTATGCGCTTCCATCACTTTGAGAGCCGCCAAGCGGTTGAATAAAGTAAAAGTGAGTTCTTCCACGAGTTTTTCGTAGGCATCCGTTACTGAGCCGATTTCAGCAATAAATACTTCTCGTATGTTTTCCATACGCTTTCGTTCGGCAGGCGGATTGTCGATTGGTACTAATTGTCCCTCGTTGATACCCATTCTTCCCAAGCGGTTTCTAAACGCTTGGTCAATGAGTTGTCGGATGTGTTCTGTATGTTCGGATAGTTTCATTTTTAATTGATTTCTATTTCGTCATTATCAGATGCACTGGCTAATTTTTGCAGTTCACTTTGTAGCCAAGATTTGTATTCTGCTACCTTCATTTTGGTGTGAGGCATTTTGACTGTATATTTTTTCACAGTTGTTGTCGGAGGCGTTCCGGGTGTTGGTTCGGGAGTTTTTTCTTTTACCAAGCCAGCACGCAGTATATCAATTTCAGTTTTCCTGCTGGAATATAAGTCAATAAACGAGAGCACTTCGGAATAAGTGAACCGGCTCTGTTTGTCTTTTACATCAAAATCAATCGTAACGGTAGCTCCTGTTCTCTGTTTTGCATACTGGTTCAAAGCTGTTGCTTTTGATAAGGCAAGATCGTTGAGTCCTGCCGGCAATGATTCGATTTCTTTTATCAGAGCGTCTGATAGGGATTCAATTTCGTTGTATTTAGCTGCACAATCTTGCATTGCCGAAGAGAACAAATGATGGTATTCGTCTTTGGTTTTTTGAGCTGTTTGCTGCAATACATCAAAGTTTTTGATTACATCCCCATTCAAATGGCTTTCAAAGTCATTTTTGAGTTGTTGGATGGTTGCGTTAGTTTTGGCAGCTTTGGTTAATTCATCTTGCACCGCAGTAACAAATATTTTCCATTCTTTTACTTTGGATAAGTTGTTTCGGATGAATTTTTCTACTTTTTCAATTTCTTGCAGTGCATTCAAAAAATTGTCCTTGTCTGCTAAGAATTCTACCGCTTTATCGATGTAATTGGCTTCGCTAACTGCACCTGTAAAACCACCTAAATAGGAGGCATTACTGTCTGCTTGTGGGAATAATTTGTCAAACTCTTTTTCGCTGTTTCGGAGTGTTGTTACTTTATCCGCAAAATGTTTAGCTGTATCACGCACAGCAGCCACTAATTCAAAATCGTTGGTGTTGTAATCCACTTTTCGACCGATGTATTTGTCCACTTCAATATCCAATAGGAATTGAGCCAGCTCTTGTTTTTGTAATGCAGAAAGGGATTTGGATACTGCTTTGAAAGAAGCTTTTCTGAACTCACGGGCCGTATTGAAAATATTTAAAACACCTTCGTCTCTCCAAGAAAACTTTTCAGCACCGTTGTATTTGGCAATGAGCTTACCGGCCCGCATCAATGCGGCAACCGATGAGATAACGGTACCGAAAGTAAATCCGGTAGGCGGTTGTTCGAGTTCTTTTTCCAGAGTGGCACCATCCACAAAAGTGTTCCGTATTTTGTACAATATTTCTTCAGATACCTTTAGGTTTTCGCCAATAAAATTGCCCTGAGCATCAAAAAAAGCAAAGTCGCTGCCTGTAAAGTATTGTTGCAAACGACCATTGTTGGCTTCTTTAATAACTGCTGCTGCAACGCTGTCACTCAATTGCGAAGCTAATCGCTTGCTGTACACATTTTGAATGATGTTTTTTTGCTGGGCTTGAAGTGTTGTTTGCCAGTTGTCTTTATTGAGTTGCAGTGTATTGTATAAATAAACTGCGGTGGCATTTATTAAACTTTCATCTACTAAGTCCTTAATGCGATTTTGTTTTTCTCCTTTTGCCGTGGAGAAAGAAATCAAAATTTTACCTTCATCAGAGTTGGGATTGTTGTATTTCTGCTCTAAGTAGGTGATGCGTTCTACTTCGTCAATCAAACGATCCAATTCTTTGAAATGGCTATTGTCCGGCACTAACCACAATAAATCTTTGTCGTTTTGGTGTTGTACTTTCAAAGCATCTATATCAGCTGCCCTATCATCTGATATATTGTAAACACTCTTAACCTTTACCTTGAGGTATTTTAGATTGGGTGATGTGAGTTCATCGTCATTGTCGGTGGTAATGTAAAAGTCGAAAGGCAAACCGTTATCGGTTACTTTAGCAATAGACTTTGTGATGTTTGCACCTTTATAGGCTGTAACTAATTGCTTTTTCTTTACGAAACCTTGAACGGTAAAGCCGTTCATTTCGTCCAATAATCTTTGTTCAATATCGGATGTGATGCGATATGTTTTGTTGGTATCTAACAACACTTTTGCTTCGGTTAGTAAATCCAAAGCCTTAATGATGTCGTCTTGTACCTTAAATTGTTCGTCAGGGTCGCTGATGAATGACTTGGTGATATTGGGCAAAGAAGAAGGTGTAACTTCTGCTTCTGTAAGGAAATTGATGGTTTCTAACAACCTTCTGCCTGAAATGGGTGAACCAGCTTCTAATAAAATTCTTTCTGCATTGTCGTACCGGCTTACCAATCTCACAGGCGGTTGAGGCTGCCCTTCTTTAGCAATATGCCAGCCGGTAACGGTATGAAACAGTTCATTATGTTGTACTTCTTGTCGAAGGATGTCGTAGGTGGTGATGATCATACCTCTTGCAGCTACTTTAGTGGATGCATATCCTTTAGTGCCAAACAGGAAGTTTTGTAATAAGTCAAACTGATACTTATAGAATGGATAGTAGGTTGCATAGTTCTCTGCACTATCTGTTTTGCTGATGCCGGCACCGTGAATGGCAGCGTGGTCTGAAATCTTACCTGAATTTTTCTTGAAGTGTTCAGTTAGCTTTTGAATGCCTGTTTCCGTTTTTCTCAATAGTCTGTTGCGAATGATAACATCAACTTCGGTGGCTTCTAAGTGTATTTTAGTTTTGAAACGGTCTGTTACTTTGGTTAATTGGGCTTTGCTTACATTGGAGTTATTGATAACATCATCTAACTTTTCCTGAGCAATGGCAATGGTCCAAACTTTGCCGCCTAATGATGAAAGCGATTCGCTGATGGCTTGTAAATCTAATACTGTAATCTTCTTTTGATTTATTGCTTCACTGGCTTCATCAAACAGAAAAACAACCTTTTCATCTTTTACTACACTAAAATAATTTGTAAGTTCTTCCTGCAATCTTGATGAACTGAACTGGTCAATATCTCTGCGAATAGTTGTAAGAAGGTTGTCATAATCTGCATCGGTGTTCCCTTTCTTGATATACAGTTCTTTTATAGCTTTTGCATATTTGAAAGAACTTGTTCTGATGTCGTTCCAATCTAAACCTGTTGCATCAAAAACGAAGTCTTGTATGTCAGTTTTGCCTTCACTTAGCATCAATTGAAATAAGAAAATACCGTGTTCATTCTCAGGAAAACCGAGTGATTTTAATAAGTTTTTATACAAGGTATAAGAGAAACCTTTTGAAGTATCCTGTTGTGCAACATCTAAGAAAACTACTCTTGAATTAACTGAATTTAATTTTGAAAGAGAATTTTTTATTAGTGCTTCATCATTTACGCCAGTAAAGCGTTGTAATATTCTTTCTCTTGCAGGCGTGCCATTGATGTTTCTATTGCTAATCAAATATCCCAGTAGTTTGCCAAAATATGATTTACCCGACCCGTAAAAACCAGAAATCCAAACACCTGTTTCAAGAATGTTAGAAGTAAACGTATCAACAAAACCTGCATATTCACGAGCCAATCCATCTGTAACGATATAGCTTTCAATTTCTGCCTGAATTTCCTTTTCTGAAATGTCTTCTAAGTTGATAACATTCTTGATGTCTTCGCTTAGGTCAATGGTCAGTATTTCTTTTATCTTCATTTTCGTATTATTCTTTAGTTAACAATCATACATCTGTACTTTGATGCAGGGCGTGAATTCAGGAACATTAACTGCTCACCTTCCTGGGTGGCAGGATATAAAATAATTAAAGGTGATTTTGCCTTCATTACTAATTCGTTTTCCATCAAATGAATATTATCTATTCCACTACCATAGAGTGCTCCGCTATGGATGAGTACAGGTATTTTATTTTCGTTGAATGTTTCTTCAATTGCAGCAAGCAGGTGCTTGAACAAATCGGGACTTGTTTCGCCTTCCGGTGCTTTGAAAATTTGATGAACCGAACCCCTTAATAAATCAAACATTTCAGCAAGGTCAGTGTTATGCGCTTCAACAAACGAAATCAACATCTCATTGATGTCGATAATTTTGTAGGTATCATGGGGCATCATTTCTACCAGTTTTTCAATGTATTGGAACTCCAATATTGGTGGACAAACCAATAGGATTGAGTTGCCACCATTGGCATTCAAGCGGATTTCTGAACGTTTGTCAGATTCCACAATCCG
>CAZVQI010000156.1:0-4544 GCA_964629155.1 uncultured Flavobacterium sp.
GGTGGCGGTTTTAAAAATTTTTGAAGGGAAGGAAATTTTAAAAAATAATTTTTCTTGGGTGGGAAAGGTGGAAGCTCTTTTGCAAACTTTGGTCTGCGGGTCGGCTTGTAGCGGTTTGCAAATGTGCTTACACCTGTACATTGGGTTTGTTATTTGTTAGTTGATAAATTGCTGCTTTCAAAACTTGCCAACAAATTCTTGCTGTATGTTCGTCAGGATTAAATCTTGAACTTACTTGTTCGTAAGGATGAATGTAATTTCTAAAATCACGCAATGAATGACTGAATTTCTTTACGTCCTCTTTCAAAATTCCAATGTCGTGTGCTGTGTCAATGAAATTGCTAAGTGTCCATTCGTGATATGGTTTTACCTTGCCGTTTTGGTCTTTAGGCGATGTTCTTGATTGGTTAAATTCTCTCGGATACTTTGATGCAATTCCTAACAATATTCCTTCAAGTGAACTGCCTGAAAGAAAAATAACCGACATTGGAGCTTTGGCATTTAAACATTTTTTTATTTCATCAAATCGAATGTTCAAAGTTTCTGTTATGATACTGTCCAGACCTAATTTGTTAAGGGAAATATCGCTAAACTCCTTTTGTAAAAAATCATCTTCTTTTACTTCAATCTTTTCTTCAAATTTTATTTTCCCTGCTTTGGTAAATGTTATTTCGGTTTCTTTTCTTAAAACCTGCCATCCATCAAATGCAAGATATTGATTGAAGTCAGCAATGAATTTGTCCAGTTCTGCAAAGCGACCAATGAAATTTACAGGTGCAAAAAGTTTGCGAATGCATTTGTCAAGTTCGGGTGTGCCGTTGATTTTTGATAGTTTTTCGTCCGTATACATCCATCGAGAAGGAAACCCACCACCTCTGTTGTATGTGTCGTTTGCACCTAAATCATTAAAGAAATCAACCAGTTTAGGACCTGAACGATATTCTGTTTCCTCATTGATTAAGTTTCTTAATTTCTTTAATGTCTTTTGTTGCAACTTCATTTTTTAATTCATTTTTACTGCAAATCTGATTCTATAAAGATGTAACAAGGATGATTTAATTGCTTCGTAATGCTCAAAAATGTCGAATGCTTCAAATAAAACTCTTTCAAAATTTACTCTGTCTGCTCGTTCAACTTCTTGTTCTAAGGGAAATCTATTTCTATTTGCAATTGGATGAAAAGCATTGATAATACTTTGCTTTTGCTCGTCTGATAAAAGTTCAAAATTCAATAGTTTAAAATCACGCTCAAATTTTGTCGCTCTTAAATCAAGTGCACCTAAACCTCTACCAAAACCAAAACTTTCTATAAAAAACATACTTAGAACACTATTTAATAAGGCAAGCAGTAAAACTCTGTTTTCATCTTGATGCTCCGCTTTAATTGAAAGTCCAATCATTCTTTGGTCAATGAAAGAACGATTAACAAAGGTTGCAATGAATAAACTTTTATCGTAATTCACATTAGCGACAAAGTCAGCCATATTATCGGTTTTCATCTCATACCAAAACATATTAGCTCTACGCAAAGATTGAGTAAGTGGAACACCTGTTTCGTTGTTTTGATTTTCAAAACTTCTAATCCATTGCAAAGCACCTGTATGATTGAGTTGTTCTAATTCTTCAATACTTCTTGAACAACAAAATGCTTCTCCATCTGCTGAACAATAAAGTCCTGATGTTCCTCTTAGGTTTTTAAGAACTGGTCTTATGTATTCCGCTTCAATATTGTGTCCAGAAGCAGGGTAAAATAAGGGATTCCAACCTCTTCTTTCACCACGAGTAAACTTGAAAATCTGATTGCAATCAATTAGTTTTTCTGAAACTTCTGTAAGCCAATTAAGATTTGCAAAGTAACCGCACCAAGGAACACCAATAGTTTCAAAGTTGGTTATTTCATTTACTGAATAATTTTGAACAGCTACAAATTGATTGTCAGTTTCCAATAAAATATTTTCGCTCAGTTGTTTAATGTCAGGTATTTCGTTTATGCTTTCTTTTAGGGTGCAAAATGAAATAGTTCTGTTTTGGTTTATTGGAGTATTTGGGTTCCGCTTTTTTGCAATTAGGAAAGTAGTTACTACATCTGCATTGTCAAACCATTTTCCTTTTCCTGAAATTACAACAGTTTCAATGTCATAGAATTTTTGAATAAGCTCTAAGAAAATTTCTCCGTAATCAGTTCCCAACCAAGCATTAGAAAGTATAAGCCCAATTTTTCCGTTTTCAGAAAGTAGTTGATGCAAATAAAATGGGATATAAGCGAAAATATCGCTTTTGCCACTTAGTGATTTTGTAGTGTCAGCTTCATCTTGAATGAAGTTGTTTATTTCTGTAATGTTCGGGTTTAATACTTCAATTTCTTTACTCTTGATAAATGGTAAGTTTGAAACAACATAATCAATAGTTGGGAAAATTTTTATAATATCGTTTCCATTGTTTGGGTCTTTGAAAGTTAGATTTTGCCCTGTTGCTAATTCAATCACATCTTTTCTAAAAATGTTTAACACTTTGCCAATGTTGTTTGGCTTAGCCAATGTAAGTGTAGATAATTGAATAGGAAAAGAATGTTTGTCTGATGCCCAAATACTGTTTATAATTTCGTCTTGGTTTAACTCGTATTCTTCTTTGAGCAAATATGCTTGGTTGATAATTGTTCCTGTTCCGCAACAAGGGTCAATTACAATTCCTTCTTTGTCTTCTATGGTTAATCTAACCAATAAATCCGCTAACTTTTTAGGAGTAGCAAATTGTCCTGCAACCTTTCGTTTTGCAGATACAATTGAAGATTGGAGTAAATTATGTAGAATTTCGATTTCAATTCCGGCAATGTTGATTGAAGAAAGAAATTGATTTAACTGCATAATCTGTTTCCAAGCAGAATTTGAAATGAACTCAATTGCAAGGTTATCACTGAAAATATTCCAGAAATTGCAATGCTCAGATATTGATGCAATTATTTCCTTTGCTTGCTCAATTGAAGTTTCATTGTTTATTGATTCTATTGCTCTCGCTTCGTTAAAATGCCTTTTTAGAACATTAGCGAAGATGATTTTAAACACCCAATCGGTTAAAATTACCTTTGAAAGAGTAGGTAGTTTGTTTGAAGCGTCTTTTGCTGCTGTTGGATTATAACCATATTCAGTTGCCGAGGATAACCACCAATTGTTTATTTGAGCTTCAAGTCTTGAATTTCTTCTAAAATTTGTTCTTAGGTTTTCCGCTGTCGAGTGTATGTTTTCGAGAACTACATCTATTATTGCATCAACTGCCAATATTTCGGCTGAAACTTCATCTGAAATTTCTCCCGTTTCAAAATAACCGTTTAAGTCTGTAAGTATTGAATGTAGTAATGATTTCCAAAGTGCTTCTTTTGGTTTTACCTCAGTTCGATTGTTGATGTCAACGTCATTCCAAGTTTTTAAAATTGAGAATGACTCACCTTGTTTAGAGTAAAGAACGGCACTCTTTACATTCCAAAGTATGAAGCTATCTCTTTGTAAAATTTCAGCTTTCTTGATAGCATTACTAATTAATTCAGCGTCATTAATTGGCGTGTCAGGCATTTTCAACTCCCAACCTTGCAAAATGATATTTCTTGCTTGGTCTTTGAAAATTAAAACATCAGGAAATAGACTTGACTTTTCGTTGCTTATTGTACTTTCGCCTCCTGCACTTTTGAAATGCCAACTTTTATTTGCAAGGTGTAAGTTGATTTCACTTATTACGTCAATTGCCCAGCTTCTTTCGTTGTATGTAACTCTTGCCATATTTTGTAATTCAATCAATAAATTGCTGGACTTGCTTTAGCCTTTCCGTTTTTATAATTAAGTGTATGATATTTAGCAATTGGCTCATTGAACAACCTCAAAGTCGATTCCTCAATCTCCTTGCGCTTAAGTGTTTCTTGGATTCTGTCGGTGCAAATTTTTATGTAATCAACTGGTTTTACTTTATGAAGTAAAACGTCTTCATTTTTTTCAATACCAATAAATTGTCTGTTTTCAAGAATTGCAGATAGCAAGAAACTACCACTGCCACAAGCATTGTCAAGCACTATATCGCCTGGCTTTGTGAATGTTTTTATAAGGTATCTACCTAATTCAATTGGCTTTTGTGTCGGATGTAATACAGGACCTTCTGATTCCGCTGTTTTTACATATACAAAATCGTCAATTGGCTGTTCTTCGTAACAAACAACATCAGTAGGGTATCTTTCTCCATTACTCTTTACGTGTCTTGGTTTAAAGTCACCATAACTTCCTGTGTATTGGTCTTTTCTGATTCCTTTGTCATAAGCCTCTCCGTTAGTCATTTGAGGGTTATATGTCGGTTGTTTTTTGTAGAAAAGGCATATATCTTCGTGTTTACGGAGTGGTTGTTTCTTTGCATTTAAGAAGTTTGTTGATTTAGATTTTATCCAAACAATTTTGTATTTGAATAATTTTTCGTTACTCATAATCAACTTAGCTGTAAAAAGACCTTGCGCTGTCAATGCAATTGCTCCATCATCTTTGATGATTCTTTCATAATGTTCCCAAAGTT
>CAZVQI010000157.1:0-4519 GCA_964629155.1 uncultured Flavobacterium sp.
ATGCTCCTGGTGCTGAAATGAGCATCGATATTAGGGGAATGAGTTCACTTAGTGGTACTTCTCCGTTAATTGTTGTGAATGGTATTCCAGGGAAAATGGACGACCTCAACCCTGAAGATATTGAATCAATCTCCATTTTGAAAGATGCTGCTTCAGCAGCAATTTACGGTGCGCGTGCTTCTAACGGCGTAATTCTTATTACTACTAAATCCGGGACGAAACGAGAGCTGTCTGCTACGTACAGTGGTAGTGTCACCCTCAATAATCCTATGGAATTACCTAAAATGTTAGACTCATATACGTTTGCTCGCGTGCATAATGAGGCAGCCCAGAATACTGGGGCACGATATTATAGAAATGAAGTTGTCGACCGGATTATTGCATATCAAAATGAGGATTGGAACTATCTAAAGCAATTTATGCCGGAAGGCTCCACACATTTTGAAACGGTCCCGTTGAATGACGGATCGTGGGGTACGAAATGGGATGCCCATGCGAATTATGACTGGTTTGACATTTACTTTGGAAGTGCTCTAAATCAAAAGCATAATTTTTCAATTGATGGGGGAACAGACAGATTGCTGTATTATTTTTCTGCTGGTCATACTGAAGAGAACAGTTATATCAAACATACCGACGATACTTTTAAAAGATTAAACTTTTCAGGTAGAATCACATCATCGATTACGGACTGGTGGGATTTCACAATTGAAACGCGTTTTACAAAATCATCCAAAGTCCGACCAAACCTAAACTATGATAATGGAAGCTCGGATTACCTGGACTTTTTTAAAACTGTATTTCAAGCCCCGCCTACCAATGCACTTTATGATGGCAATGGGAATATTAACAACTTTATGGGCAATTTTCGCAATCTGATGGAGTCCATGCAGAACGGTGGGGTAAACTCGTTTACCAACAATACTCAACAATATACTTTTTATACCACAATAAATCCTGTCAAAGGATGGTCGATAAATGCGGATTATACGTATCGGACATATGACAGGTATGAGACTGACGTGATCAAAAGAATACCGTATTATTTGGTTGACAACACAGTTGCTTACCACGAGAATGTAAATGGATTTTTGGCCAAGCATAATAGTGACTATTATTGGACGACGAATGTATATTCATCGTATGAGGCAAATCTGGTGTCCGGGCATAATTTTGGCGTGCTCGCCGGATTGCAATTTGAATATGATGCGTCCCGTTATATGTTTGCCAAACAAAATGATCTGTTGGTTCAAGATGTGCCTTCTCTGAGTACAGCAATAGGAGCCCTGACAGCTACAGATGCATTAAACCACTGGGCAACACAGGGTTATTTTGGCAGGTTCAACTACAATTATAAAGAGAAGTATCTTTTTGAAAGTAATATTCGATACGATGGAACATCCCGATTTGCTGAAGGTAGCCGATGGGGATTGTTTCCCTCTGCTTCAGTAGGTTGGATGCCCAGTAGAGAGATTTTTTGGGAGCCGATTTATCCATATATCAATAGTTTAAAGCTTAGAGGTTCCTGGGGTGCATTAGGAAATCAGAATGTTTCCCCCTACTCTGATTTGGAATTGATACCCATCAACTCGGCTACAGTAAATTGGTTATTCCAATATAATGGTGATTTTCCGTTTGGGTATACCGGGACGCCTTCCATTGCAAGTCCCGGACTGACCTGGGAAACTGTGACTACAAAGAATTTAGGGGTGGATATGGCATTTTTAGATCATCGTTTAACCCTCGGATTAGACTTGTTTGAGAGAAATACGACAGATATGATTGGTCCTTCTGAGCAAAAGCCCGGAGTACTCGGAGTTTCGGTGCCCAGTACCAACAATGCTTCTCTGCAAACCCGCGGTTGGGAATTGGAATTGGGTTGGAAGCAGAGAGTGTCAAACGATCTTTCCTATGGTGTCAACTTGAACATATACGACAATCATACCAAGATAACCAAATATAATAATCCGAATAACTTAATTGATTCCTGGTATGTAGGTAAAGTTGCGGGAGAGATTTGGGGATACGAATCTAACGGTTTGTTTCAAAGTGAAGAAGAAATAGAAAACCATGCAAGTCAATCTCATATATATGGGAATTGGAGACCAGGAGACGTAAAGTACGAAGACCTGAACGGGGATGGTAGGATCAACGAAGGAAACAGGACTCTTGACAATCACGGTGACCTGAAAATCATCGGCAATAGATCGTCCCGTTATCAATTTGGGATATCTGGTAATATCAGCTATAGAGGGTTTGATTTTTCAATGCTGTGGAGAGGGGTTGGAAAAAGAGATCTGGATCACCATTTAACCGGTTATGGATCTCAGGCATATTTTGGATTCCTCACTCAAACATGGTCGGCTATTAATGACATTCATCTTGATTATTATAGAGATCAGCCGGGTGATAAATATACAGGTTTGTATGAGGGGGATAAAAACATCAATCTCGATGCCTGGCTTCCCAGACCTTATTTAAGCAGCGGGGAGAATCCAAAAAATCGACAAGTGAGCACTCGGTACCTCCTTAATGGTGCATTTATGAGGTTACAGTATGTACAGATAGGATATAATCTTCCCGAAAGGGCAATTTCCAGATTAGGATTGTCTAAAGTAAGAATGCATTTAACCGGCGACAACTTGTTAACATTCTCGCATATGCCTAAAGGGGTTGATCCTGTAGCCGTAACAGGGTTTTATACCTTAGGTACCACCTATGGCGTTGGCAGAGGCTTCACCTTTGGGCTGACTGTTCAGTATTAAAATATCAAGGCATTTTAAAGTAAATATCATGAATACAATGAGAAAGTTATTACTAATAATTGGCGTTATTCCATTTCTATTGTCATGCGAAGATTTCCTCGATCGACCTCCATTGGACGAAATCGGTCAAAGCAGTTATTGGAAAACTGCAATTGACCTGGAAAATTATATCATCAAGTATTATGCAAAATTTCCGACTGCAGCCGGCGATGTCTTTAGCATTCCGTATTATTATGAGTCTTTTTCAGACAACATGACTCAGGGCCGAACTCCAAAACCCATTCTCGACGGGAATGTTCAGCCGAATACGGGTACATGGACCAGTCAATGGAATGACATTAGGAGCATCAACATCTTTTTTGATAATTACCAGAAGTGTGAAGATCCTTTTGTCGAATACAAACATACCCTGGGAGAAGCACATTTTTTTAAGGCGTGGTTTTATTTTCAATTGGTGGAGAAATATGGCGATGTGCCCTGGTATTCTACCACCATTACCCCTGAAGATGAAGATTTGCTTTACAAGCCTAGAGATCCAAGAACTTTGGTTGTAGACTCCATCCTTATGCATCTGGATAAAGCTGCTCAATACTTAGATAGCCACGCAGAATCATCTTATGGAAATACAAGCCTGACTAAGGAAGCTGCACTGGCGTTTAAAACGAGAGTTGCTTTATTTGAAGGTACCTGGCAAAAGTATCATAAGAATACACCATTTGGTACAGAAGGCGCAGACTACAATAAGTATTTTATGGAATGTGTCAATGCTGCTGAGGAGTTAATGAACGGAGACTATCGGGTTGGAATTTACAATACCGGTAATCCGGAATCGGATTTTCATAATCTTTTTATTTTAGGAAATCACTCCGCGACTGAAGAAGTGTTGTTTTATAGAGCCTACAGTATTACAGCTGGAGCTACTACTCCTATGAATCGCTATGCCACCATCATTCCAGAAAATTACGGAGTTACCTGGGAATTAGTGTCTTCCTATCTGGGCAGAGATGGTATGCCTTACGACTATTTGGGTTTGGCTTCTACCACAAAAGGAAATGATTTCCTGTCGACAATTGGACAGGAAGTGGATCCAAGATTGAGGTCAGTTATCTGGATTCCTGGTCAAATAGTATTTGAATCACCAGAATACATCTTTGATAAACCCCAGTTGGAGCAAAGTCCGACCGGATTTCAACCCAGGATGTATGCCAGATCCGATATAGCCGCTACCGTTCCGGATGATTCGGGGTATATTATTTTCCGATATGGGGAGGTGTTGTTGAATTACGCTGAAGCTAAATATGAATTGGACGGTACAGTAGCATATGAACAGCTTAATTTGTTGCGTGAAAGGGCCGGAATGCCGGAATTTGTGGTCAATCCTCAAGATTCTGATCCAAATTTGGTTGATTATGGATATCCTATCTCGGATGAATTGTATGAAATACGTCGGGAGAGACGGGTGGAGACCGCTATTCAAACCTTGCGCAAACAGGATTGGCTCCGGTGGGCTGCCCATTCTTTATTTAAAGGGAAAAGATTTAAAGGTTACCCCTTTAAGCAATCAGAGTTTCCTGATTATCCCGCAGAACTGGATGAAAATGGGCTATTGGATTTTCAGAAATCCGTTTTGCCGGATGGACTTGGTTTTAGACCTGATCGGGATTACCTGGAGTCTATACCACAGACCGAAATCACTCTAAATCCCAATCTTACTCAGAATCCAGGATGGTAGGTTCTCATGATTTCAAATTTTC
>CAZVQI010000158.1:0-4399 GCA_964629155.1 uncultured Flavobacterium sp.
GAAACGGACTTGCTTATTAAAATTAATTGTAGCCTGGGTTTTGATATGCTGCTTTTTCCTCTGGACTCATTTCCATCAATTCAATTTGTCCTTGTGGAATAGGTCTTAGATAATGATGGGGCTCAATAGTCCGAGTAAAGGTCTGTGGTGTATGGTCTCCTTTGCTGCTTCCGGCTATTTCATATGTTGAAGCCAGTTCTTCCCACTTTTGTGTACGTACCAGATCATACCAGCGATAGCCTTCACCAAAATACTCTCTCGAACGCTCTGCTAAGATATAATTGATATCTATTTCGGCAGGAGTAGCCGCAATCATTGCAGCACTATTGTCTTCTACTTTAGGTGCATTGCCATTATTATCCCAACGCCAAACACCTGCGCGTGCACGTATTACATTAATCAGATCTCTAGCACTTTTGCCTGCTTGAGTAGCAGCACCCTTCACTGCCGCTTCAGCTGCTATGAAATACAATTCTGAAAATTTAGCAATATTGAACGGACGAGTAGTACCTGCATTAGGCTCGCCTAACCCATCTCCATTATCCGTGCGATAAGTGCCTAACTTCCACAAGCCTGGGTATACAATCCGGCTTATACCACGTGGAGATATTACAAAGTCAGATCTGCCTGGTAACTCTCCTGCACCAATATTGCTCCTACCAGGGCCATCGGGATAAGCGATCGGTGTAGGTGGTTCTTCATCTAAAAATGTAAGAATAGGTTCACCGGGATAAACAGGCATTTCGTTTGCATTGTATACAAATTCAGGAGCTTCAGACTTATCGGAATAACCTTTAGGCCAGTTCCCACGATAGACAGTGGTAAAAGTACCATCATACCGTGAGTCATTCGTTTTATCGGCAAAGGTATTTTCAATTACCCCTATAGTTGGCGCCATTCGCGTCCATGGACGTCCCAAATGTTGCACTGCTTCACGTAGAACTGAGTTTATAGGAGCACCCCAGCCAGGTTCAGTAGCACTTTGAATTTCAGTGTAATTCCAAGTCATCATCCATACAGCAAAATTGTCTGGCGCACCACCATTACCCCACGTTAAGCTTGATCCGTTATAGTACTCACTGCTTTGGGTACGGTCCGCATAAAGCAATATCTCGTTATTGCGATCATTTGAACCAACATGAACATCATAATATGTTTCTTGTAGCCCAAATGGCCCTGGGTCTTCGATTGCTTCAACAGCTATATCATAGGCCTGTTGAAAATACCACTGTGCATCGCGTCCATCAGGATCGACTCTTGGCGTCTCGGGATATGTTGGAATGTTGTTAGGATTTTCTAACCACCACCCATAAGTAAGATATGCTTTAGCCAAATAAAGCCTAGCTAGAGTCTTGGTGGCGCCACCCGTTACCCGACCCTCCACTGGCAAATCTTCGATCGCTTGTATAAGATCTGGAAATATCGCTTTTGTATATACTTCAGGTACTGTGTTACGAACAGATGTTCTCACTGGGTTATCATTAAACTGCAACTCGCCTGCTCCTAAGTCCAAAGGAACGCCGCCAAAGGTTTGAACCAATAAGAAGTAATCAAATGCACGAAAAAATCTAGCTTCCGCAAGCAAAGCTTCTGAAATTCCTTCAACTTCAGCACTATTTTGAATTATACCATTAGCGGTGTTTATATTGGAAAATGATATACCCCATATCACATCTGACCTGCTACTGCTCGGCGTAATGGCTCCAACCCCAGAAAGATCCATATCCTTAAAATTCCCATCAGCACTTTGAGCATATGTCGCTTCATCGGTTCCTGTGAGTGTCGCATTATAGTAATACGCTTGACCATAGATATAACGTAAATGAGCATACATACCAGTAATACCACCATATATTCCTTTTTCAGTTTTGAAAAACCCAGGCTCATAATGGCCGCGAGGCTGCTCTTCCAAAATATCCGAGCAACTCACTAAAAACAATGTTAAAAGTGCTGCCTTTATAAAAGTTTTTATATGAAATTTTTTCATCGCTTTCATCTTTAAAATGTCAAATTAATGCCGATCATATAGCTGCGTGTAGAAGGGCTGTTAGTACCTATTGTCAAAAGTCTTCTGAGGCTCTCCCCATAAGCTACAGCAGCATTTTCATTCCCGTATGAATTGGTTTCAGGATCCATACCTGATTCTTTGTGGTATGGAGAGAACATCACAAAGGGGTTCTGAACTGTAAAATATAACCTTAAGTTATCAATGCCAGCATTGTTCACCCAATTACTATTATCGAAGTTGTACCCCAAGGAGATGGTGCGTATTTTCAAATAAGAGGCATCAAAGTAGCCAAGAGTACTACCATACTTCGGATTGTCTCCACTCATAATTCCACCGGGTTTGGGATATTTTGCATCGGTATTCTCAGGAGTCCAATAATCTACCTTCACGTTATTTCTACGTCCACTCATTAGATTTAGGTAACCCGATGAGGAATACAAAGTACTGATTAAGGTACCACCGCTTTTGAACGCTGCGACAGCACTTAAGTCAAATCCTTTATAAGATACTCTAGTATTAAATCCACCTTGGAAGTTAGGATCCACTTCTATGATTTGGCGGTCATCAGGTCCAATTTGTCGCACTGGCGTACCATCAGAATTATATTCTCCTGTATATTTTACCTTGATCATTCCAGCATTTCCTCCTGGCTCCAAGATATCTCGGTGAGGATCTCCTTCTTGCCAAAGCCCTATTTTTTCATAATCATAAATAACATTAATGGGATGCCCAACAAACCACCAGTTTCCCTCGTCTCTATCAGCTCCCGATGCAAGAGCGACCAATTTGTTTTTATTACTATAAAGGTTTACCCCAGCTTCCCAAGTCCATCCGTTATGGTTATCCAATATCACCCCATTAAGAGAGAGCTCGAATCCTTTATTTTGAGTTTTACCAACATTTGACATCACACGGTCTGCTCCAGCAGTTGGTGGTAAGGCAATCCATAAAAGAACATCATTGGTATTTTGGATGTAGTACTCCATTGTACCAGATAGTCGATGATTAAATAATGCGAAGTCAATACCGTAATTCCAAGTCTTAGAAAACTCCCAGCCTAAATAAGGATTCTCTAATTCTGATACATAATATCCTGTTTCATAAACATCATCTCCATGATTATATGGTCTGGTAGCTAAAAGACCTAGTGTCTTATAAGGGTCAACAGCCTGATTAGACGTTTGTCCATAACCAGCCCTTAACTTCAAGCTATTGATGAGATCAACTCCTTGCATAAAAGACTCCTTAGCAATATTCCACCCTGCAGAGATTGCAGGATAAGTATGCCATTTATGTCCAGAAGCCAATCGTGACGATCCATCTGAACGTAAAGTAGCACTTACCATATAACGACCATCATAATCATACATCACCCTTCCCATATATGAGGACAAACCACTCATCCAGTATTGCTGCTGATTTGGATCTACCACAATTTCATCCGCTGCACGACCTAGATTATAAAATTGAAAGTGGGATGATGGTATGTCCATAGCTCTTATATGAGAGCGGTTATACTTACTTTGCTCTTTTGAATATAGAGCTACTACGTTGATATTGTGTTTCCCATTAAAAGTACGATCGTAGGTTAATAGATTCTCTACAGCCCAGTTGTAAGTATGCGAGTTGCTGATAGTTGCTGAAGATAAAGTGTTAGGATTTGAGCTGTTTATGCCAGCTCCAGTAAATGATCCTCCATTAGATTGACGAAAATTCAATCCAACATTAACACGATATTTCAAACCTTCAATTCCTGGTATCTTTACCTCACCATATAATGAGTTGTATGTTCCATAAGCCCTAGTTTCGCTTAACCATTCATCTTTTACATCATTTAAAACATCTTTTGTCAATGTCCATGTTTCATCCAAAGGCATTCTTATCGTTCTTTTTAAGGTACCGTCCGTGTTATAGGGATTAGCTATGGGAGACATACTTAATACACCATAAATCCCAACTTGCGAGCCTTCGGTCAAACTATAGCTATTGTTTGAAGTAAAACCAAATTTAAAGTGCTCGCCAACCTCTTGGTCAATGGCCGCACGTAATGAAAATCGTTCGAACTGTTGAGTTGGGATTACCCCTTGATCCTGATAATAGCCAACATTGAAGTTGTAATTACCTTTTTCAGTACCACCAGAAAGCCCTACATCATGACTAGTGACAGAGCCTGTCTCGTAAAGTAGGTCCTGCCAATCAGTATTAGTATCATCTGACTCGTCCAAAGCATTTGTATACATACCCGCATCTTGACGCAATTTTGCAAACTCGGGTCCATCCATCATGGGGTATTTTGCAAAAACATCTCTAATGCCATAGTAGCCGTTATATGTTATCCTTGCTTCTTGTCGCTTCTGCCCTCTATCGGTAGTCACTAATATTACGCCGTTT
>CAZVQI010000159.1:0-4399 GCA_964629155.1 uncultured Flavobacterium sp.
ACACTATTTTTTCAGATATGTACACTTTTTCAGGCAAACTAAAAACACTATCTTTCGTTTTGATGATTGTAGGAGCTTTAGGAATAGGATATGGTTTCCTTTCTGCTCCGAAATCTGTTCAGGAGGTAGAACAACTTTTAGAAAAAGAACACGAGGCTCATCACACACATGGAGGTCATCATGACCACCATGAAGTGTCAAAAGAAGAGCGCGATGCTCACGTGGCTCACGTTTATCACCAAGAAGCAAATAAACCTTGGTCAGCATTGTATGTAGCCGGAATCTTCTTTTTCTTAATTTCTGTTGGAGTACTGGCTTTTTATGCAATCCAGCACGCAGCACAAGCAGGTTGGTCACCAGTTGTATTCAGAGTAATGGAAGGAATTACAGCTTATGTTCCCGTTGGGGCGGTGATTGTGTTTTTGTTGCTTTTGGCCTCAGTACTTCATATAAATCACAATCACTTATTCATCTGGATGGATAAAGAAGTAGTAGCAAACGATGCTATCATCCAAGGGAAATCTTCATTTCTTAACGTTCCTTTCTTTTTAATTAGAGCGGCAATATTCATGGCCGGATGGTGTTGGTATCGTCATCTTTCCAGAAAAATATCTATAAGACAAGACAACGAACCGGGCAATGCTACTTCTCTTCACAAAAAAATGGTAAAGGCTTCTGCTACATTTTTAGTGTTCTTTATTGTAACAGAGTCTATTTCTTCTTGGGATTGGATTATGTCTCTTGACCCACACTGGTTTAGCACATTATTTGGTTGGTATGTGTTTGCAAGTTTCTTTGTGAGCGGTATCACAGTAATTGCTTTAACTACTATATATCTGAAATCAAAAGGTCTTTTGGAATATGTAAACCAAAGTCATATACATGATTTAGCTAAGTTTATGTTTGCTTTCAGTATTTTCTGGACATACCTTTGGTTCTCTCAGTTTATGCTGATTTGGTATTCTAATATTCCTGAAGAGGTTACTTACTTTATACAAAGAATCGACGACTATACTTTGCCTTTCTTCGGAATGGTAGCACTTAACCTGATTTTCCCGTTGGTAATCTTGATGAGTGCGGACTTTAAACGAGTAAACTGGATAGTGGTTTTTGTAGGAATCGTTATCTTATTCGGACACTATTTGGATTTCTTCAATATGATTATGCCTGCTACCGTTGGAGACAGGTGGTTCATCGGAATTCCTGAAATTAGTTCAGTATTATTCTTTGCAGGGTTATTTATCTTTGTGGTATTCGGAGCACTTTCTAAGCAACCGCTACTTGTAAAGAATAATCCATTTATCGAGGAGAGTAAACATTTTCATTACTAATATTTAAAGAAATAAACAGATGACAAGTTTATTGGTTGTTATAGTTTTAATTTTGTTGGGAATTTCTATTTGGCAGATTTCCAAAATATACACATTAACTCAAATCGGAGCAGGTGTTAAGATTGATGACTCACAAGTTGCCAATGACAGAGACAATAATGTGAATGGTTACTTAATGTTCGGGTTTTTAGTGTTCATCTATGCTTTTATGATATATAGCGTATGCAAATGGGGACGATTAGTATTAATCAACCACCCTGCTGCAGAACACGGAAAGGACATTGATAATCTAATGGTTATTTCGTTTGTAATGATTTTTATCGTACAAATCATTACACAAGCCCTATTACACTATTTTGCTTTTAAATACAGAGGAGTAGAGGGTAGAAAAGCTCTTTACTTCGCTGACAACAATCGTTTGGAAGCAATTTGGACAATTATACCTGTAATTGCTTTAAGTATTCTTATTCTATATGGACTATACACTTGGAACAATATAATGTTTGTTAATCCGGAAGAAGAGGAAGACGTACTTTATGTAGAGCTTTATGCTAAACAATTTAGCTGGGAAGCTCGTTATGCAGGAAAAGACCAAGCCCTTGGAAAAGCTAATGTTCGCTTAATTGAGGGTATCAACACTCTAGGGGTTGATCTATCCGACCCAAATGCAAAAGATGATATTGTAACTAATGAATTACATTTACCTGTTGGTAAAAGAGTAATTTTCAAAATACGTTCTCAAGATGTATTGCATTCAGCTTATATGCCACACTTCAGAGCGCAAATGAACTGTGTTCCGGGAATGGTAACGGAATTTTCATTCATTCCGACTATCACAACAGCTGAGTTCAGACAACTTCCTGAAACAATAGATAAAGTTGCTCACATCAATGAGTTGAGAAGACAAAAAAGTGTTGAACTTATGGCAAAAGGAGAAGATGCTCTAGAACCGTATGAATTCAATTACTTACTTTTATGTAATAAAATCTGTGGGGCTTCACACTACAATATGCAGATGAAAATTATAGTTGAGACTCAAGAGGAGTTCGACAAATGGATTTCTTCTCAAGAAACTCTATATTCTAAAGTTTTCCCTGCGAAAGAGGAAGTTGAACAACCGCAAGAAGTAGTTACTGACTCAATTCAAGTAGCAACAATAAGATAATTAAAAAGGAATTCGTTTTACATATAATATAAAAAAATATGTCAGCACATACAGGACACGAGCAACATCACGAAGAACATCATCATCACAAAGATACGTTCATTACTAAATATATCTTTAGTATTGATCACAAGATGATTGCCAAGCAATACCTCATTACGGGTATTATTATGGGAGTAATAGGTATTATGATGTCTATGCTCTTCAGAATGCAGATAGCTTGGCCAGAAGAATCTTTTAAAATGTTTGAAATCTTCTTAGGAGAAAAAATGGCTCCCGGAGGAGTTATGAAAAACGATGCTTATTTGGCTCTTGTTACCATTCACGGTACAATAATGGTATTTTTTGTATTGACAGCCGGATTAAGTGGTACATTTAGTAATCTCCTTATTCCGTTGCAGATTGGTGCAAGAGATATGGCATCAGGATTTATGAACATGATTTCATATTGGTTATTCTTCCTTTCTGCAGTTATAATGGTAATTTCATTGTTTGTAGAATCAGGACCTGCATCAGCCGGTTGGACAATATATCCTCCACTTTCTGCCCTACCTCAAGCCATTCCGGGTTCAGGATTAGGAATGACCCTATGGTTAGTGTCTATGGCAATCTTCATCGCTTCATCACTAATGGGTTCTTTGAACTATGTGGTTACAATTCTTAATTTGAGAACAAAAGGAATGACAATGACCAGACTTCCGCTTACTATTTGGACGTTCTTCATCACTGCCATTGTCGGAATTGTTTCCTTCCCTGTTCTTTTATCGGCTGCGCTATTATTATTATTCGACAGAAGCTTCGGAACATCATTCTTCTTATCAGATATATTTATTGCCGGAGAGGTGTTGCACTATCAAGGAGGATCTCCGGTATTATTTGAACATTTATTCTGGTTTTTAGGACACCCTGAGGTATATATTGTAATTCTACCTGCAATGGGAATTGTATCAGAAGTGTTAGCAACAAACTCTCGCAAACCAATCTTTGGTTACCGTGCGATGATTACTTCTGTCCTTGCCATTGCGTTCTTATCAACTATCGTATGGGGTCACCATATGTTCGTTTCCGGAATGAATCCATTCTTAGGGTCAGTATTTACCTTTACAACCCTATTAATTGCTATCCCTTCTGCCGTAAAAGCATTTAACTGGATTACTACTATTTGGAAAGGTAACTTACAAATGAATCCTGCCATGTTGTTCTCTATCGGAATGGTTTCTACCTTCATTACAGGAGGACTTACAGGGATTATATTAGGAGATAGTGCTTTGGATATTAACGTGCATGATACCTACTTCGTAGTGGCTCACTTCCACTTAGTAATGGGTATTTCAGCTCTTTACGGAATGTTTGCCGGAATTTATCACTGGTTCCCTAAAATGTATGGTAGAATGCTAAATAAAAACTTAGGATATATCCACTTCTGGACCACCGCAATTTGTGCTTACGGAGTATTCTTCCCTATGCACTTTATCGGATTGGCAGGTTTACCAAGACGTTATTATACTAATACGGCCTTTCCACTTTTTGATGATTTGCAAGATGTAAATGTTATTATTACTGTTTTTGCACTGGTAGGAGGTGTCTTCCAACTTGTGTTCTTGTGGAACTTCTTTTATAGTATTTTCTATGGTAAAAAAGCAGAGCAAAATCCTTGGAAATCTACCACACTTGAATGGACCGCTCCGGTTGAACATATTCACGGAAACTGGCCTGGAGAGATTCCTCATGTTTATAGATGGGCATACGACTATAATAAACCCGGACAACCTGAAGACTTTATTCCTCAGAATGTACCGATGAGAGAGGGAGAGGAAAAGCTACACCATTAAAAGAAATTATTAGATGCAAAAAAGCCCGAAGACAATGTTTTCGGGCTTTTTTGTGTTTGGCTTAATTAAAG
>CAZVQI010000160.1:0-4396 GCA_964629155.1 uncultured Flavobacterium sp.
TGGTCGCCGGCGAGGTCGGCAGTTCGACCATGCCGCACAAGGTCAACCCGATCGACTTCGAGAACGCGGAAGGCAACTTCGGCATCGCCAACGCGCTCTTCGAGCATTTCGCGGCCAAACTCCCGGTCAGCCGCTGGCAGCGCGACCTCACCGACTCGACCGTGCTGCGCGCGCTGGGCACGGCCTTCGGCCACGCCCTGATCGGCTTCGACGCGCTGCTGCGCGGCCTGGGCAAGCTGGGGGCCAATCCCGAGCGCCTGGCCGCCGACCTCGACGCCGCGTGGGAGGTGCTGGCCGAGGCGGTGCAGACGGTCATGCGCCGCCACGGGCTACCCAATCCCTACGAGCAGCTCAAGGCGCTGACCCGCGGCCAGGGGATGACCGCCGACTCGATGCGCCAGTTCATCCAGTCGCTGGACCTGCCCGAGGCGGACCGCGAGCGCCTGCTGGCGATGACCCCGGCCAGCTACACCGGCCTCGCCGCGGAGCTGGCCTCCGGCATCTGAACCATGCGCCTGCTGCTGAACATCGACGTCCCCGACCTGGCCGCGGCCAGGCGGTTCTACGTCGAAGCGTTCGGCCTGCGCGAAGGACGCCGCCTCGGCGACGGCGTGCTCGAACTCCTGGGCGCCCAGGCGCCCATCTACCTGCTGCAGAAGCCGACCGGGAGCCTGGGTACCGGCGACCAGCCGCGCACCTATGCCCGGCACTGGACGCCGGTGCACGTGGACGTGGTGGTCGACGATCTCGACGCCGCGCTGGCGCGCGCGCTCGACGCCGGCGCCCGCCAGGAAGGCGCGGCGCGCGATGCGGCCTGGGGCCGGATCGCGCAGCTGGCCGATCCCTTCGGCCATGGCTGGTGCCTGCTGCAGTTCCTCGGCAAGGGCTACGACGGGATCACGACATGACACGACGCTTCCCCATCGCATGCGCCGCCCTGGTCGCGCTGGTGGCCTGTTCCGCCGGCGAGGCGCCCGCGCCCACGCCCACGGCCACGGCGCAGGACGGGCCGGCCACCGCCGCGGCGTCGGCGGACTGGCCGATCCCCGCCTGCCGCGACGATTCGGGCTGGGACGAACCGGCCACGCCGTTCCACGTCCACGGCGACACCTGGTACGTGGGGACCTGCGGCATCAGCGCGCTGCTGGTGACCTCCCCCGGCGGGCACGTGGTGGTCGACGGCGCCACGCCGGCGGCGGGGGAGCAGGTCCTGGCCAACATCCGCACGCTCGGCTTCGATCCGGCGGACGTGCGGGCCATCGTCTTCTCCCACGAGCACTTCGACCACGCCGGCGGCCTGGCCGCGGTGCAGGCGGCCACCGGCGCGCCGGTCTACGCGCCCAAGGAGGCGATCGAGACCCTGCGTCGCGGCGCCAGCGACCCGAGCGACCCGCAGTTCGGCCTGCTCGACGACTTCGCCCCGGTCGCCGACGTGCGGCCCATCCCGGCCTCCGGCATCGTGCAGGCAGGCGATGTCGAGCTGCACGCCGTCCCCACCCCCGGCCATGCGGCCGGCGGCACCAGCTGGACCTGGCGCTCGTGCGCCGGCGACGACTGCCTGCCGCTGGTCTACGCCGACAGCCTGACCGCCGTGTCCCGGGACGACTTCCGCTTCAGCGACCATCCCGAGGCGGTGGCGCGGCTGCGGGACAGCTTCGCCCGCGTGGCGGCACTCGACTGCGGACTCCTGGTGACGCCGCATCCGGCCGCCAGCGGATTCTGGGACCGCCTGGGGCCCGCGGCGACCCGCCCCCTCGTCGATCCCGGCGCCTGCGCGGCCTACGCCAAGGCCGCCGAAGAACGCCTCGAGCGCCGCCTGGCCAGCGAGGGAGCAGGCGGATGAGCCGCGGCAAGCGCACCAGCGGACGCAGCGCCGCACCGCCGGTCGAGGTCGAGGCCGGCCGCGACCTTCCCCTGGGCATGCCGCCCGCGCGCTTCCTGCGCGACTACTGGCAGAAGCGCCCGCTGCTCGTCCGCGCCGCGTTCCCCGGGTTCGTCTCCCCCATCGAACCCGAGGACCTGGCCGGCCTGGCCTGCGAGGAGCTCGCGCTGTCGCGGCTGATCCAGCACGACCGCGCCCGCGACGCCTGGCGCGTGCGCACCGGCCCGTTCCCCGAGGAACTGTTCCCGACCCTGGGCGACCGTGACTGGACCCTGCTGGTCCAGGACGTGGACAAGTGGGATGCCGACGTGGCCGCGCTGCTGGCCCACTTCGACTTCATCCCGCGCTGGCGCATCGACGACATCATGGTCAGCTTCGCCGCCACCGGCGGCTCCGTCGGCGCCCACGTCGACCAGTACGACGTGTTCCTGCTCCAGGCCAAGGGGCACCGCCGCTGGCTGATCGACGCCGGTCCGAACCCGCCGCTCGGTTTCCGCGAGGATGTCGAACTCAAGCTGCTGCGCGAGTTCACCCCGACCCATGACTGGGTGCTGGCACCGGGCGACATGCTGTACCTGCCGCCCGGCGTGCCCCCCCACGTAATCGCCGAGGACCAGTGCCTGACCTACTCGGTGGGCATGAGCGCGCCCTCGGCGGCGGAACTGATGACCGACTACATCGACACCCTCGCCGCCGAGGCCGACGAGGCGGTGCGCTACGCCGACCCCGACCTCGCTCCGCCCAGGGATCCCAACGAGATCGACGCCGCGGCGATGGCACGCGTGGTGGAGGCGCTGAACGTGCTGCGCTTCCGCGACCCGGACCGGCTCGGCGACTGGTTCGGCCGCTTCATCACCCGGTACCGCAGCGTCGACGTGGCGGCCGGCGACGGCGAGCCGCCGTCGCGGATCGAGGTCGAATGGTCGCTCGAACGCGGCGACGGCGTGCTCCAGCGGCATCCGTTCGCGCGCATGGCCTGGCGCCGCGCCGCCGATGGCGGCCGCCTGTACGTGTCCGGACACGAATATCCGATGCCGGCGGCGGACGCGCGCCGCATCGCCGGCACCGACCGGATCGACGCCGCGCTCTACGCCACCCTCTCCCCGGCCGGCCGCGACGCCGTGCACGAGCTGCTGCTCGCCGGCAGCTACCAGTGGATGGGCGGAGGGGCCGCGGAGTGAGTCCGCCGGGTCCGTTCCAGGTCGCCGGGGTCGGCTACGAGGCCGCGCATGCCGACCTGCGGGCGGTGCGCGAGGCGGTCTTCATCCGCGAACAGGGGGTGCCGCCCGCGATCGAGATCGACGACCTCGACCCGCGCTGCCACCACGTGCTCGCGCGCGACGGAGCCGGCCAGCCGATCGGCACCGCCCGGCTCAGCCCGGAGGGCCGGATCGGACGCATGGCGGTGCTGCCGGAGTGGCGCGCGCACGGAGTGGGCCGCGCCCTGCTCCACGCCCTGCTCCGTGCCGCGCGCGAGCGCGGGCTGTCGCGGGTGACCCTGCATGCCCAGGCCGGCGCGGTGGAGTTCTACCGCCGCCACGGCTTCGTGCCGGTCGGCGAGCCCTTCGTGGAGGCCGGGATCGACCACCTGGCCATGCAGCGGCGGCTCGACCGGCCCGCGGACGTGCAGGACCGCGCCGGCGCGGTGGCGGCGACGGTCGCCGTGGTCGCCGCCGCGCGCAGGCGCCTGTGGATCTACAGCCGCTGCCTCGACCCGGGGCTGTACGATCATCCGCGCGTGCTGGAGGCGCTGCGCACGTTCGCCACCCGGGGCCAGGGCCCGCAGCTGCGGGTGCTGCTGCAGGACGCGATGGCCGCCCAGCGCGCGCATGCGCCGCTGATCGCGCTCGGCCAGCGCCTGCCGAGCGTGATCGCGTTCCGCGAAGTCGAGGATCCGGTGGACCGCAACTGGCCCTCGGCCCTGGTCGCCAACGACGCCGGCGGATACTTCTTCCGGCCGCTGGGCCATCGTTTCGACGGCGAAACGGAGCATCACGCCCGCGCCCGCACCCGGCAGCTCACCGCGGAATTCGACGATACCTGGGAGCGCTCCCGCCCGTGCAGCGAACTGCGCGCGCTCGGTCTCTGACGTCGGCCAGGGCGGGAAACGCCTGATTCCGACGCGACGCACCGCGCGCCTGGCGTGACCGGCGACCCGCTTTGCGTTCTCCAGGGCAGGCCGGCGAAGACCACGGCGCGCCACGCGCCACGCCCGGGCGACTGTTTCGTCCAAAGCATGTGATGCAAGTGCACATGTCTGGCGGCTATAATGCCGGGCGCAATTCCAAGCCGCTCCCGGAATCCGAAAAACCTTTCCGGATCCGCAATTTGCCCCCTCTTTCGAGTCCCACACGCCCGACGTGGACAGTCTACTCAAGCAGTTTTCTCAGTCCTCCCAGCTCGGCGCCAATGCCGCCTATATCGAGGACCTCTACGAGCAGTACCTCGTCTCCCCCGACAGCGTCGGGCCCCGTTGGAAAGCATGGTTCGACAGCTTCGGCGGCCGCGAGGCCG
>CAZVQI010000161.1:0-4343 GCA_964629155.1 uncultured Flavobacterium sp.
CAGGAAGCCGTCTGTAATCTCCGTGCCTTGTAACTCTTTGATGAACAATTTTCAGATGTACGTTGTTGGCTTTTATCAACTCAAAAGTAGCATCTAAGGCAAATTCAGGAATATAAGGTGCAAGAATGTGTTTCATCAGAAATTTAAAATCTGTCAATTTTACTCAAAACTCTGCATCTGTACCAATTTAGAGTACATTCCGTTTTTGTTC
Source organism: uncultured Flavobacterium sp. (assembly GCA_964629155.1). Taxonomy (GTDB): domain Bacteria; phylum Bacteroidota; class Bacteroidia; order Flavobacteriales; family Flavobacteriaceae; genus Flavobacterium. Next base: position 212 of record CAZVQI010000161.1, read on the forward strand.
AATAGCTCGTCGTGAGTACCTTGTTCTACAATTTCTCCTTTTTGCATCACTACAATTCTATCAGCTTTTTGTATGGTTGACAATCTATGAGCAATTACCACCGAAGTACGATTTTGCATCATATTTTCTAACGCCTGTTGAACTAATCTTTCGGATTCGGTATCCAAAGCAGAGGTGGCTTCATCCAAAACCATAATAGGAGGATTTTTCAGTACGGCTCTGGCTATGGACAGTCGTTGTTTTTGTCCTCCCGAGAGTTTGTTTCCGCTGTCTCCGATATTGGTATGAATACCTTCCGGTAAATCCATAACAAATTCGTAGGCATTAGCAATTTTTAGTGCTTCGATAATTTCGTCTTCGGTTGCATTTTCTTTTCCCAGTAAAAGATTATTTTTGACCGTATCGTTAAATAAAATACTGTCTTGAGTAACCAAGCCCATAAGTTCTCTTAGACTTTGTAAGTTGAAGTCTTTAATATCTATTCCGTCAATTTTTATACTTCCTTGTTGTACATCATAAAAACGAGTCAATAAATTGGCAATTGTGCTTTTTCCGCTACCGGATTGCCCGACAAGAGCAACGGTTTTCCCTTTAGGAACCTGAAGAGAAAAGTTTTTTAGAACTTTGTCATTATCATACGCAAAAGAAATGTTTTCAATAGAGATTTTATCTTCAAATGTAGTTTTTATTACCGAACCTTGTTTGCTGGTAATCGGGTTATCGGTTTCTAAAACTTCTAAAACTCGTTCTGCTGCCGCATTCCCCTTTTTAACTGAGTAGGATGCTTTAGAAATAGATTTGGCAGGAGTTAAAACTCCATAAGCTAAACTCATATACGTGATAAATGCTGCTCCCGACAGGGTTTCATCTACCAAAACCATTTGTCCTCCGTAAATGAGCAGAGTGGCAATGGTTACAATACCTAAAAATTCGCTGAGTGGGGACGAAAGATTTTGTCGATTTAAAATACGGTTGTTTAGTTTAAAAAAACGGTAAGTGGAATCCTGAAATTTTTTTTCAAATGTTTTTTCGGCATTAAAACCCTTGATTACCTTTAATCCTCCGAGGGTTTCGTCAATAATTGAAAGGAAATAACCTTGCTCTTGAGCGGCCTTGTCAGAATTCTTCTTTAAAGATTTTCCGACAATCGAAATCAAAAATCCCGAAATCGGAATAAAAATAAAAACAAATAAGGTTAGCTCTACACTAATAAAACACATTGCTCCGATGGTAAACAGAATTGTCAAAGGTTCTCTGACAACGAGTTCCAGTACCGACAAAAATGAATGTTGTATTTCTAAAACATCGGAGGTTATTCGCGAAATCATATCGCCTTTTCTCTTTTCGGAAAAATAGGATAAGGGCAACTCAACCGATTTTTTGTACAAGGCATTTCGGATATCCTTGAGAATACCGTTTCGTAAAAATGTAATGAAGTACATTGCCCAATAGTTAAACAGATTTTTTAGCAAAAATGTACCAATTACCACCAAAATCAGAACCATTAGTGTTTGTAACGCCCCGTTTTGTTCTATTGAATTGCTAATCCAATAACCCATGTAATCTTTGAGATAATCTCCTGCTTTAGTGATTCCTTCGTAAGTAGGGGCGGAGGTTATTCTTTTTTCATTTTTGAATAAAACCTCTAACATAGGCATTAAAGTCAAAAATGAGATGGCACTGAACAAAGCATAAAGTATGTTGAAAAAAATATTCAACCACATATATTTTTTGTACGGTCTTGCAAATCGGAATATTTTTTTAAAGTATTGGCTAATCATTTCTATTATTTTACAGACCTTGTCTTATTCGTCAAAGATAGAAAATAAGTAAGAAACTGCTTAAATTTATTTTCTTGTATAAGTCCTACTGATGCAACGGCTTTGGTAAGTCGGAACTTAAAAAATTGAACAAAAAGATTGGCAAACTTACAAGTATATCGAACTTTAACTTTTTAGTTATGTTTTTAAAATTTTGTAATTTGTGCTTTGTAAAGCTTTAACTTTATGAATCTTTTACAGTTTCCTCTTGTTAAAGTCGCTATAGGTTTTATTATCGGGCTTTTGGTTGCTTTTCATTTCAATCCTACTTTTGAGCTCGGTATCGGCTTGGTCTTAAGTGCGTTTTTGTTATTTCTGCTATCTCGTTTTTGGGTAAAAAATAGACTCTATTTTAGTCTTTCGGTATATGTTTTTTCTTTTTGTTGGGGAATGTTTACTCAAACATTACATAATGATTTGCTTTTTAAGCAACACTATCTATACCACCTAACAAATGAAAAACAAGTTATAAACCTTACACTTGATACTAAGTTAAAACCCAACACAATTAATTACCGATATTATGCAAAAGTAAATTCTATTGATAATACAGAAAGCACGGGAACTATACTTGTAAATATCAGCAAAAAGCTTTATTCCGAAGAACCTGAAATCGGAGCTAAATTTGATATTTATTCTAAAGTTATTCCTCATTCGGCTCCTAAAAATCCGGGACAATTTGATTATGGAAAATATCTTGAAAAGCAAAAAGTATATGCCCAAGTATATGCAGATACCAATAACATTAGAAAATTAGGCACACAAAAAATATTAAATTATTATACGTATAAAATCCGAAACCGAATTTTAACAAACCTCGAAAAAAGCGGATTTAATAAAGAAGAGTTGGCAGTTTTACATGCGTTGATTTTAGGACAACAACAAGATATTTCTCCTGATATATTACAGGCTTATCAATATGCGGGTGCTGTGCATATTTTGTCTGTTTCCGGTTTACATGTAGCTTATATTTATTTGTTTTTAAATTTTATTTTAAAATTTATTCCTAACCATAGAAAAGGAAAGTTATTTAAACTGTTTATACTTTTTTTATCATTATGGGGATTTGCTTTATTGGCAGGAATGTCTCCTGCGATTGTAAGAGCAGTTACTATGTTTTCATTTGTTTCTCTCGGAGCTTATTTGAACCGAAATACTAATATTTTTTATACGCTTGTAATTTCGATGTTGTTTATACTACTCGGTAATCCCTCATTTTTGTTCGATGTAGGGTTTCAGTTGAGCTATCTGGCTTTGTTTTTTATTGTTTGGGCAAAACCGATGATAGATAAACTTTACGTTCCGGGTAATAAAATCGCTAAATATATTTGGGATGTAGTAGCGGTTTCTTTAACGGCTCAAATAGGGGTTTTACCTTTGAGTTTGTATTATTTCCATCAATTTCCGACACTTTTTATTATTACTAATTTACTTGTACTTTTCCCTTTGTCGGGATTTATGATTTATGGAGTAATTATATCCGTTTTAGCTTTGCTCGGATTTGCGAATTTCTATTTATCGAAAATAATGGAATATGGAATCTGGTATATTAATCAGGTTACTTTTCAGGTAGCAAAATTAGAGAAATTTGTCTTTACGGATGTTTCGTTTACATTCTATATGCTTGTGGGATGGTATATAATTATTTTTTCGCTTTTTGCTTTATTACAGAGTAAGAAATTTAACCGTCTGATTGCCGTCCTAACAGGAGTTTTGTTTCTTCAGATTGCTCATATTTTTTTCAAGGTTGATGCAAAAAAGTCTAATGAATTTATTGTTTTCAATAAAAATCGATCAACACTTTTATCAGATAAAAAAGCCGATAAAATAACTTTTTTTACTAATGACTCAATCACACAAGATGATTATTTGATTAAAAGCTACAAATCGGGTAATCCATTTCAAACAATCAAGATTGACTCTTTGCGGAATTTTTATTTTACGGGGAATAAAAAAATAATGCTAATTGATAAATCAGCAATATTTAATGATAGTCTAACTCCAGACGTGATTTTGTTAACAGGCTCTCCGAAAATTAATTTAGAGCGTTTTTTACAAACCCATAAACCGGAAGTCGTAATTGCAGACGCATCAAATTATAAGTTGTATGTAGAATTTTGGAAGCAAACTTGTGAAAAACAAAAAGTTGCATTTCATTCTATTTACGAGAGCGGGTATTATAAAATTGAATATTAATCTTTAAAAAGGTGTTAAAATAAAAAACAAGGGTATAACTCCTTGTTTTTTATTTTTTATAACTTGTCCCGTCCTGAAATAGCGATACAAAAAAAGAAGTCGTTATTATGGAAGAA
>CAZVQI010000162.1:0-4331 GCA_964629155.1 uncultured Flavobacterium sp.
CACGTCTTCCAAGCAAACTACATTCTCTACTGATTAAGGCTAATTTATAATCGTTAAGGACTTCTGTTTTAAAATCTTCGAAGGAAAGAATCTCTTTGTTTTGTACTGTACTCATTTGTCTTTGTAATAAAGTGTAAACCTTGCAAAGATAAGTATTCGGATTTTATTTGACAAAGGGCAATTTTTAATACATTTTGTTACTTGATTGTGTTTTGTTATAAAAAATAGAGTATTCTTAATAAATTATCGTGAAGTTTATAAGAATATTTAAAAGTGAGTAGGTTGTTATAGATAATCGTGATTGTAAAACCGTGTAAAATAATTATATAAGAAGTATTTACTTATTTAAAAGTCAATTAGAATGACTAAACTTATATAAGCAAAAATCCCGATAAATTCGGGATTTTTGTTTTATTAGAAAAGTTTGATAAGCATATATATCGCACCTGCTACGAGGGCTGAAATCGGTATGGTAAGCACCCAAGCCCATAAAAGTTTAATAGTTACTCCCCAACGTACGGCAGATACCCGTTTTGTAGCTCCAACCCCGATGATACTACCGGTAATAGTATGGGTGGTAGAAACCGGAATTCCTAAATGCTCCGATACGTAAAGAGTCATAGCACCTGCGGTTTCGGCACTTACTCCTTCCAAAGAAGTTACTTTGGTAATTTTAGATCCCATAGTTTTTACGATTTTCCATCCTCCACTCATTGTTCCCAATCCGATAATCAAAAAGGAAGTAAAAGGTACCCAGTCCCATTCATCAACGAAGTGAGCAAATTGGTCAGTAGAATTAACCCATTCTATGTGACCTGCATCTACGTGATAGAAAATTACAGCTGCTCCTATGATTCCCATAACTTTTTGAGCGTCGTTAGCTCCGTGTCCTAAACTAAATAGAGCAGATGAAAGTAATTGCAGTTTTCTAAACCACTTATCAGCTTTATGAGGTGTGGTTTTCCTGCAAATCCACATAATGAGTACAGTGAGTAAATGTGCAATAAAAAATCCGATAGTAGGAGCAAGGAATATAAAAATAATTATAGGGATTACTTTTGCATAGTTTATAACTTCGTTCAGATCGGCAGAAATAGTATAGGCGTGCATAAGTGCTGCTCCCATAAATCCTCCGATAAGGGTGTGTGAAGAAGATGAAGGAATGCCAAATTTCCAAGTAAGTAAATTCCAAAAGATAGCCGCTATAAGTCCTGCGAAAATTACTTCGAGAGTAATCAGATCTTGACCGTCAGAAGTAAGAGGGTGGACGGTTTTAGCAATTGTGTTACCGATTTTGAACTCTCCAATCCAATATTTGGAAATAAAATAAGCAACAAAATTGAAAAACGCTGCCCATAAAACTGCCTGAAAAGGTGTAAGAACTCGAGTGGCTACAATCGTTGCGATTGAATTTGCTGCATCGTGGAAGCCATTGATAAAATCAAATATAAAAGCTAGAACGATGATTATAACTAATAGGGTAAAACTATCCATTAGTACGGTTTTTTAAAGGATATTGTTATGAATATTTTACTACGATAGTTTCCAGTACATTGGCTACATCCTTACATTTATCCGAAGCATCCTCAAGAGCTGTTAGCACTTCTTTGTACTTAATGATTTTGATAGCATCGGTTTCGTTTTCAAAAATATCCATAACAGCATTGTCAAAAACTACATCTGCTTTGCTTTCGAGTTTTGCAATTTTTTTACAAGCAACTGTTATTCTTTGCAGTTTTTTGTGCTCTTTGAGATCTGTTATAGCTTTTTGAATCAGCAGACAAGCTTCAAGATTAATTTCTGTAAGTTTTCGGATAGATTTAGTGATTTTTTCTACCTGATACATTTTCATTCGACTGGCAGAACCATGAAGAAAATCAGTTACGTCATCAATAGATTTGATAAGTGAATGAATGTCTTCTCGGTCAAACGGAGTAAGAAAGTTTCTGCTTAGTTCGATGTTTGTTTTATGGGTTATTTCGTCAATAGTCATTTCGAGTTGATCTATTTTTTTGAAATACTCATCTCTTTTGTCTTTAGGTGCATTAGCAACTTCGTTGAGTGCGTTGGCTAAATCTACAAGATTGGAAGTCGCTTGCTCAAATAAGGGAAAGAACTTTTTGTCTTTCGGAGTCAAAAACTGAAAAATATCATTTATTGAAAAAGCCATTTTATTTATGAGTTAAATTCTGTGCAAAGGTACTTTAAATAAATATATGTTTTAATTTTCAATGTTAAGATAATGTTACTTGAGTGTTATTAAATTCGAACTTAAATAGTGTAATTCAATGATAAAATATCTTGTAAGATGTTTATTTATAGCAATCTTTGATTATGCTAATAAAGATAATGAAAGACTTCTTGTTCTGCCTTAAAAATGTTACAAAAAGCTAATTCTTTAGGAATAGGTAATATTTACCGATTAAAATTTTGCTGTAGAGTGCAAAAAGACTACTTTTATCAGTCATTTCAACGTGTTAAAAGCTATGAAGAAATTTTTGATTATTGCAGGTTTAATGTTTACGGTATCGTCGTATTCCCAAAAAAAAGGTACCGGAGTTATACTTCATGTAGAGCCCAATGGAGTTGTTGTTCATAAACCGGTAGATGTAGAACATACATTAGGTATTAAATCTGATTCTGTTCAACAAACACAAAAACAGTCTATTAAGACTAATTCTCGTTCTCCTCGTACGATGGATGATTTCTCCGTAGAAGAATTAGAGGATATGCTGTATTATGCTGATTTGAAAATTGAAAAAATAAAAGAAGAAGGGAACGCCGAAGATTTGAAATATTATGTAGAGCAAAAACAATTAATAGAAGAAAAGTTAAGAAACCACCAGAATAAGAAATGATAATGAAAAAGATTTTACTAACTAGCTTTTTTTTACTTTTTGCTATAAAAGTAAGTGCTCAAATAACAGCTAATGGCCATTCCGGGATGACCCCTACCAGTTATACGGATGGGTCACCTCAGGATATTATTTACATATGGTGTGGAGATGAATTAGGAGCTACTCAAGGAAGCTTGACAGCCAATCCTCCCGTCCCAGGAAATTATACTTTTAATTGGTTTTATCATAACGAAGCATCTGCCAAATGGTCTTTTTATACTTCAGAAACAGGAAGTTCTTCAACAATTTCTAATCTTCCTAGTGACGGGTATCGTGTACAAATTGTGGATAGTGGTAACAATGTAATAGGTTGTTATACGGCTTGGGTATGGAATTTAAATGCTGAATTAGATGCTGAAGTGGTCAAAACTTCCTGTGATTCAGTAGCATTGAATGCTTCTCTTGATGCAACTTCTACATACACCTATTATAACCCTCCTCATTCAGAAGCTTATATTACTCCGGATACACAAATTTATGTATGTTTTTCGGCAGTACATACCTATGTGTCAGACCTTGCATTTTATTTAGTAGGTCCTGGGGGAGGTCCAACCATTTTGTTGTCACCAAATCCCGGTGCAAATGGGCAAGGACCTGTTTGTAATAGTAATAATAACGTAAACGGACTGTGTTTCTCCACAAATTCTACAGCAAATTTTAACCCGTGTTTGCCGGAAACAGCCTGTGGTAATACAACAGAGTGTTTGTCAAACTATTCGGGAGTTTACGGGACTTATGGACCGACTGCTACTCCTATAAACTGGAGTCCGCTGTATGGGATAGATGCAGCGCAAGGTGGTTGGGCTGTTCAGATCTATGATTGTATTGGAGTAGATGTTGGAGCTTTAACTAATGCTTCTATAACTTTTACTAATTTATCAACAACTTGTGGCGGTCCAACGAGTATTTCGTATAATTCAGGAAATATAAGCTCTACAATAAATGATAATTCGTGTACGGCTGAAACAGCTTCTATTTTTGAGGTTCCATTACTTGACCCACCACTACCAATTACTATTAGTGCTACTATTGCTCCTTTGTGGTTGTCATCACCTATGGTAGCAATTGATAATCCTGTCGAATTATCGACAACAGCAAGTAATCTTCCTCCGGGAACTATAGAGTTTACGTTAATTACAAACATAATGTATGGTTCTGCAATGTGTACACACACAGCAACAGATACTGTTGTTATTGAAGAAATAGTTACCCCTGTATTTAATGAAATTGGAGTAGTTTGTGAAGGAGGAGCATCTCCTTTACCAAATGTATCAGCGAATGGAATTTCAGGTACATGGAGTCCAATATTTGATAATACTCAAACAGGCACTTATACATTTACTCCTAATGAGGATGAATGTGCGGAAGAAGTTACTGTTACCGTTACTGTTACCGATGAGATTACTCCTACGTTTATACCGGTTGCTCCGATAT
>CAZVQI010000163.1:0-4311 GCA_964629155.1 uncultured Flavobacterium sp.
TGGACCTGAAGAGGCTGAAATACCTACCAAAGAAACCATTGATTCCCTGTTGCAATATGTCAAATTTGATAGTATTTATTTCGACTCCATTTCCGAATGCAAACTTAAAAGAGGTATTCAACTTGATTTTAGTGCAATTGCAAAGGGATATGGCGTAGATGTGGTAGTAGGCTTTCTGAAGAGCAAAGGTGTAGAGAACATGATGGTGGAAATTGGTGGTGAAATGGTATGCTTGGGCAAAAATCAAGAAGGCCGTGCATGGCGAATTGGTATTGACCGACCTTCTGATGGTACGGCTGGCCGGCCTTTGCAGGCAGTGGTAGCTTTAGAAAACAGGGCGCTCGCCACGTCCGGGAACTACCGCAACTATTATGAAAAGGATGGGAAAAAATTTTCCCACACGATTAATCCTAAGACTGGCTATCCCGTAGAACATACCCTATTGAGTGCTTCAGTAGTTGCTCACGATTGTATGACAGCAGACGCATTTGCCACGGCTTTTATGGTTTTAGGACTGGAAGGAGCCAGACATATACTTGAGCGCCATACGGAGCTGGAAGCATACTTGGTGTATAGTAATGACAGTGGCGAAATACATACCTTCACTTCAGAAGGCATGAAAGAATTTATTGAGGAGTAATTTTGTTGGATAAGCGATTGATGAAAGAAGCATGCTAAACACACAAGTAAAAAGGGAATGGTTTGGAGAGTGGTTCGACTCACCGTATTATCATATACTATATAAGCACCGTGATTTTGAAGAGGCCAGAGCTTTTATACAGAGCTTGGATAAGTTGCTGGATTTCAAACCTGAGCATAAAATATTAGATTTGGCCTGTGGCAAAGGGAGGCATTCTATTTACATGAACAGTATTGGACTGGATGTAGTGGGGGTAGACCTTTCTCCTCATAATATAGCGGAGGCAAAGAAAGCAGAAAACGATAGGCTACACTTTTATGTCCATGATATGCGTGAGGTGTTCAGAAAGGAAGCCTTTGATTTTGTGCTGAATCTTTTCACAAGCTTTGGTTATTTTGAGACTGAAGAAGAGAACGAAAAGGCCATTTGTGCTACTGCCCAAGGGATAAAGCCGGGAGGGAACTTTGTGCTCGATTTTCTCAATCCTGGTTTTGTCATCGATAGGCTAGTGCCTTGCGAAGAAAAAGAGATAGACGGGATCCTATTTAAAATAAGCCGGCGGTTTGCCAACGGATATATCCTCAAAGACATAGAGTTTGAGGCCGAAGACAGGAATTTTATTTTTACTGAGCGGGTACAGGCGATCCAAAAAGAAAAATTTATAGGGTATTTTAAAAAAGCAGGTTTATCTTTGCAGCAGATTTACGGTGACTACCGTTTGAGCCCATTTGAAGAGAGTTCTTCAGAAAGAATGATTTTTATATTGCAAAAACCTCTTGCTCGATAAACATATATGCTACAAGATATTGTCATTCTGACCCTATCGGCCTTAGGGGGTGGGCTAGCTGTTTTCTTGGTCAAAAAGATCAATACTACTTCATTTAAACTGAGCTTGGTATTCGCCGGCTCCTACTTGTTTTCCATTACCATCATTCATTTACTGCCTGATGTGTTTTCTGCTTCGGATAACCCAGCCCAAATAGGACTTTTTATTTTGATCGGCTTCTTTTTGCAGATTGTTTTGGCGCAATTCACCTCGGGAGTAGAGCATGGCCATATTCATGAACCGGCCCAAAATGGTCACGATCATGGCAATCTTAGCGTCACTACATTGTTGGTAGCCCTGTGCTTTCATTCATTTATGGAAGGGACGCTCCTGGCCCACCCTGCGGAGCATGTGCACGACCATGGTTCCCACGCACTTCTTATCGGTATTATATTGCACAAGATGCCTGCTGCCTTTGCGCTCATGTCGGTTTTGAGGTTAAAGGTGCATTCACTAAAAAAGGAGCTATTGTTACTTGTTATCTTCGCTTTGGCTTCTCCCTTGGGCCTATTGTTCAGTGTTTATTTCCATGACACTGCCTTGGTGGATGATAATACCTTTTTGCTGATCTATGCTGTTGTTTGTGGGAACTTCCTTCATATATCCACCACCATATTTTTTGAAAGCAGCCCTGAGCACCGCTTCCACTTCAAGCGACTGTTAGTGAGTCTGATAGGGGCTTGCCTGGCTGTTATGGTGGAGTTTCTGCTGTAAATAAACCATCTACCAATAGAAAAATTTGCTGCTTAATCTTTTTTAAAAGGAATATTCTGTTATTATTGCAATCGATTGTGGAAAATTGTTGCATGATTCCACAAGAGAATACAATCTTTTAAAAAACACATCAGGATGTACAATAATAACAAGGAAAGAATGCAGCAATACTGGAAACGCAACCTGCGCTATCTACTCATCCTATTATCCATCTGGTTTATTTGTTCCTTCGTTTTTGGCATTATAGCAGTAGAGCCCCTCAATGCCATAAGAATAGGCGGTTTTAAACTAGGTTTCTGGTTTGCTCAACAAGGCGCGCTTTATATGTTTGTCATCATCATTTTTGTATATGTGAAATGGATGAACAGACTTGACAAGGACTTTGATGTGGATGAAAAATAAAAATCATTAACACATAAGATGGAAAACCAACAAATCTGGATTTATGCCATAGTCGGCTTTACTTTTGCTATATACATAGGAATCGCAATTTGGAGTAGGGCCGGATCTACCAAAGATTTTTATCTTGCAGGAGGAGGTGTTCCTCCTCTTGCCAATGGCATGGCCACGGCAGCAGATTGGATGTCAGCGGCATCTTTCATTTCTATGGCTGGCATTATCTCCTTTATATGCTATGATGGCTCCGTCAATCTTTTATGTTGGACTGGTGGTTATGTTTTACTTGCAATAATATTGTAGCCGTATCTGCGTAAGTTCGGTAAGTTCACCGTGCCAGATTTTGTGGGAGAGCGCTATTATTCACAAGCTGCACGTCAAGTAGCAGTGGTGTGTGCCCTATTTATTTCCTTTACGTACGTGGCAGGACAGATGCGAGGTGTGGGCGTTGTATTTAGTCGATTTCTTGAAGTAGATGTTAATACTGGTGTATATATTGGCATGGCCATCGTGTTCCTATATGCGGTTTTGGGAGGGATGAAAGGGATTACCTACACCCAAGTCGCTCAATATTGCGTACTTATTTTTGCCTACATGGTACCTGCCATCTTCATTTCGCTTATCCTTACAGACAATGCGATTCCACAGATAGGGTTTGGCTCTTCCTTGAGCGATGGGACTTATCTCTTAGATAAGCTTGATGGCCTTGGTGAGGAGCTAGGTTTTGGTGCCTATACCAAAGGCAGGAGTAGCATGATTGACGTGTTTTTTATTACTGCCGCTTTAATGGTAGGTACCGCTGGCCTTCCCCATGTTATCGTAAGGTTTTTCACGGTGCCTAAAGTGAAGGATGCACGTATTTCGGCTGGTTATGCGCTTATATTTATTGCTATTCTATACACTACTGCACCTGCTGTGGCCGCTTTTGCACGCGCCAATCTCATTAGCACTGTTAGCAATCAACCTTACGAACAGGTGCCTTCTTGGTTTAAAACTTGGGAAAACACTGGTCTCATAAATTTTACGGACAAGAATAATGACGGCCTTATCCAGTTTTACAATGACAAAAATGCAGATCCTGCTTTTTTGGCTAAAGTAGAACAGAATCAGTGGAAAGGGAACGAACTGGAAATAGACAACGACATTATGGTATTGGCTAACCCGGAAATAGCCGGCCTGCCCAATTGGGTAATTGCACTGGTGGCAGCAGGCGGACTGGCAGCAGCGTTGTCGACTGCGGCAGGGCTATTATTGGTGATTTCTACCTCTGTGTCTCACGATCTTATTAAGAAAACCATTAATCCTTCCATTTCCGAAAAGGGCGAACTATTTGCGGCTCGTATAGCTTCTGCAGTTGCAGTAGTAATAGCAGGTTACTTTGGTATCCATCCTCCAGGTTATGTGGCAGCGGTGGTAGCTTTTGCTTTTGGCTTAGCGGCATCCTCCTTTTTCCCGGCCATTATCATGGGTATTTTCTCTAAGAGAATGAATAAGCAAGGAGCCATTGCCGGTATGGTCGTAGGGCTCATTTTTACTGCCACATACATTGTTTATTTTAAGCTCTATAACCCAGAGGCCAACTTACCCGAAAATTGGTGGTTTGGAATTTCTCCTGAAGGCATAGGCACATTGGGTATGATTTTCAATTTCATTGTCTCTATCGCCGTAGCGTCAATGACACCTCCTCCACCTGCTCAAATCACTGAGATGGTAGAAACTATCCGATTCCCACGGG
>CAZVQI010000164.1:0-4297 GCA_964629155.1 uncultured Flavobacterium sp.
ACGTCCTTTATGTGTACACTCATTTTATGGCATAACCGGAGTTTTACTAATAAATAATTTCGATTTTGATCCGGCGTTTTGCCCCGTTAATTCCAGTGGAATTTCGTTAGTTTTATTCATGGATTTACTGAATTCCACTACATCGTTTCTTATTCCACAAATAATCCTTAGGTCATAATCGTTGGATGGATGTAGATGGGCTATAAATGGGGTCGGTAGAAGTGATAGTTTTGATTCATCAATCTGCAAAGAGATATTTTTCACTTTCCAATCTGTGAGGGCATCGCTTAATGCAAGAATGCCTGGATAGTACGGATGTCTTAAGATGGTTTTTTCTATAGTCCTTGAGGTAACTTTTACATCAAGTAGTTTCAATAATTTTTTAGTGAGCTCAACAAGAGGATCTTTAGGCTCACCTGGTTTAAAAGTGATCATCTTATTTCGATTTCATCCACATCGATTCATTGTTGTGTATAATGGTGCGGGTTATTATCTGATATTGTATTAATCCGCCTTGTTCATAAAAGTAGTAACCTACACTGCCATTTTTTGGCAGTTTGGGACTTTTTTCTGAATGGATAAAGAATTGATCTGTGATCAGGCACCTGTCATTGATACGTTTCATATGGATATTTTAAATTCAGTGTTCAGGGGAACCAGACACATGATTTTATTGCCCGGCTTATTTTGGGCCCATGTAGAAAGTCTGAAAGAAGTCACGTTGAAGAACACGAACAAATGGGGACTGAGTAGGATTCGAGGAGGGAAAGGTTGGAAGGAAAGACGTGTACCATTATCCCCGGGGATTTCAGATCAGTTGCGACAAGATTACGTCGCGTACCCACAAAGGGCGATATCGATTTCTTATTGTAGTGCCCGGGCCGTCGACCGATCTTTGAAAAAAACCAAATGACAAAGTCCACACAACCACAGCGACTTGAGTACTACAATCAATGTTAGGTTTGGCGATTCGAGCGTACGGTCGGAGGTACGCGGTGAATTTCCGATATTTAAAAAAAATGAAAATAAATTTGCGCAACCAAAAAGTTGCGCGTATATTTGCAACCAATTGGTTTCGAAAACAAAACAGTAAGACTATGCGACGAGACATTTTTCAAGCAATAGCAGATCCGACCAGACGAGCCATAATCGTCTTAATTGCGTTACAGGCAATGACACCAAACGACATTGCCGAGCACTTTGACACCAGCCGACAAGCTGTTTCAAAACATCTTCGCATTTTAACGGAGTGCGAACTTGTAAAACAGGACCAACAAGGGAGAAATATTTACTACTCACTCGAAATCGACAAGATGAAGGAAATAGACAAGTGGCTCGAGCAGTTCCGAAAAATTTGGGAAACTCGGTTTAATCAACTGGATGACGTACTATTAACCATCAAAAACAATATAAAATGAACCGGAATTTATTATTTGACTTTGTGGTAAACAAAGAAAACAACACGATTTTGGTAAAACGTGAATTTAACGCAAACCTCGAATTAGTTTGGAAAGCATGGACCACAGCAGAATTGCTCGACCAATGGTGGGCACCGGCCCCTTTGAAAAATCAAACAAAATATATGGACTTTCGGGAGGGTGGAAAGATAAGAGTCAATTTTACACTTGTTCATTAATCTGCTCATTTCCCCGATTTTCTTCTTTTAATTCCGCTCAGCAATCCGGCTCTCCCACTTCCCCAACTCCGGCTACCATCGCAAGAAACTACAGCCATACCAATTCGTTCCTGCGCAATTAGCCTACCGCCGACTTAGAAATCCCCTACCTCCATTTCCATTCCCAATTGCCGTACTTGCTCCCGTATGCTTTTGATCTACGGATGGTTCTTTTTCAAAGGATTCATCGACCTAGATGCGGCTCGGAGTGTGATCTCCATATTGACGAGGTTATCCTTGAGCAGATAGACAAAGGTACGGTAAAAGTCCTGGTAATCCTTGGGGTTGAGGTTACCCGGTATCACGATCGAACGAAGGATTTTCCGCTCTACTTCAGGTCTCTCACCCGAATCCGGTCCGGGACCAGATGTTGTAGTCCGGACGATACTCGAACAATGGTCCTGCCGGGACTCGAACCATAGTCCTGGATTCTCCCCGTATCAGAGTGATCTTCCCATGTTTTCTGATCTTCATCCTGCGTACTGCACCATTTTTCAGAGTCCGCCTTCGATACTAGTTGATAGATCTCATTCAAATGTTGAAAATGATCATAAATCTCCTGTGGTATATTTCCGATTTGTAACGTGGGCATGTTGCAAGAATATTTCATGAAGTTAGCGATCATTGGTACAGCTTGGTTTCAAATAAGATTTCGAAACATTAATCATCTCAGGTTTCTCGATCTATCTGATTGTGTTGAGTGGTATCATACTTCAAGGACAGTCAAACACTGAACTTTGTTGAAAAAACTGTGAGCTCCTGCGTGCAATTTAATGAAGGCCCGCTCACATATATCCCACATTATTTGGAATTTATCTCTTACCTCATAACAATATTGGCGATGTACGGCGTATACGTCAGTGTACTTTGCTCATGTCATTTATTTTTACAAAGATCTGACACCACCAAGGATATTACAATATATGGTTGGACGGACGGATACGGTGGTTCAACGATTGTTTTTTTGAGTGAAGTGAAAGTTTGAAGAGGCAACATGGGGAGGTAATGTGGGGGATGCTGCATATATTATTTCATGTTGCATACCACTGCAAAGTATTGACTCTTCATGTAACAACATATACACACAAATAACTATCTTAGGTGCGGAGATGCTTTTGTGTTTTAGTGTTTTTTGATGATTATGACGTAAACCCTAAGTGATTATATGAAATATATATTATTGTTAGTTATATGTCTTGGAAATACTGTAGCATACAACCAAGAGTCTAGACATATTATACTAGAAGGAAAAGTAGGATGGTACCCTATAACTCTCGAGTTATATTGCAAGGATGAGCATAGTAATCCAGAGTTCTACCACATCTCTTATTTTTACCACAGTCAAGATATTAGAATTGATTTATACAGTACTGAAAATTCTATCCAAGGTGGAGATTCTTTAAACTTGGAATCTAATCTTGGATATTGGTCTGAACCAGGGGACATAAAGGAGTACTTTAATGGAATATATATGGATGGTATCTATTCTGGGGTATGGAGAAGAGGTGATCGTAAAATGAATTTTGAACTCAAAGAAGCTGGTTTTGATCAATATACGGAGATGAACCATTACCTTTTGGAAAGAGTAGTTCCATATGACCTGGGAAGAGAGGAGTTTAATCACATCGAGGCTGGTACCGTAAAACTGGACTATTATTTGCCTAAGAATATAAAATTACGGAAATTAATGTGGGATGATAAATACCTCGATTTTTATCGATTTGCCAATACAATCACTGAGGAGTACGAATCAGAATTTAAGAAAGGACACGGGGACGTATGGAAGGGTATAGATCCTTTTCATGAATATCATTATTATCATATCGTAATGAACTCAAGAAAATACCTTGTTTACGAATATCGATATTTTTACATAGTTAGATATGGGGTATGGAGTAAGGAAAAAAATGCCTGGATAGATTTGGATGATGTTCTTAACTTGGATTATGAAAATGAAATCGAATCTGTGCTTGACAAAGTTCTTCGGAAAAAGTACCATATACCAGTCGGAGTTAAGCTAAATGAGGCCACTAACAGCTTTTTTATTAGGGACTCAGTATACTTGACCGGAAATTTTATTCTCTCAAATACAGGAATTCATTTCCATTACGATGTATTCGAAATGACACCACGTTCTAAAGGGCATTTCAGACTATTTGTACCGTACGAGGAACTTCAACCTTACCTGAAAAAGAAATTCAAGTACTAAAATTCGAAAGATCAATATTTAGTAGCCCCGAGTGATTATATACTAATATCTCGAAGAATATCATCAAGATAAGTATAAATTTATATGTGTGATTAATCAGAGATCTTAATCCTATTAATTTTGATCTCTTGAGAAAATTCATCCACAGTATACTGATTCAGGAACCCATCAATTTCACTTTTAGTTATAGGAAGAGGATGCATGGAAAGTATAAGGTCTAAGGTTACTGTAAAAGGCTCCGTAAGATATTTAAATTGGCCGTTTTTCGTTCTCCAGGCGTAATATGTTCTCCATTAGCTTGAAAACCATGATGGTAAAAATCCTACATCATCTATTCCATCATCATCCAGATCTCCTAGATTATACCAGTAGCGAAAAGATTTGACCGTTTGACACATTATGATTATTTTTAA
>CAZVQI010000165.1:0-4296 GCA_964629155.1 uncultured Flavobacterium sp.
GCCAGAGCAGCCCGTGTCGAGGAGATTCCGTTGTTGCCCTGCCGAACTAGGTGCGGACCTGTCCTCGCCAGGCCATCATCGCGAACTTGTCCACGGTCGCCACCATCATGCTCGGCGGGCGTCGGTAGATCTCGTCGTCCACCACCTTCACGGGCAATCCCTGGTGGTTGGACCTGGCGTGGCTGAAGTCACAACGCCCGAGCTTGTCGCCGCAATAGACGACCGTCCTGCCGCTATCGCGATCCACGCGGATGTCGCGCCCAGGAGCGATCTCGGAACCGCACCAGGGGCAGAAAGTGAGCTGGGCCGGCGTCGAGCCAGTACCATACTTTCCGGCTCGCTCCTTCTCGATGGCCGCGTGGCTTTCCTCGGTCGTGTTCGGCGTCACGCGCTGACCGACCCAAAGGCCGATGGTGAAAGGCTCGTCGCCCCATTTCTTCGGGTCGACCCGTCGCAGCACCTCCATCGCGCAGATCAACGCGGTAGCTCGTTGGAACTGTTGCAGGGTGAGCAGACGCAAGGTGTACCGCATGATCACGGCCAGACCGCGTCTCGCGTCGAATCCACCGACAGTCCCCTGTAGTCTACGCACCGCCATGGTGAAAGCCGCCACACCGAGGTACGCCTCGGTCTTACCACCACCGGTGGGGAACCAAAGCAGATCGGCGTAGGCCTCGAGCGGCTCGGTCCGGTCCCGATGATGGGGATCGGCGAGGGCCGGAATGGAAAGCAGAACGAAAGCCAACTGGAATGGACGCCACGATGGCTTTTCCCGCTTCTCCAGTTCGGTGAGATCGGGCGCTCCGCCACGACGGCGCTCCAACGAATAGACGCTGCGGAGGCGCTGTATCGACATGGCCCGATTCGCGAAGCGGAAAGCTTCGAGCGCTCGGTCGTCCGAACCGAGCACCTGTACGCCTTCCTTCAGGCGCTCCAGCACCGCCTGACACCGGCCCATCGCATCCGACGCCACCTTGTCGTATCCGACGACGTCCCTACCGATCCGGGCACATTGCTCGGCAATCCAGACGGCATAGTCATCGACGAGAGCGGTGAGCGCGTCGACGAGATCGGGGCGCTCCATGGTCGCCAGCCGATTCATGTCAAGCCAACCTTCCTCTACCATCCGTCGCATCGCCGGCCTGTCCTCGGGTCGGGAGCCAGGTGTCTCCGTGACACGAATCTCGTAGCGCGGCAGAACCTCCGTACGTACCTCGACGGCATGCTCGACGTCGTCCGAAGCAGTTTCAGCATGCACGGAAACGCCGTGTCCGACTGCGAATTCCACCCGGCGCCGGTAAATCATCTCCAACGCCAACCTTTCCTCATCCGGATGGGTGGCTTGTAGGTTCGGCTTGCGACGAAAGACAGGTCGTCGCTCTGGATCGCGGACGACCAGCTCAGGCTGGAAAATCCACGCTGCATCCTGGTTCTGGTCGGGAAGCTCCTGGGTGTTGACCAAGAACAGTGTCACCAAGCGGTCGCCGTTCGGGAGTGGCGAACGCACGGTTCCCTGTATCACCACGGCGGGGCACTCGCTGTCCGGAGCGATCGGGGCGATTTCGCCGTCCCGCATGGGGAGGACCAGCCTGCCGCCGGAGGGGATACGCTTCCAGGCCCTCAGGGGCTTGCCCGTCTTCTCGTCCAAGTGCCGCTCGCTTTCGCCGCGCTCGTAGCGCCCCCAGCGGGCTTCGACTTCCAGTGCCGTGACGTCCGCGTCGACGCAGAACGTGATGCCGAACGACGACGGAACCAGCGACTGGTTGGTGGATGCGTCTATCTCGCGCGGCCCTTCCTCGGCCTCAACACGACCGCTGGTGCCCGCGAGGTCGTCTTCCTCCTCGACCCGACTGTCGCGGGGCGCGAGTTTCCCCACCAGATAGCGGTCACGCACGCTCATCTCGACGATCTCTTCGCGCGGACCGTCGGCGGGGCCGAGCAGGTCGTCGGTGACCGCCGCTTCGAGGAGTTCCCGGACATAGGCCTGCTCGTCCGGCGTGTCGCCCACGATCGTGGGAAACGCCGACCAGTCGAGACCGATGGTGGTCTTCAAGGCGCTCGCGAAGACCGACCAATCGAGGCGGCCAATCGCACCGGCAGAGGTAGGCAAGGCGACGCCGACGGAAGCGTGAGCGATCGGCGGCGGCAGACGGACCACACCGTCGAAATGGAACACCACCTCGTCGTGCATGGTACGGACGCGATAGACCCTTGCGAAAGCGACGGCATTGCCCATCGGCCCGTCGGCGATCAGGAAACCGTCACCTTCCCCGATCGCGGCGAAGTCATGGCTCTGCCCCTGCACACGCAGCGAGAACGTCTCGAATCTCGCCTCAGCGCCGAGGCGAACGAGCCATGCATTCGGAAGCCCACCAGTACCGGCGGTCGTATCGTTCTTGTCCATTTCATCCATAAGTCACCAACCTCGTCGGCGTTCGACCGAATCGATACGCCTCTCGATTC
Source organism: uncultured Flavobacterium sp. (assembly GCA_964629155.1). Classification (GTDB taxonomy): domain Bacteria; phylum Bacteroidota; class Bacteroidia; order Flavobacteriales; family Flavobacteriaceae; genus Flavobacterium. Next base: position 2,464 of record CAZVQI010000165.1, read on the forward strand.
AAAAAGGGTTTCACACCCGCTCATCGGTCGCCATAAAGCTCCGTATGGTCGACACGCTCTTTCACGGTTCGCGTTATCGGTTCAATGTCGCGATGAGGAACGACGCGAGCGATGTTTTCCGCATCCTCTGTCAAGCCGATCGCGACGGTGAGCCTGCCCCCGATTTCGGTACCGAACTGTGGGAACTTCGCGCCGAGCGGATCCATCTCGATGAACCGGAAGCGTCTCGGCGAGCGGATCCGTCGTTCCAGATCAAGCTGGCCCATGTCGATGGCCCTACGATAGGGTTCGCAGTCGGATCCGCCGCCAGTGACGAATATCGGCAGTCCTTCGCGCCACGCTGGGCTTCGCGGATCTCCCCGTGAGTTCGTGCGGGTACTGTCGATCACGCCCGTGATGCAGCCGGCGACTCGATGCATGAACTCCGAGTCGACGGCGTCGACCTCGTTCTGACGTCTGCCGTATCGTTTCGCGAAGCCGGCGGCGGGCTCGACCGGCGCGGCATCGTCCCACGCGAGTTCGAGGCCGAGCCGGAAATGGCGGTTGTAGTTAAGGTAATGGGTGCCGAGCGGACGGACGGCGGAGAAGAAGATCGGAATTCTCGGCGAGGAATCGAGATCGTTCGGCAAGACCACGTTGAACGTCGCCACGTCGAGAGTCGCCGCACCGATGTCGATCAGCGCGTGCAATCCTTCACTCACCTGGGGCGATACGAGGTAACCGGCGATCTGCGCCACGAACTCCGGCACGACACCCGGCTCCGTCTCGAGGCCGACGTCCGCTTCGTCATTCCTCCACGCGGCGGCGATGTTCGACTCGCGGAGATCGTCCACTCCCGCCAGCCGCCAAGCGATCCGAGCGATGCGTCGGAACAGTTCGACGACCTCCGGTCTCTCGTGTGGCTCGGTGGGGCATCCGACGTTCAATTCCCAACGAAGCGAACGGGCCACCAGTTTCCGCCCGACTTCCGGGTGCCGATACAGGAACGCTCTGGCGTAGCGGATGACCAGGGCGAGATATGCCAGGGTGGCCGTTGGACACTCGTCGGAGCCGGCCATCTCGATGACCGAGAGCTTGAGATTCCCCCGGATATCGGAATCGGCAAGTCGCCGCCAACAGTACTCGCCATTCGATGTGCGGCAAACGAAGCCAGGCGTCACGTAGCGCCCGGTCGGCGACTCGTCGCCGGTGACCGCGGACCAATCGACGGGGACCAGATCGACACCCGCTCGAATCGCCACTTTCGTGAAGGCGGTTCCGAAATCCACGCCGATTCTGACGACCATGGGCGCAGCTCTCCCGCCCTGGTAATCGGGATGCTGCAACGACCTGCCAGCGTCGCTCCAATCCGGCATGACCAGCGAGCGCCCCGCATCGATGCGTGGCCGAAAGACCGGCGTCGGCGCCGTCCGGTTCGAAGGCGTAGGTCGGTTCTCGGAAGAGGAACCGGCGGGGCTCGGTCCGACCGGCTTCTCGCCATCTGCCCGCCCCCTCACCCTACTGGCCGTCCCGACGCCGGAGCGAATGCTCGCTCCACCGGACGCTCTCCCACCGGAAGGCTCGGATTTTTTCGATTGAAGTGCATCTTCGCGTCGATCGTGAGCCGGCGCTTCGGGAACGTCGGGTTTTCCTTCCTGGCGTACCGTTACCTTCGACGCCACTCCGAACAGGGCTCGTTTGGCGTCCCGAAGTTGTTCTTTCCAGCTCTTCACGGCCTCTACCCCTCCCGCACCACGTCCACGAGCAAGACGCAGATCTCGCGCGTTTCCGCCGAAAAGGACTGGCTCTTCCTGGCCAGCGTCGCCCGGCGCGTCTCCATCCTCGCCAGGAAGT
>CAZVQI010000166.1:0-4262 GCA_964629155.1 uncultured Flavobacterium sp.
AAACGTTATCGGAGCAGGGCTCACGATTATCATTTCTTCGGTTTTACAAAAAACAATTTTCTCTAAAAAATAATTTGTTGTCAATCAAGAGTTCTTATACAACTATTACAAAAGTTGATACCTATTAAAAAACAGATTAAAAATAAAATCGTATTTTTGCATATCATTTAAAACAACATAAAATTATGGCTTTAGAAATAACAGATGCTACTTTTGAAGAAGTAGTTTTAAAATCGGATAAACCTGTTTTGGTAGATTTTTGGGCTGTTTGGTGTGGTCCTTGTAGAATGGTAGGCCCTATCATTGACGAAATAAGTAAAGAATACGAAGGAAAAGCAGTAGTTGGAAAAGTAGACGTAGATGCAAATCAAGAATTTGCTGCAAAATATGGAGTAAGAAACATTCCAACTGTATTGGTTTTCAAAAATGGAGAAGTTATGGCTCGTCAGGTTGGAGTAGCTCCAAAGAAAAGTTATACTGATGCTATTGACGCTCTGTTATAAAAATAAATTAAAAAATAAACATTAAGAGGTTAGATTGTTGCATAACTTTCTAACCTTTTACTTTATCTAAACCCAAGGTACTTTTTATTAAATGATGATAGAAATAGGCAAATACAATACTCTCAAGATCGTCCGTGATACTTCGGTAGGATTATTCTTGTCAGACGGGAATACTGATGTACTCCTTCCGAATAAATACGTTCCGAAACACTTTGAAGTTGGAGATGAAATCACAGTTTTTGTCTATCTTGACCACGAAGAACGATTAACCGCCACAACTCTGAAACCTTACATTCAACGAAATGAATTTGCCTATCTTCAAGTAAATTACATCAACCGATACGGAGCTTTTTTGAATTGGGGATTAGAAAAAGATTTGTTTGTTCCTTTTAAAGAACAAGCTCGTAAAATGGAAGAAGGTAAGCGTTACCTTGTTTATGCCTATTTAGACTTACAAACTAATAGAATGGTTGCCTCAAGCAGATTAAATCAATTTTTGGAACACGAAAATATTGAACTTGAACTAGGAGAAGAAGTTGATTTAATCATTTCACATATTACAGAAATCGGGATTAATGTTATTATCAATTCCAAATACAAAGGAATAATTTATAAGGATGAGGTTTTTGAAAATCTTACTCCCGGAAAAAAACTTAAAGGATATATAAAAAATATTCGGGAAGATAGAAAAATTGATGTTTCGGTAGCGAAATCAGGAGTAGAAGGAATTAAAGATAACGCAGAAATCGTTTTAGAAGAACTCAAAGCCTCAAACGGATTCTTACGTCTTACGGATAATTCGCATCCTGAGGAAATCAAAAGTGTTCTCAAGATGAGTAAAAAAGCTTTCAAAAAAGCTATCGGAAGTCTTTATAAACAAAAAATCATTTCCCTAAAAGAAGACGGTATTTATTTAAATTAGTCCTTAAACAACGGAAAAAGAATAAGATTTTTTCCGTTGTTTTGTTCATATTTCTTTCACATAGTATCATCGTGTAGGCGTGCAGTTCGAAAAATCTTTAAAATACATCTTCTTCGCTGAAGAGAAAATCCGAACTATTTTGACTGAATATCAATCCTGCTTCTCTTAAACAGAAAATTCTTACTGAAAGCCAAACTACATAATTTTATAAAATCAATTCTTTTATGCAATTATGCTCCCAAGTATTTTGATTTATCGAATTTATTGGACCTCAGGTTAAATTTATTATCTTGCGAGTTGTTATTAAAAATCCATTTTATGAAATTACTTCGTTTACTTTTTGTTTTAGTATCGCTTTCGGTTTTTTCTCAACAAGGAGGAATGTGGATTCCGTCTTTATTAGAAGGAGAACGAGAAAAAGAAATGCAAAAACTCGGAATGAAAATTTCCGCATCAGACATTTACAACCATAATAAATCAAGCATCAAAGATGCAATTGTCCATTTCGGAGGTGGTTGTACCGGGGAGATGATTTCTCCAAACGGATTGTTACTTACCAATCACCACTGCGGATATGGAGAAATTCAATCGCATTCTACAGTTGAAAATGATTATCTTCACGATGGGTTTTGGGCAATGTCTTTAGAAGAAGAACTACCAAACCCGGGGCTCACTGTTACTTTTATTGTTAAAATTGAGGATGTTACTTCAACTATTTTAAATGGAGTAAGTTCGTCTATGACAGAAGAACAAAAACAGAAAAAAATAGAAGCAAACACTTCATCTCTTTCAAGTTCTTATCCGATAGAAAATCATCAAAACATAATGATTCGTTCTTTTTTTGAAGGAAATCAGTATATTTTATTTGTAACCGAAATTTTTAAAGATGTTCGTTTAGTTGGAGCTCCTCCTTCATCTATCGGGAAGTTTGGGTCAGATACAGACAACTGGGTTTGGCCTCGTCATACCGGGGATTTTTCCTTATTCAGAGTTTATGCAGATAAAAACAATAAACCGGCTGAATATTCTAAAGACAATATTCCTTATAAACCTAAACACTTCTTGCCTATTTCCCTAAGTGGTATTGAAGAAAATGATTTTACAATGGTATTCGGGTTTCCGGGAAAAACTATGGAATACCTTCCTTCTTATGCAGTTGAACAAATCACCAACAACATAAATCCGGCAAGAATAGGGCTTCGAGACAATTCTCTCAAAGTGATGGACGAATTTATGAGAGCCGATAGAGCCATAAAAATACAATATGCCTCTAAATATGCTCGAATTGCTAACGCTTGGAAAAAGTGGATTGGAGAAAAACAAGGCTTGGAAAAAAGCGGAGCTTTGCAAATGAAGCGCGATTTTGAAAAAGAATTTACTAATCGAGTAAACAAAAACGGAAAACAAAAAGAATACGGAAACTTACTTTCTGATTTTGAAAAAGACTATAAAGCGATAGAAAAATATGCAATTTCATATGAGATTTTTGTGGAAACATTTCTACGAAATGTGGAATTACTCACCACTTCATATCGTTTACATCAATTAGAACAGGTTTATAATATGAGAGGAGAACAATCATTTAACGATCGGAAAAACAATTCGATTGTTTCTCTCGAAGGATTTTATAAAGACTTTAATGCAACTGTTGATCAAAAGGTATTTGAAAAAGTAGTAGCCTATTATATAGCCAACACGCCTGAAGAACATCTTCCTGAAGAATTTAAATCGCTTGATATTCCTGCTTTGGCAAAAGAAATCTATTCTGAATCGAAAATCACTTCTTACGAAGGAATTCAGGAGATTTTGTCAGGAAATTCGGCTGAAGTAATCCAAAAACTAAATAATGACAAAGCGTATGTTTTCGTGAAAAAAGCAGCGGAAAACTTTTTGAACAATATTAATCCGACATACGAAGAAATCAACACAAGAATAAGTGCTACACAACGCACTTATATGAAAGCTATTTTAGAACTCTTCCCTGATGCACGAATTTTCCCTGATGCTAATTCTACCATACGAATCACTTACGGAAAAGTAGGCGGATACGCTCCAAGAGATGCGGTTTATTATGAACCTGTAACTTATTTGGAAGGAGTTATGGAAAAGTATATTCCGGAAGATTATGAATTTGATGTTCCTCAAAAATTGATTGACCTCTACCACAAAAAAGATTACGGAATTTATGCCAAAGACGGAAAAATGCCGGTAAATTTTATTGCGCGAAACCATACTACGGGAGGAAATTCCGGCAGTCCTGCTCTTGACGCATACGGAAACCTTGTCGGGCTTAATTTTGATAGAGTTTGGGAAGGAACTATGAGCGACATTCATTACGATCCTGACATTTGCCGAAATATTATGGTGGATGTAAGATATATTCTGTTTATTATAGACAAATATGCAGGTGCCAAACACCTGATTGACGAAATGAAAATTGTTTATCCGAAGAAAAATAATAAAAAGAAAAAATAATTACTATAGATATTTTGGCACATAATTCGTATATTCTTTTACAGGGATGAGATTTTAATCTTTTGTATTTCAACAATTAAACTTTTAAAAAAAAGTTCTATTAAAAACTTTTTTGAACCAAAAAAGTTATATCTTTGCCCCGAATTAATAATTAACCTTATAATTTAAAAAAAATGAAAAAAGTTGTTTTAAGTTTAGCTGCGGTTGCTTTGTTGACTGTTGTTTCTTGTAAAGACGCTAACAAAGAAGCTGTTGAAGAACAAGCTCAAGAAGCTATTGAGGCTGTTGAAGAAACTGCACAAGAAGCTGAAGAAGCTGTTGAAGAAGCTACTGAAGAAGCTGAAGAAGCTGTTGAAGAAGCT
>CAZVQI010000167.1:0-4246 GCA_964629155.1 uncultured Flavobacterium sp.
TGCTCGAGGGCAAAGAAGTCGAAAGACCGAAAAGAAAACACGGAAATATTCCGTTGTAAAAAGATATAATCTAAGGTTGGGGTGTGTTTAGGGGATTAAAAGTACTTTTGTAGTTGATTTATGGAAACTGTCAAAATAATAGAATGTCCGAGAGACGCTATGCAAGGTATCAAAGCGTTTATTCCTACCGAAAAAAAGATTACTTATATTCAATCTTTACTTCGAGTAGGATTTGATACTATTGATTTCGGGAGCTTTGTATCCCCTAAAGCCATTCCTCAAATGCAAGATACGGCTGAAGTTTTGGCAGGATTGGATTTATCTCAAACCAAAAGCAAATTATTAGCTATTATTGCCAATACACGAGGAGCCGAACAAGCTTCATTGTATAAGGAAATTCAATATCTGGGTTTTCCGTTTTCTATTTCGGAAAATTTTCAAATGCGGAATACTCATAAATCTATAGCTGAATCTATTATTACACTAAACGAAATACTTGAGATAGCTGATAAATCAAATAAAGAGGTTGTAGCTTATCTTTCTATGGGGTTCGGTAATCCGTACGGAGATCCATGGAATGTTGAAATTGTGGGCGATTGGACAGAAAAATTATCAAAAATGGGAGTTAAAATTTTATCTCTATCTGATACTATAGGAAGTTCAACTCCGGAAGTAATAGATTATCTTTTTTCTAACCTGATTCCTAAATACCCTGAGATTGAATTTGGAGCACATTTGCATACTATTCCGGATAAGTGGTTTGAAAAAATAGAAAGTGCCTACAAGGCTGGTTGTAGGCGTTTTGACGGAGCTATTCAAGGGTTTGGAGGATGTCCGATGGCAAAAGACGAACTCACCGGAAATATGCCTACCGAAAAAATGCTATCATATTTTGCCACTCAAAAAGTGGATACAGGGACAAATATTTTAAGTTTTGAGAGTGCTTATAATGAAGCAACTAAGGTGTTTAGTATATATCACTGATTAAGCTTCAATTTTATAACCGACACCTTTAATGGTTTTAAACATTTCTTCTCCTATTTTTTCACGGAGTTTTCTGATGTGAACATCAATGGTTCTGCCTCCCACTACCACATCATTACCCCATACTTGGCTTAGGATTTCATCTCTTTTAAACACCTTTCCGGGTTTTGAAGCGAGAAGATAAAGAAGTTCAAATTCTTTTTTAGGTAAAACAATTTCTTCTCCGTCTTTAGTAATTTTGTATTCTTCTCTATTAATTTCTAAACCGGGAAGTGTAATGGTTTCTTGATATTTTTCGTTTTTAAGTCGTCTTAAGAGTGCTTTTACTTTACTTACCAGTACTTTTGGTTTTATAGGTTTAGTGATATAATCATCTGCACCCACGTCAAATCCGGCAACTTGCGAATAATCTTCAGCTCTTGCAGTTAAGAAGGTAATGATAATATCGTTTAGTTCAGGAATTTTCCGAATCGCCTCTACAGCTTCAATCCCATCCATCTCAGGCATCATAACATCCATAATAATCAAATGAGGTTGCTCTTTTTTAGCTTTGGTCAGAGCTTCTTTACCGTTTTGGGCTGTTATGATTTTGTAACCTTCTTGAGATAAATTATAACTAACAATCTCTAAAATATCTTGCTCATCATCAACCAACAAAATCTTAATATCTTTCTTTTTCATGGGTGCGAAAGTATTTGTATTGTTTCTGTGTGTAAAGTTACTTATATATAATCTTTATTTTTAGTTCTTTACGCAGAATTAATACTAATACAATATTTCAATAAACATTTCTTAACATTCTAAAGTTATTTCCAAAAATATAAAAACTAACATAAAAATAACGTGAATTTTAGTAACCGTAGGCTTAATTTTTGTAACTATGCAAATAATAAAGATGATTTATGAAGAAGAAAAAAAAGTTAAAACTCGGTAAGAAAGGAAAAGACTTTACCGGTAAAATTTTGAAAATCCTTTCAAAAGAACCTAATAGAACATTTAATTATAAACAGATTGCTGCCAAATTAGAACTTGACGACACACAAAGCAGAAATCAGATTATAAAAGACTTAAAACTCCTCAAAGCTAAAGGAAATCTCGAAGAACCCGAAACAGGAAAGTATAAAATTATCGAAAGTCATGATTATGTTATCGGGACAATTGATATGACTTCCCGAAGAACAGCTTATTTTATTTCAGATGAATTGTCGGAAGATATTTTTATACCGATGAATAATCTGAATCATGCCTTGGATAAGGATAAGGTAAAAGTGTATATCTATAACCGAAGACGAGGAAGACGACCTGAAGCGGAAGTAGTAGAGATTATCGAGCGATATAAAGAAGAATTTGTAGGAGTAATCAGTATCCAAAAGAATTTTGGTTTTGTGGTTACGGCTAATCCGAAAATGTATACGGATATTTTTGTCTCGAAAGATATGTTGGGGGAAGCAGAAAACGGTGACGTAGTATTGGTAAAAATTGTAGATTGGCCTAAAAAAGCAGATTCTCCTTTCGGTAAAGTGATGAAAGTGCTCGGAAAACCGGGAGAACACAATACCGAAATGCACGCTATTTTGGCAGAATATGGACTTCCGTATGAATTCCCCATTGAAGTGGAAGCTTTTGCCAATAAATTAGATACTTCGATTACTCAAAAAGAAATCAGTAAACGGAGAGACATGCGAGATGTTCTCACCTTTACGATAGACCCAAAAGATGCCAAAGATTTTGATGATGCTCTTTCATTTGAGGTATTAGAGAACGGAAATTATGAAATAGGGGTACATATAGCAGATGTTTCGCATTATGTTAAAGAGGGAACTCCTTTAGATGAAGAGGCTTATAAAAGGTCAACTTCTATTTATTTAGTGGATAGAGTAGTTCCGATGTTACCTGAGATTTTGTCGAATTTTGCTTGTTCACTTCGTCCGGAAGAAGAAAAATATACCTTTTCAGCTATTTTTGAATTGAACGAAAAGGCTGAAATCATAAATCAATGGTTCGGACGAACTGTTATTTATTCGGATAAGCGTTTTTCGTACGAAGAAGCTCAACATATTATTGAAACTCAAAAGGCTGTTATTCCTGCTGAAATTTCACTCACAGGAGAAACTTATGAAGTTGATGAAAGAATCGTTAAAGCAACATTGGCTTTAGATCGATTGGCAAAAATTCTTCGTAAAAAAAGAATGCAAAACGGAGCTATTTCGTTTGACAAAGTAGAAGTAAAGTTTCATTTGAACGAAAAGGCAGAACCTATCGGAGTGTATTTTAAAGAACAAAAAGATGCCAACCACCTGATCGAAGAATTTATGCTTTTGGCTAATCGAAAAGTTTCGGAATTTGTCGGAAAACAAAAGAAAACTTTTGTTTATCGTATTCACGATGAGCCTGATGACGAAAAGTTATTGGCTCTGCAAGGCATTATTTCAAAATTTGGTTATTCCATAAATCTAAAATCTAAAAAGGATATTACTTATTCACTCAATAAGTTACTTACGGATGTACAGGGTAAAAAAGAGCAGAATTTGGTAGATACTTTAACTATTCGAAGTATGAGCAAAGCCAGGTATTCGACCGAAAATATCGGACATTACGGATTAGCTTTTGATTATTATTCGCATTTTACTTCACCTATCAGACGGTATCCTGATATAATGGTTCATAGGCTTTTACAGTATTATCTTGACGGAGGAAAATCAGTAAGTGAGGAGACTTATGAAGAAAAGTGTAATCATTGTTCAAATATGGAGATGTTGGCTGTCAATGCAGAGCGAGACAGTATCAAATATATGCAGGTCAAATATATGCAAGATCGTAAGGACGAAGAGTTTTTAGGTGTTATTTCGGGAGTTACTGAATGGGGTATCTATGTAGAAATTATTTCAAACAAATGTGAGGGAATGGTTCGTATTAGAGATATTAAAGACGATTATTATACTTTTGATGAAAAGCAGTATGCTATGGTAGGGGAGGTTACTAAAAATACGCTCCAATTGGGTGATGAAGTTTGGGTGAAAGTTAAAAATGCTGATTTGGTTAAAAAGCAATTAGATTTCGATTTTGTAAGAAAGAATGAATAGGGAAGGAGATTTACACTTTTAATGGCGATATTTTTAAAAAATTAAAAAATTTTATTCGGTAAAAGTGAAAAATTTTTACATTAGCGTTCAAAAGTTGAAAATTATGAAAAAACAATTACTGACTCAAGTCTATCAACACCCTCTTTTAAGCCCCAAAGAACTCAACCAAGTCATTGACG